>NZ_SLTR01000002.1:0-333438 GCF_004347715.1 Halomonas marinisediminis | reverse complement strand
CACAACGTCAGTGACATCGCCTGGGCACCTGTCGGCGCCTTCGCGCGGCAAAGCCGCCCTCCCACAGAGACTCTCGATTCGGGGCGCCTGTCGGCGCCTTCGCCGGTTTGCTGTGGGAGGCCGGGTCCCCCGGGCGAATGGAGGCCGAAGGACTCCCCGGCGACAAGCACAACGTCAGTGACATCGCCTGGGCACCTGTCGGCGCCTTCGCGCGGCAAAGCCGCCCTCCCACGGTGACTCTCGGCAAGCTCCCCCCTTCCCCCGCCACCTATCCCCCGCCAGGGAGTACGTTCACTCCTGGCGTTCGACGGTGAAGATGGCCTGTAGCTTGTCCTTCTGGCCGTAGAGATGCACGGTGGTGCGGTCGAAGGGGAAGCGCTCCAGATAGGGGCTATCGTTGTTATAACGCGGCTTGTGGGCATGGATCAGGGCCGCCATGAGACGCTCGCGGTTGGCCCTGCCACAGGGACCGATGGAGTACCAGAGCGCCTCGCCGGGCTGCAGGTGCGCCTCCCAGCGTGGGCGAGCCTCGCCGTGCTGGATACCGTAACGCGCGCTGCCGCTTTCGCCGACATAGAGCAGCTCCTGCACCTCCATGTTGCCGGTCTCCGGGTCTTCGGCCGCACGATAGATGCAGTAGATCCCCGGTTCGTCCGTGGCCTGGGCGATATCCTCATCGCTCCAGTAGCCGAGCATCTTGGGCGAAAGAATCTGGTCGTTCATGGCCACTTCTCCTCAGTAGTCCTCGAGTCGCTGCATATCACGCGCCACACGCCGCACCTCTGCCTCGTGGCCGCGGGAGAGCGCCGCGAAGAAGGCGTGCTCATCGCGACCGACAGCACCCTCGGCTCGATGCTCATAGAGGTCCTGCAGGGTACGATGCGCGGTCAATGCCGTGGCGAGCACGCTCTGCACACTGCTGCAGTCGAGGCTTTTGGGCAGGCGCTCCAGCATGGGGGGGTGCGGAAAGTCACTCGGGTCATCGAACCAGGCATCGAGCACGCCGCGTTGATCCTCCTGGCGATACTCCTCGAGCTCGCGCTGCATCTTCTCTTCATGCTCGGCCAGGTACTCCAGGGCCATCTTCACGCGCTCGCTCACCTCGCCCTGGGCCAGTGCCGTGTACTGCTCGCCGAGGCGTCGATGAAAGTCGACCGCCCAGTCGACCAGCTCCTTCACCTGATGAAATCGCATGGCGTACTCCTCTCTCGGACGGCTCGTGATGGTCAGCCGTGGCAGCCGCGTGACGATGGGCTGATATCTCAAGCGTAGCCAAGCTGGTGGAGCGGCGCCTTGCCGGGCATCAACGAACGGTGATGTAGCGTGCGCCAATGGTTGCCATGGCTAGCGACGAGGATCAGAGCAACAGCGCGCCTTCGATGGGCACGAAGTCGCTGGCCTCGCGCACCAGGGAGTCGGCGCTGAGGGAGGATACCCCGACGACCGTGACCCTCACCCCGTAACGGTCACGCAGCCGGCTCACCAGCAGGTCGAAGTCGCCGTCGCCGGAGACCAGCACCACATGATCGACCAGCGGCCCCGCTTCCATGGCATCGAGAGTGATCCCGACATCCCAGTCCCCCTTGGCCGAGCCATCGCGGCGCTGGATAAAGGGCTTGAGCTTCACGTTGAAGCCGATGGCACGCAGGATCGTCTGGAAGCGCTGCTGGCGAGGATCGCCGCGCTCCACCGCGTAGGCGTTGGCCACCACTATCTCGTGGCCCGCGGCGAAGCGGGCCCAGAAGGCGTTGTAGTCGAAATGGCGGCCGAAGGCCTGGCGGCAGGTGTAGTAGACGTTCTGAACGTCGACGAAGATGGCCAGGCGCTCCACCCGGCCTACCACTCCTGGCTAGTCTGGCGGAGCGCGGCGATCTCGGCCTTGGCCTGACGCAGGCAGTCATCGAGCGCCTGCCCCAGTTGGGCGGCGCCACCCACGGCGATCAGGCCAGTGCCGCCATGGCCACGGCGGGCGGCCCCCTCATCGCCATGCAGCGCCGCAAGCCTGGCGATCAGCCAGTGAAGCCAGCTGCCCTCGCGGGCAGCCAGCTCGCGCAGCCGCTGCAGCTCGGCGATGCCGGCCCCCTCGGGGCCGAGCAGCTCGCGCCAGTCATGGTTGGAGAGGCGGGCATGTTCGGTCACCTCGCGCAGCAGCGCCTGAAGCGCCAGTTCGGTCAGCGCCAGGGCGCCCTCCTCTGCCGCCATGCGCCGGGCCTCGGTGTGCTCGTCATCGCCGGCGGGAACCTGCAACAGCAGTTCGGCCTGGTAGAGCAGCTGATTGGTGCGTGCGCGAGGGGTCACTTGCGCTTGTCCTCCACCTGCCACTTGCTGCCGTCATAGGTCGCCTTCCAGCCGGTGGCCTTGCCGTTTTCGTCGCTCATCACGAACTGCTCCCTGGTCTTGCGCGAGAAGCGGATCTGGGCGGGACGACCATCGGGGTCCTCGCTCGGGGCATCGAGCAGGTAGCGGTACTTGTCGGGCAGCTCCTCGGCGTGAGCCTTGAGCTCCTTGACCAGCGGCGGCCGGGTCTCACGGTTCTTGGGGAACTTGCTGGCGGCCAGGAACAGGCCACTGGCGCCGTCGCGCAGCACATAGTGATCTTCGACCTTCTGGCAGGCCAGCTCCGGCATGTCGATGGGGTCCATCTTGGGCGGTGCCACCTCGCCGCTTCGCAACAGCTTGCGGGTGTTCTTGCACTCGCTGTTGGTACAGCCGAAGTACTTGCCGAAGCGTCCGCTCTTGAGCTGCATCTCGCTGCCGCACTTGTCGCACTCGATGGTGGGTCCATCGTAGCCCTTGATGCGGAACTTGCCCTGCTCGATCTCGTAGCCGTCACAATCCGGGCTGTTGCCGCAGATATGCAGCTTGCGCGTCTCGTCGATCAGGTAGCTGTCCATGGCGGTGCCGCACTTCGCACAGCGATGCTTGGCACGCAGGGCATCGGTCTCGGCGGCCTCGTCGGCATCGGCGGCCACCGCCTCTTCCCCGGGCAGCAGGTCGATGGTGGTCTTGCAGCGCTCCTTGGGCGGCAGGTTATAGCCGGAGCAGCCCAGGAAGACTCCGGTGGACGCCGTGCGGATCTGCATCTTGCGCCCACAGCTGGGACAGTCGATATCGGTCGGCACCGGCTGGTTGGGGCGCATGCCCTCCTCGCTCTCCGCGGCCTGCAGCTCCTTCTTGAACTCGGCATAGAAGGCATCGAGCAGTGCCTGCCAGTTGCGCTCGCCCTCGGCCACCTCGTCGAGGCCGTCCTCCATGCGCGCGGTGAAGGAGTAGTCCATCAGGTCGGGAAAGGACTCCTTGAGGCGCTCGGTCACGATATCGCCCAGCTTCTCGGCATAGAAGCGACGGTTCTCCAACTTGACGTAGCCACGATCCTGAATGGTGGAGATGATGGCGGCATAGGTGGAGGGCCGGCCGATGCCGCGCTTCTCGAGCTCCTTGACCAGGCTCGCCTCGGTGTAGCGCGCCGGGGGCTTGGTGAAGTGCTGGCGGGGATCGAGCGCCTCCAGGCTCATGGCGGTACCCTGGGCGAGGTCCGGCAGTGACTGGTCCTCCTCCTTGCGGCCCATGGGCTTCATGACTCGCGTGTAGCCGTCGAACTTCAGCACCCGTCCCTTGGCACGCAGCTCGTAGCCGTCGGCCTCCACGGTCAGGACGCTGGAGAGGTACTCGGCCGGCGTCATCTGGCAGGCCACGAACTGACGCCAGATCAGCTCGTAGAGGCGCTCGGCATCACGCTCCATGCCGGACAGGTCGGTGGCACGCCGGCCTACCTCGGAGGGTCGGATCGCCTCGTGGGCCTCCTGGGCCCCCTCCTTGCTGGAGTAGCGAAGCGGCGACTCCGGCAGGTAGCGGGAACCAAACTCGCTGCCGATAAAGTCACGCGCACTCTCCACGGCATCCTTCGAGAGATTGGTGGAATCGGTACGCATATAGGTGATATAGCCCGCCTCGTAGAGGCGCTGGGCCAGGGTCATGGTCTTCTTGACCGAGAAGCCCAGGCGGCCGCTGGCGGCCTGCTGCAGGGTCGAGGTGATAAAGGGGGCGTTGGGTTTCGAGCGGGTCGGCTTGTCGTCCCGGGCGGTGATGACAAGCGACGCCTTGCGCAGCGCCGCGATGCGCTCCAGGGTCTCGGCCTCGGAGGTGGGCCGGAAGGCCTTGCCGTTCTGGCGCACCAGCTCGAAGCGCACCGACTCGCCGCTGTCGGCCATCAGGTCGGCATGAACGTCCCAGAACTCCTCGGGCACGAAGGCGCGGATCTCGCGTTCGCGTTCGACGATCAGCCGCATGGCCACCGACTGCACGCGCCCCGCCGAGAGCCCGCGCGCCACCTTGGCCCACAGCAGCGGCGAGAGCATGAAGCCCACCACCCGATCCAGGAAGCGCCGCGCCTGCTGGGCCTCGACCCGCGGGATATTGAGGGTGCCGGGGTCCTCGAACGCCTCCTGGATGGCGTTCTTGGTGATCTCGTTGAAGACCACTCGCTTGTAGCGTGCAGCGTCGCCGCCGATGGTCTCGCGCAGGTGCCAGGCGATCGCCTCACCCTCGCGGTCAAGGTCGGTGGCGAGATAGACGGCATCGGCCTTTTCGGCGAGCTTCTTGAGCTCGGCAACGACCTTCTCCTTGCCGGGCAGTATCTCGTAGTTGGCCTTCCAGCCATCCTCGGGGTCGATCCCCATGCGGCGAATCAGCTGAGCCTGGGCCTTCCGACGCCGATGCTCTGCCTTCTCTTCCGGCGACATCTTGCGAGTGGCCGCGGCCTGACGAGCACGCTCCTTGGGATCGGAGGAGGTCTTGCCCGAGCCGCTGGTCGGCAGATCGCGGATATGACCTACGCTCGACTTCACGATGAAGTCGCTGCCGAGATACTTGTTGATCGTCTTCGCCTTGGCCGGCGACTCGACGATGACCAGTGACTTGCCCATAGTGCTCCACTCAGTGTCGGTGACACGGGCGCGGTGCCGTGCCTGGCGAATTCCTGCCGCCCTACCTGGGCGTTTGAAAAATGCGCTTACCCTACCCCAGCACCAGGCATCACGCCAGTGGCACACCGGAGCCGCACTCTGACCCTAGACCGCAGATCCGGCTCGGGCAAGCCTCTCCAGAAGCCACAATGCCCCCGTTGCAGAAGGCAACGGGGGCATTGAGTGTGGCAGGGTCACCGATCAGCGCGACCCCTTCCCACCTTTCGGCTTGCGGCGGGTAGCGCTGCCACGTCGCTGTGAAGGCGCCTGCTTGCCAGCCGGCTTGGCCGTTTCGGGCTTGGCGACTTCGGGCTTGGCCGTTTCGGGCTTGGCGGCTTCTGGCTTGGTGGCTTCTGGCTTGGCGGCTTCTGGCTTGGCGGCTTCTGGCTTGGCGGCTTCTGGCTTGGCCGCTTCTGGCTTGGCGGCTTCTGGCTTGGCCGCTTCGGCCTGGGCCTCCATGACCTCCTTCAGCTCACGGTAGGCCAGGTGCTGGGCCTGGGCCTGCTCGCCCAGCCAGGCTTCGGCCTCGGCACGGGACTCCGCCTCGATCCGTGGGGCATGGTCGATGGCGCGCTCGAAGAGCTCCCTTACTCGCGCCATGCGCTCCGCCGATGCTTCAGAAAGCTCGCCACTGGCCGCCAGCACATGCTCGATATGGTCGAGATACGCCGCGATCTGCTCGCCGCTCTGTCCATCGAGCAGCCTCGGCAACGCTTCGATCGCTCCCTCCCGGTCCAGCTTTAGGATAAAGAACTGCTCTCGCATCAGACACTTGAAGTCGGCCAGCGAGAGCTTCGGCTCGAGCTCGGCGTGGGAGGCCCGCAGGCGCTTGAAGTTGCGCTCGTCGGTGGAGGGTGCCCCTCCCAGCACGTAGATCAGGGCGCGGACCACCGCCTCGTGACTGCCACCCTCGGCAAGACGCTCGACAAGCTCGGCACGCCGGCGCTCGACGAAGCGACGATGCTCCGGTTCGGCGCCGGGGCGACGACGATGGACATGAGCATCCCCTCCCAGCCCGACCAGCGCCTGCAGCAGCGGCTGGCCATAGATATCCAGGAACAGCCGCTCGACACTGCCATCGCGAAGATCACGCCAGGCATTGAGACTGCGCGTGATCTGATCCGAGGCGATCGACTCCACCACCCGCAAGAGATTGGCCTCCTCCAGGGGGTGGCGATCGGCGCGGATGTGCTCGGCCAGGACGGGAATCGAGGCCATCAACGGATTGCGATCCGAGAGCAGTCGATAGCCCAGGCGGCTGGGGTGCAGCCGACGCATCCAGTGGGCCGACTCGGGCGTTGCCATGGCACGCACCCAGGGCTGAACGAAGAGCCGATAGAGACCCAGATTGATCTCCGAGATCCGCGCCACGGTCGCGAAACGGGTGTCGTCCTCGAGGCTCGGCTTCACCACCTCATCGAGCTCCTCCACACTGCGGGGCATGAACTCGAGCAGATAGTCGCGCTCGATCAACTCGCTATCGTCGCGCTCCTCGGCCTCGGTGACCGTGGTCTCGTAGAGGCCAGGGGGCAGCACATCGATATAGTCCATGTTGGCGGTGAACTCGGTGTGCTCCTTGCGCGATACGCTGCCGGACACGAAGATGCCGAGGTGGCCGGTGGTGTCGTGAATGCAGTAGACGATGGTCTGCTCATTGGCGAGGATATCGTCACTCCCCTCGTAGAGGTCGCGTATCCAACCCAGCGCCTGTGGCGGAGGGGTGATGTCGTCACCCTGGGAGCAGAACACCACGACCGGCGAACGTAGGTTGCGCAGATCGATACGGCGGCCATCGGAGGTCACCAGCTGGGCGGTGGAGAGCCGGTTGCCGATAAACAGGTTATCGACGATATACTGGATCTCGTCGCCACCCAGCACCACATGGCCACCCCACCAGCGCTCGAACTCGAGATAGCGCTCGGCCTCGCTATCCACCTGGGAATAGAGACGATACTGCTTCGACCAGAAGGTATTGGCCGGGTTGAGGTTCTCGAAGTTCTGCACCAGCCAGGCACCATCGAACTGACCGTTGCCCAGGTCGCTGAGCAGCGAGGTCATCCAGCTGCCCCCGGCCATGCCGCCGGAGTAGCGCATGGGGGCCTTGCCGCGCTCGCCCGCCCAGTAGGAGAGCGGCGCACCGGCCGTCAGAATCGGACCGAATAGATCGGGCTCCAGGGAGGCGGCCATCATCAATTGCCAGCCTGCCTGACAGTTGCCCACCACCATGGGCTTCTCGGAGAGCTCGGCATGGCGCTCATTGATATGGCGCAGGAAGGCGATCTCCGCCTCCACCACGTCCTCGACCTGCTGGCCGGGCACCGGATAGGGCAGGAAACCGATAAAGTAGCAGGGGTGGCCGGCGCGCAGCGCCACGCCGATCTCGCTATCGGGCTTGAAGCCACCGATGCCCGGGCCGTGACCGGCGCGCGGGTCCACCACCACGAAGGGACGCATCTGCAGATCCGTGGGCTGCCCCGCGGGGGGCACGATACGCAGGAGCTCGTAGTTGACCGGGCGAGGCAGGTCGCGACCATCCATCAGCACTTCGGACTCGAAGCCCAGCACGCTGAGGTTGGTCTGCTCGATATGTTCGAGGTATTGATTGCCACGCTGGCGCATCACGTCCAGGAACAGCACTCCGCGCTCGAACGCATCGAGCCAGTAGCGGCCGGCGGCACGCCCGAAGCCGAATGGATCGACCAGGGAGAGCGTTTCGGCCGGCGCCGAGGGTATCGGAAGGGTCATCATGTGACCTCCTGGGGTTGGCGGTCAGGGAATGGAATGGACGACGTGCCGTTCGGTCGGCACTTGTTGCACTGCAATATAACGCAATTGAGTGTCGACGACGAGTCTCGGCTGGTTAGCGACGGAGCAACGCGGCTGCGGTAGCATGCCACACCAGTCTCAATACCATGCCGCAAGCGCTCAGCTATGGTAAATTGTCAGCCGTTATCAGCCACCCAATTGCGCCTAGGCGGGCCAGACCGGGCCAAGCCCGCAGCGGGACACCGCGGCCACGCCAGCCCAACAGACGCCGAGCGGAGGGGTTCACACCCTATGAGCGACAGCACCCCGAAAACCACCATCTCCAGCGGCCAGAAATTTCGCACCGAGCACGGTTTTGCCGCCATCAAGGACGGCATCAAGCAACGCCGCGAGCAGGGCGAGCACGATGAGGGCGGCGTGGCAACAGGCCGCAAGCCGAAGTGGCTGCGCGCCCAGATTCCCGGCGGCGAACGCTTCGAGGCCGTCAAGCGCAACGTCAACGAACATCGCCTGAGCACGGTGTGTGCCGAATCCCACTGCCCCAATATGGGGGAGTGCTGGAGCAACGGCACCGCCACCATCATGCTGATGGGTTCCGTGTGCACCCGCGCCTGCCGCTTCTGCGCCGTGGACACCGGCAACCCTGGCGGCTGGCTGGACGACGAGGAGCCGTCCAACACCGCCAAGTCGGTGGAGCTGATGGGGCTGCGCTACGTGGTGTTGACCTCGGTGGATCGTGACGACCTCGACGATGGCGGCGCCACTCACTACGCCGCCTGCATCCAGGCCATCAAGACCAACACCCCCGAGGTGGTGGTCGAGGCCTTGACCCCCGACTTCGACGGGGTTCACGCCGCCATCGAGCGGGTCGTCGACTCTGGCCTCGAGGTGTTCGCCCAGAACGTCGAGACCGTGGAACGTCTCACCGAGCGGGTGCGCGACCCTCGCGCCGGCTACCGCAAGACGCTGGACGTGCTGGCTCACGCCAAGGCTCACAATCCTCGCGTGCTGACCAAGACCAGTCTGATGCTGGGCCTGGGCGAGAGCGACGAGGAGATCCTGGCCACCTTCGACGACCTGCGCGCCATCGGCGTGGATATCGTCACCCTGGGCCAGTACCTGCGCCCAACCCGCAACCACCTGCCGGTGGAGCGTTGGGTCAGCCCCGAGGAGTTCGACCGCTATCGTCGCCTGGGGCTCGAGAAGGGCTTTATGGAGGTGGCAGCGGGGCCGCTGGTGCGCTCCAGCTATCGCGCCGATCGGGTGTTCGAGAAGAACAACCTGGGGCTGGCGGCGCCCGCCGAGGTTCCCGGCCAGGCGCCGGATGCCAACCGCATCGACGCGATCAACGTGGGATAACACATCCTCGCCCCAGGGCTTCCGCAGATAGTCTGGCAGTTCGGTAGCCCGGGGCTGATCTGGGGACAAGCCCCGGAGCGCCGGACCGACGAGGAGGCGCTGTTAATACCTCCCTGTACGCTACCTCAGCCGTCCCTGGTCTTCGGACCTCCTCTTCGGCTTGTCCCCAGCGCCCCTTGATTCCGGCAACTGCGATAGCCCTGGCCTTCGCCCTTACCCCTCGTCGTTTTGAAGCTCCCGCCCCAGCTGCCGTGCCAGGCAGTGTGCCAGGTGCTCACCCGCCGCCTCCACACCGGGGCACTCATCGACCAGGTCGGCCAGGCGCGTCATCCGCATGCCGGCATAGCCACAGGGGTTGATGCGCTGAAACGGTGACAGATCGCCGTCGATATTGAGCGCCACGCCATGGAAGCTGCCACCGCGGCGAATGCGCAAGCCCAGCGAGGCGATCTTGGCCTCCCCCATACCCGGCTGCTCCAAATAGACGCCGGGAGCATCGGGGCGCGCCCGCGCCTCGACCCCATACTCGGCGAGCATGGCGATCACCGCGTCTTCCAGGGCGGTGACCAGGTCCCGTACACCCAGCCCGGCCCGGCGCACATCGATCAAGGGGTAGAGCACCACCTGGCCCGGGCCGTGGTAGGTCACCTGACCACCACGGTCGGTCTGCACGACCGGGATATCACCAGGCAGCAGCAGATGCTCGGGCTTGCCCGCCTTGCCCTGAGTGAAGACGGGATCGTGCTCGACCAGCCAGAACTGATCCGGCGTGGCGGCATCGCGCTGGTCGGTCAGCTCGCGCATTGCGCTCCAGACGGGCTCGTAGGGACGACGACCCAGGCGATGCAGTTCGATCGGCGGATGCGCGACTTGATCGCTCATCACACCACCATATGCACGCGGCCGGTCGCCTTGAGCTCCTCGAACAACGCCTTCAGCTGAGCCTCGCTGGTGGCGATGATGGTGAGCCGAACCGACTGAAAGCGGCCATTGCGGCTGTCGATCACCTGCACGCTGGTGGCGTCGAATTCGGGGTCATGACGGCAGGTGATCTGACACACCACCGCCGCGAAGTCATCGGCGGCATCCCCGACGACCTTCACCGAGTAGTCGCATGGAAAGGTGATCTTGGGTGGCTTGCCGGAGACCGGCTGGCTGGGGCGACGCAGATCGCGCAGTGACTTGTCGTTCATGCGAGTTCCAGAGAGTCGAGAATAGGCGACCATTTTACTCAAGCCCTGTCCGGGTGACCAATACTAGGTCCAAGCTAACAGGGCAATTGCAATTGCAGGAGCCGAGGGGCGCTGGGGACAAGCCGTAAAGGAGGTCCTACGCCAGGGGTGAGAAGCATGGCTTCGAACGGGCTGGCCATGGATGGCCAGCACCGGTCCTGCAAGCGGAGCAGGATGCGAGAGCGAAGCAGGGCGTCGGTAGCGCCCAGGGAGGGGTTCACAGCGCCTCCTTGACGGTCCGGCGCTCCGGGGCTTGTCGCCAGATCAGCCCCGAGCTATGGGCTACATATATCCGATAGCCCTGCATAAACGACGTGGAGCAAGCCCCCTGGGCTTGCTCCACGTCGACTGGGCTGGGCAACACGAGTGATCAGCCGAACCAGCCACCGATCAGGTTGGAGAAGAAGCGCTGCACCTGGTCGATCAGCTTCTTGATGAAGCCACCCTCCTCGACCGTCTCCAGGGCCACCAGGGGACGCTCGCCGACCAGCTCGTCACCCAGACGCACCTCCAGGGTACCGACCCGGTCGCCCTGCTGGACCGGCGCCTCGATATCGGCCTGGATATCCAGCTTGGCGGTAAGCTCATCGTTTCTCGCCCGCGGCACGGTCATCACCACGTCGCTGTCGACGCCGACACGCAGCTCATTGATCTCCCCGCCCCATACGCGCGGGGTATTCAGCACCGAACCGCGATCGTAGAGCTTGAGGGTCTCGAAGTAGCGGAAACCATAGCTGATCAGCTTCTGTGTCTCCTGGGCACGCGCCTCCTCGGAGTTGGTACCCATCACCACCGAGATCAGGCGCATGTCGTCACGCTTGGCCGAGGCGACCAGGCAGTAGCCCGCCTCCTCGGTATGCCCGGTCTTGAGGCCATCGACGCTGGGATCACGCCACAACAGACGATTACGGTTGGGCTGACGGATGTCGCTGTAGGTGAAGTACTTCTCGGCGTAGATCTTGTAGTGTTCCGGATAGTCTTCAATGATATGGCGCGAGAGACGGGCCAGATCCCGGGCCGTGGAGTAGTGGTCCTCGGCCGGGAGACCGGTGGCGTTACGGAAACTGGTATTGATCATCCCCAGGCGATCGGCGTGTTGGTTCATCAGGTCTGCAAAGGGCGCTTCGCCGCCTGCCAGATACTCGGCGACGGCCACGCTGGCGTCATTGCCCGACTGGATGATGATGCCGTAGAGCAGGTCGCGGATGGAGACCTCGGTACCCACCTCGATAAACATCTTCGATCCCCCGGTGCGCCAGGCGTTCTCGCTGACCGGCACCCGGTCCTCCATGCTGATGTTGCCACGATCGAGTTCGCGCTCGACCAGATAGGCGGTCATCAACTTGGTGAGGCTGGCCGGCGGCAGGCGCTCGTCGGCGTTATGCTCGGCCAGGACGCGGCCGCTGTCGGCATCCATCAGGATCCAGCTGCTCGCCGCCAGCTGGGGCGCTGCGGGTATCAGCGTCTGTGGCCGAGGGACCGGGACCTCCTGGGCCATGGCAGGGGCGATGATAAACAGTGTCAGGCTGGCCAGCAGCACGGCCAGCCGACGACCACATCGTAGGAAGAACAGCTCTTTCATGGGGTGACTCTCGTCAGGTCATTCTGGAAAAGGGAGTGGAGACCGATCACTCGGCCCCCTTGACGATAAAGCTATCGCCGAAGCCGGCACGCCGCAGCGCCTGGCGCAGCGGCTCGAGCTGGGCGGCACGCGTAATGGGACCCACCTGCACGCGATGGACCCCCGAGCCCCCTGCCACACGCACCGGCTGCGTCAGCTCGCGCTCGAGCCGGGCACGCAGCGCCCGGGCATTGCTGGCAGAACCCAGCGCGGCCACCTGAAGATAGAGCGGGCGTTCCGTGGTGCGGCCATCGCCATCCAGGGAACTACTCTCCAGGGGGCGACCCTCCGGTGCCTGGGCCCGCGTGACAGGCGTCTGGTCAGACACCGGGGCCGTCGGTGACGTCCCCGCCTGGACGACGTCCTGGCGCTCGACGGTGCCACTCTCACCCGCCCTGCCGCTACCGTTCTCGGCCAGCCAGCGATCGACGTCGATGGCCTCGACCCGCACCCGGCCAGTGCCGTTGTCGAGAATGTCCAGGCGCGCCGCCGCGGCATAGGAGAGGTCGATCTCGCGGTCACTATGGAAGGGGCCACGGTCATTGACCCTGACGATCACCGAGCGGCCGTTGTCCAGACTGGTGACCCGGGCAAAGGTCGGCAGCGGCAGTGAGCGATGGGCCGCCGACATCTTGTACATGTCGTAGATCTCGCCATTGGAGGTGGCGTAACCGTGGAACTTCTTCCCATACCAGGAGGCCGTCCCCTGCTTCACGTAGCCGCTGGCATCGGGCAGCACGTGATAGGTCTTGCCCCACACCTGGTAGGTGGGCCGATTGCCGCCTCGTGAGCGGGGCTCATGGCGCGGCTGCGCATCGGCGACTCGACTGACATCCGGCGGCTCCTCGGGATAGGCATCGCCGGACATGGCATATCGCCCAACCTGGGATATCGTATCGGCCTGTCCCGAACCGCCCGGCTTGGCTCCACCGCCGCCGGCACAACCGACCAGGGTGGCGGCGAGGGCGATGCCCAACCAGCGTAGCCTCATCGACGCGCCTCCTCGTCATCGATATCCACCGCCAGGTGCCAGCCGCCCTCGAGGTCACGCGCCTTCGCGATGGCCTCGGCCAGCTCCATCACCGCCATGGCGTAAAGATGACTGTGGTTGTAGCGGGTAATCACGTAGAAGTTGACGTCTCCCAGCACATAGCGCCAGTTGCCTTCCCCCTCCTCCAGCGCCACCGGCAGCAGAAGCTGCTCATCGGGCAATGCCGCGGGAACCTCGATGCCGGCCTCACGCAGCGTTTGCACACTTGCCGCGGGGCGCCGCGCCGCGCGATTGAAGTCGATCTCCTCGGGTGGCCGTGCGGGACCCGAGGCCTGATACAGGACCGGCTCGCCGGCCTGCCAGCCGTGTTCGGCGAAGTAGTTGGCCACGCTGCCGATGGCATCCACCGGGTTGTTCCAGAGATCACGCAGGCCATCGCCATCGAAGTCGACGGCATAGGCGCGATAGCTGGTGGGGATGAACTGCGGATAGCCCATGGCACCGGCATAGGAGCCCTGGGGCTCGTTCGGCGCAACCTGCTGCTGGTAGGCGATCTCCAGGAAAGCCGCCAGTTCGCCGCGGAAGAAGTCGCCGCGTCGTGGATGGTGGAAGGCCAGGGTCGCCAGGGAGTCGAGCACAGGGTGCCGGCCGGTGATGCGCCCGTAGCGGGTCTCGACGCCGAGAATGGCGGCGATGATCTCCTCGGGAACCCCATAGGTCGCCTCGGCGCGGGCGAAGGCCTCCGGGTGCGCCTCGATAAAGGCAGCGCCGGCCTCGATGCGCTCGTCATCCAGGAAGATCGCCCGATACTCGTCCCAGCGCAGGCGCCGCTCGGCGGCGCCCGACATGGCGTCGAGAACCTCCTGGCGATAACGTGCCTGCTGCATGGCACTCTCCAGCCAGGCACGCTCGATTCCGTCATCGGCCAGCTCATCGACCAGCTGCCGGGCACCGCCATGCTGAGTGGGCGAAAAATGCTGTGTGGGCGAAAGCTCCTGTGCCGCCAGCGTCGAGCTGGCCAGCAAGGCGGCACAGGCCACCGTCGCCAGGCGCCTCTTCCTTCCATGAATCCATGACGACGTCATGTACGCTCTCCCCTGTCGATGCCAGACCCTACCGCGGTCAGCGAGGCAGCAGCCGGCGGTGGGCATGAATGGCCATGAGAATACCGAAACCGGCCATCAAGGTCACGCTGGAGGTGCCGCCATAGCTGACCAGCGGCAGCGGCACACCGACCACCGGCAGGATGCCGCTGACCATGCCGATATTGACGAATACATAGATAAAGAAGGTCAGGATGATGCTGCCGGCCAACAGGCGCCCGAAGGTCTCCTGGGCCTCGGCAGCGAGCCACAGTCCGCGGCAGACGATCAGCAGATAGAGCAGCAGGAAGGTCAGCATGCCCACCAGGCCGAACTCCTCACCCAACACCGCGACGATAAAGTCGGTATGTCGCTCTGGCAGGAATTCGAGCTGGGACTGGGTGCCCTCCAGCCAGCCCTTGCCCAACACGCCACCACTGCCGATGGCGGTGGTGGACTGGATGATGTTCCAGCCGGCTCCCAGCGGATCGCTGTTGGGGTCGAGAAAGGTCAGCACGCGCCGGCGCTGATAGTCGTGCATGTTCATCCACAGGAGTGGCAGCGCCGCCGCGGCCAGGGCGGTGAGTAGCCCGATGATGCGCCAGGAGAGCCCCGCCAGCAGCACCACGAAGATCGCCGCGGTCGCCACCAGCAGCGACGTCCCCAGATCGGGCTGCTTGGCGATCAGCACCACCGGTGCCCCGATGATCAGTGCACATACCGCAAGATCCCCCAGCCTGGGCGGCAGTTCACGTCGACTCAGGTAGGCGGCCACCATCAGCGGCATCGCCAGTTTCATCAGCTCGGAGGGCTGGAAGCGGATCACGCCCGGCACCACCAGCCAGCGCTGGGCCCCCATGCCGGTATCTCCGACCAGCTCTACCGCTATCAGCATCACCACGCCGAGCAGATAGGCCGGCAGCGCCCAGCGCATCAGGGTCGCCGAGCTGAACTGGGCGATCACCACCATTACCCCCAGCGCCACGCCGAAACGGACACCCTGGGAGATCACGGTATCGATACGCTGACCACTGGCGCTGTACATCACGACCAGGCCGGCTCCCATCAGTACCAGCAGCATGCCGAGCAGCCAGGGATCCAGGTGCACCCGCTCCCAGAAGCCGCGTCGACGCGCCATACCACTGGCCGACGCCTTGACCGGGTGGGGCCGCCAGTGACGCGACAATCCACTCAACGCCATGGATCAGTACTCCGCCGAACGCTCATTCTTCCTCCATCTCCTCACGGATCTGCTCTGCATCGGGCTGCTTGTCGTCCAGCAGCCAGGCATCGGTCATCGCTCGGGCCAGGTGGGCCGCATGCGTGCTGCCACCACCGGCGTTTTCGACGATCACCGCCACCGCGATCCGGGGTGACTCAATCGGCGCGAAGGCCATGAAGAGAGCGTGGTCACGCAGCCGCTCGGCCAGTTCATCGGCGTTATATTTCTGGTCCTGTCCCAGCGAGAAGACCTGAGCGGTGCCCGACTTGCCCCCCATGCGATACTCGAGCCCTACCCCCGTGCGTCGCGCGGTTCCTTCACGACCGGAGATCACCTTCTCCATGCCGGAGAAGACACGATCCCACCACCCCTCGTTGGCCAACTCGATATCCTGGGGGGTATCCGCCAGGGGGGTCGGCAGTGCCTCATCGCCGAGGCGCATGGCCAGGCGCGGCTTGACCCAGGTACCACGATTGGCCAGCACCGCGGTGGCCGTTGCCAGCTGCAGCGGCGTGATCTGCCAATAGCCCTGACCGATCCCCACCGACAGCGTCTCTCCGGGGTACCAGGGTTGATTGTAACGCTCGCGCTTCCACTCCCGGGATGGCATCAGGGCACGGCTCTCGCCGAAGATGTCGTGGCCGACCCGTGTGCCGAAACCGAAGTTGGTCATGTTGGCATGAATGCGGTCGATGCCCAGCTCGTGCGCCAGGGTATAGTAGTAGGTGTTGTTGGAGACGGCGATGGAGCGTTCGAGATCGACCCGGCCATGCCCCCAGCGCAGCCAGTTTCGATAGCGCCGCTTGTCGTTGGGCAGCTGAAAATAGCCAGGATCGTAGATGGTATCTTCGGGCGTGATCACGCCTTCGACAAGGCCCGCCAGGGCCAGGAATGGCTTGATGGTGGAGCCGGGAGGGTAGTGACCGCGGATCGCTCGATTGTAGAGCGGCAGATCCAGATCTTCCTGCAATCCACGGTACGAGGCCACATCGATGCCGGTAACGAACTGATTGGTGTCGTAGCCTGGCGCCGAGACCATCGCCAGGATTCCTCCGGTGGCGGGCTCGATGGCGACGATGGCACCTCGCCGACCATCAAGCAGATCGTAGGCCAGATGCTGGAGCTTCTTGTCCAGCGTCAGGGTCAGGTCCTTGCCGGGCGTGGGGTCGGTGCGCCCGAGCTCGCGGAGCACTCGGCCCCTGGCATTGGTCTCCACCTTGCGCAGGCCGGACTCGCCATGCAGCTCGTCCTCGTAGAAGCGCTCGACGCCGGTCTTGCCGATAAAATGGGTCCCCGCATAGCGCCCTGTATCCAGGCGCGCGAGCTCCTCGGCATTGATGCGTCCCACATAGCCCAGGGCATGGGCCATTACCTCGGCATCGGGGTAGTAGCGAAGCAGCTGCGCTTCCACCTCGACCCCCGGCAGCAGGTGGCGATTGACCGCCAGCCGCGCGATCTGCCCCTCGTCGAGGTCGCTCATCAGCAGCGCCGGCTGGAAAGGCCGCTGACGCTGGCGCGAGCGCACACGAAAGGCCTCTACCTCTTCAGGGGGCAGCTCGAGAATCTCCACCAGACGATTCAGGGTGGCGTCGAGATCCTCGACCCGTTCACGCACCAGGGTGAGGTTATAGGTCGGCCGGTTCTCGGCCAGCAGCTCACCGTTGCGGTCGTAGATCAAGCCGCGCGTGGGTGGCAGTGGCTCGACCCGCACTCGATTCTTCTCGGAGCGAGTGGTGTAGACCTCGTGCTGCACGATCTGAAGATAGGCCAGCCGGCCCATCAGCAGGCCGGTCAGGGCAAACACCACCAGCAGCGCAAGCAGCGCACGCACCCGAAAGATGCGCAGCTCCTGTTCGGGGCTCTTGAGATTTTGACGTGACCGCTTGCGCATGGAGTGTCCGGTGGGCGAGTCGACGACTCAGCGATGGTAGGGATGGCCAACCATCAGCGTCCAGGCGCGGTAGAGCTGCTCGGCCAGCAGGATACGCACCAGGGGGTGAGGCAGGGTCAGCGGCGACAGTGACCAGCGCTGGTCGGCCGCGGCGGAGAGCTCCGGTGCCAGCCCCTCGGGCCCACCGACCAGCAGGGCAACATCACGTCCCGCCAGTCGCCAGGCCTCGGCCTGTTCGGCCAGGCGTTCGGTGCTCCATGCCTTGCCACCCACCTCCAGGGCGACCACATGCTCATCGCCACGCAGCTTGGCCCGGATCCGCTCGGCCTCGCTCGCCATGGCGCGCGCAAGATCGGCATTCTTGCCGCGCTGTCCGGGAGGGATCTCCTCCACCTGCAGGGCAAAATCGCGAGGCAGGCGCTTGCGGTACTCTTCGACACCTTCGGTCACCCAGGCGGGCATGCGCGTACCCACCGCCAAAAGCCGTACCTTCATGTACCCGAAAGCTCGCTTTCACGCTCCAGGTCGCTGGGCAGGTCGGCCCAGAGTCGCTCCAGATCATACAATTGGCGGGTCTCGGGCAGCATCACGTGCACCACCAGGCTACCCAGATCGACCAGTACCCAGTCGGCACCGGCTTCCCCCTCGACACCGCGGGGCTGCAGGCCCTGCTCCTTGGCACGCTCCACCACTCGCTGTGCCAGCGCGGCTACATGACGGGTGGAGGTACCGCTGGCGATGATCATCAGATCCGTCACGCTGGTAAGCCGCGAAACATCCAGCTGAACAATATCCTTGGCCTTGAGTTCTTCCAGCGCATCCACCGCTAGAGTCTTGAGAGCATCGTTATGCATAGGGTCTTCTGTGGGCTGTCGTTGAATGACCATTGTAACGCCTTGACCTTCGTCTGACAGGTTTCGTTCAGTCGAGGCCCCCTCAACTGAGTCCGGGGCTTTTCCACCTGGTCGACATATCGTCAAGACCGACGATAGAGGTTGTGGTCCATGATGTGTGCCTCTACCGCCTCGGGCAGCAGATAGCGAACGCTGAGTCCTCTGGCGAGGCGTCGACGCAGCTCCGTTGCCGAGATCGCCATTCGGGATGGCAGCCGCAGGCGAAGCAGACCGCCGGCGGGACGCGCCATCAGGGCGTCGACATCGTCGCTTTCGCGCCCGGCGACCAGGTCACGCAGCGCGACCGGCAGCGCCGCCTGATGATCGGGGCGGTCTACCACCACCAGGTGGGCCAGCTCGAACAGCCGCTGTGGCGCATGCCAATCGGCCAGGCGCAGGAAGGCATCATGACCCAGCGCCATGACGAGTCGCGCCTCGCTGCCCAGCTCTTCTCGCAGTGACGCCAGCGTATCGGCGCTGTAGGAGGGGCCCTCGCGCCATAGTTCGCGGTCGTCGGCGACCAGCCCCGGGGTATCGCCGATCCCCAGGCGCAGCAGTGCCAGGCGCTCGGCAGGCGAGACGCTGGGTTCACCGCGCAGCGGCGGCGCCTTGGCGGGGATCAGGTGGACGCAATCGAGCGCCAGTGCCTCTCGCAGCTCGACGGCGCTGCGTAGATGCCCCAGATGTACCGGGTCGAAGGTGCCACCCAGCATGGCGATGCGCGCCGGGCGACCTCCCTGCCCCAGGCGTTGCCGCTCCCTCACTGGCGGACCTGGCCATCGCCCAGTACCACATACTTGCGTGTGGTGAGGCCCTCCAGGCCCACTGGCCCGCGGGCGTGCAACTTGTCGGTCGAGATGCCAATCTCGGCACCCAGGCCGTACTCGAAGCCATCGGCGAAGCGGGTCGAGGCATTGATCATTACCGAACTGGAGTCGACCTCGGCCAGGAACCGCCGTGCAAGACTCCAGGATTCGGTGACGATGGCATCGGTGTGATGAGAGCTGTAGCACTCGATATGTGCCATGGCGGCATCGATGCCATCGACCACGCGAATCGCCAGCACCGGGGCCAGATACTCGGTCTGCCAATCCTCTTCAACGGCCACCGAGACCTGCGGCAATATCGCGCGGGTGCGCTCGCAACCCCGCAGTTCGACGCCATGTTCGGCGTAGGCCGCCGCAAGCTTCGGCAACAGCGACGCGGCCAGAGGCGCATCCACCAGCAACGTCTCCATGGTGTTGCAGGTGCCGTAGCGGTGAGTCTTGGCATTCACGGCGATCGCCAGCGCCTTGTCGGGGTCCGCCGTGGCATCCAGATAGACATGACAGATACCATCGAGGTGCTTGATCACCGGCACGCGTGCCTCACGCGAGATGCGCTCGATCAGCGACTTGCCGCCTCGCGGAATGATCACATCGACAAATTCGGGCATGGCGATCAGGCGACCCACGGCGGCGCGGTCGGTGGTTGCCACCACCTGCACGGCTCCCTCCGGCAGCCCTGCGGCCGTCAGCCCCTCACGGATACAGGTCGCGATGGCGGCATTGGAGTCGCGCGCCTCGGAACCGCCGCGCAGGATGGCGGCGTTGCCCGACTTGAGACACAGACTGGCCGCCTCGAGGGTGACGTTGGGCCGTGACTCGTAGATGATGCCGATCACCCCCAGGGGGACCCGCATCTGGCCCACCTGAATACCGCTGGGACGCGCTCTTAGTCCGTCGATCTCTCCCACCGGGTCGGGCAGCGCCGCCACCTGACGCAAACCCTCGATCATGCCATCGACTCGTTGGTCGTCCAGCGCAAGGCGATCGAGCAGCGCATCGTCCAGGCCGGTTTCGCGCCCCCGCGCAAGATCACGGGCATTGGCCGACAAGATCTCCTCCCGCGATGCCTCCAGCCTCTCGGCCATGGCCAGCAGCGCGGCATTCTTGGGTCCAGTGGGCGTACGGCGCAGACTCGCGGCGGCACGCCGTGCCACCTCTCCAAGGCCGGTCATGTAGGCATCAATATCGCGGATCTCTGCGGCGCCTGCCGCGGCGGCGCCGTCGCGCTGGACTTGAGCTGTCATGCCAGAAGGTGTCTCCTGTAAGCGGGGCCAGAACGAGCCGCAATGGCGCTATACTGGCGCACGATGGGCTCGTTGCAGATAAGGGGGGTCATAGTAAGCCACCATGCATAACAAGTACAAAGTCAGCCTGCTACGCCTCAATCTGCTATTGGCGGCGCTGCTTCCGGCGCTGTTGGTGCCCTATGCCCGCGACCACTCGGAGGCCATGCTGCTTGGCCTGGCCGCCGCCTGGCTCGCCATCAGCGCGACCCTGGTGGAGTTCAGCCATCGCCGCCCACCACTGATTCCCTGGCAGCTTCTGCCCAGCCTGCTGCTCGGCGCCCTGCTCTGGTCTTCGGCCGACCGCTACCCCTTCCTGCTCTGGGCCTGGGCCGCCTTGATCATTCTGCCTCAGCCGGCCTGGATGGCGGCGATCAACGTCCTGCTGGCATCACTATCCCTGGCCTGGGTGGCGCGGCAGCTTCCCATCGAGCAGGCCATGACCGCCGGTCTGGTGCTCGCCCCGATGCTGCTGCTCGGCCTGATCCGCACACGACGGCTGACCCCGCTGTTCGCCCAGGCCAAGGGGCGGGTCAGCCTGGTGCCGGGAGAGCGACTCTGGCCCCGCGCCCGACTGGCCGGTGACCTGGCCCGGGAGCAGGGCCGCGCCCAGCGCGATGGTACCCATGCCGAACTCGTGCTGCTGCGAACACGACGCCGCCACCTGTGGAGCGTGGCGCGTCAGCTGTGTGAGATGACTCGGGGCTTCGAGCACTGCTATCGACTCGATAAGCGCACCCTGGGGGCACTACTGATCAGCCGCGACGCCGCCCTGGCGACGCCTCGTCGCCAGCGGCTGCTGGAGCGCCTGAGTGAGGTGGAGCGAGCGCGGGTGGTCGCTCTGCCGCATGCTCGCTCGCTTGCCGAGGAGCTGCGCGCCCTGGAGCGTCAGAAGCTGCCCATCACCTTGACACCTGGGACTCTGATCCATGCTGACGCCTGATACGCCGCGCCTGCTGGCGTGCCTGTTTGCGCTAGGTGCCGTGCTGCTCTTTGGCCAGGCGCTCTGGCACTACCTGATCGGTGACTACACGCGAATTCTTCTGCCCGCCCTGTTCGCCCCGCTGATGCTGACCGCTGCCCTGATGCGCCTGGGGGAGCAGGAGACGGCGCGCCTGTCGGCTTACCTGGTACTGGCCTGCAGCTACCTGCTGGTCGCCACCCATCTGCCGAAAGAGTCCACCCTGGAGCTGCTGTGGCTAGGGCTGCCCCCGGTACTGACCCTGCTGCTGTTGCCGCTTGGCCAGGCGACCCTGTTGAACCTGGTGTTGGCACCGATCTGGCTGCTGCTGGCCAACCTCGCACTACCCTCTCCAGAATCGCTGGCCTACCTGACACTGGTGGTCGCCACGGGGCTCGCCCCCTGGGGAATACGCCATCAGCATGCGCTTTGGCTCGTCACCGACCCCCGTGATCAGGAGTGTTCCGCCCTGAAGGCGGCACCACTGCTCGAACGACTGAAGAGCGAGGTGGAACGTGCCGATCTTCTCGATCAACGACTCGCCGTGGCGGTGCTGCATCTGCCACAGCTGGAGATGGCGGGAGAACAGTTCGGCGGGCTTGCCCGGCAGGCTCTGCTCAATACCTTCTGCGCTACCGTATCAGAGCATAGTCGCGACCATGATATGCTGGGACGCATCGGCGATGCCGACTTCTGGCTGGTTATGCCCGGCACCAGCGAGAGCGGGGCTCTGCTGGTACGCCAGCGTATCGAGGAGGCCGCGGCGATCGCCACCCTCCACGACACCGGCGGGGTGGAGGTACGTGGTGCCATCTGCCCCCTCTCTCCCAAGCAACCCTTCATGGAACTCAAGCGCCGGCTGGATGCCACCACGCGACGACTCGCCGACGGCTGAACCCTGACGGCTTCGATACGGGAAGACCTCTTGTCATGGACCTTGCTTCGTTGCTGGGCCAGCTCACGCCCTCGCCCGGCATGTTGCTGCTGATCATCGCCATTATCGCCATGCTGGAGTCACTGGCCGTGGTGGGCGTTCTGGTACCCGGCGTGCTACTGATCACCGCCGCGGCCTCCATGGCCGGCCACCAGGAGCTGGCGCTACCGGCCCCTCTGCTTGCCGCCTTTCTCGGTGCGGTTGCCGGCGATAGCGCCAGCTTCGTGCTGGGGTATACCCAGCGTGAGCGCGTGACCCGGTGTTGGCCATTCTCACGCCATCCCGAGTTTCTTGCCCGGGGAGCGCGCTTCTTTCAGCGCCAGGGAGTACCGTCGGTATTTCTGGGGCGTTTCGTGGGCCCCGTTCGACCTATCGTGCCGCTGATCGCCGGCATGCTGCACATGCCCCCGCGCACCTTCCTGTGGGCCAACCTGGCCTCCGCCGCCCTGTGGGCACCCGCCTTTGTGCTGCCTGGCTATCTTCTGGGACGGACGTGGGACCAGCTGATCGAGGTGCCTCCAGCCTTTCACCAACCGCTGGCGCTGCTGGCCGTGATCCTGCTCGTGCTGGTGGTAACGTTCTCCTGGCTGCGCCACCACGCGAGCCGAAATGGGCGCGCCTATCGGCTGTGTGCCGGGCTGGTACGGCGCCAGCCGTTACTGCGTGGTCTGTGGCTGCGCCAGAGTAGCGACGGCGAGGTTCCTCTGGGCAGCCTGCTGCTACTGATTCTGGCGCTGGGCGGGGTATCGGGCTGGACGTTGCATGTCATGCAGCATGGCCTGCAGGGCCCGCTGCCCATCGACCGTCAGGTCCAGATGCTGTTCGAGGCGATCGCCACCCCGACCCTGACCCTCGCCGGCCAGGGGCTGGCGCGAGCCGGCGATCTGCTCGGCGTGGTGGCACTCGCCCTGCCCTGGGCCGCATGGCTGCTGTGGCGACGACGTCTGGATGCCCTCTGGCATATCATCACGGGACTGCTGGGCATCTCAATGCTCAATGTCCTGGGCAAGGCAATGTTCGCGCGGCCGCGGCCCGATACCCCGGCCCATCTCGCCGACTCCTTCTCCTACCCCAGCGCTCACACCTCCGGCGCCGTGGTGCTGTTCGGCCTGGCGGCCGCCTTCGCCGCCCGGGAGCTCGCCCCCGCCTGGCGCCACTGGGCCTACTGGGCGGCGACGCTCGCCGTGACACTGATGGCGCTTTCACGGCTGATGATCGGCGTGCACTGGTTCAGCGACCTGGTCGGCGGTGCCCTGCTGGGGTTGGTCGTCTGCGCCCTGGTGCAGCTCTCCTGGCAGGCCCGAGCACGTCCCGCCCTTGCTCCCTGCCCGTGGCTCCGCCTAGCCATCGCCTCTCTCGGCCTGGCGGCGGCACGAATCGCCTGGCTGCCGCCGATTTAAGGTGCGAGGTGCGAGGTGCGAGGCGGTGTCAAATTCAGGTTCATCGCAAGCTGGCGTGAATCCGTTTGGCAGTGAGTATTGGGAGGCCGAGTTCATCGTGGGAAGCCGGGGTTCATGGTGGGAGGCCGGCTCGGCCGGGCGAATGGAGGCCAGAGGCCTCCCGGTAATGGCACAATACTGGGCAACACCACCAAGGCGCCTATCGGCGCCTTCGCCCGGGAAACCCGGCCTCCCACAGGGTGGCGCCATCGCCCAGTGGGTAGAGGAACATCCCTCCCACCTACAGGTTTCACGTTAGTCTGCGATGAACCCAAATTCATGGGGTTAGGGGACAGTCCCCATGCAGCCCCCATTCAGCCGGGTCAGCCCAGCGCCAACCATATCCCTACCCCGACCATCAGGGTGCCGGCGATACGGTTGAGCAGGCGCACGCTGCCACCGCGCGCCAGCAGACGACGCAGTCTGCTGCCACCGGTGGCGTAGAGCAGCAGGCAGATAAACTCGATGACCAGTATCAGCGCCACCAGCACGACGAGCTGGCCGGCCAGCGGTCGTCCGGCGTCGAGAAAGGGGGGCAGCAGCGCCACGAAGAAGGCCCACCCCTTGGGATTGGCCACGGCGGTCACGAACCCCTGCATGGCCAGCTGACCGCGCCCCGCGGGCGCTACCTCCAGCCCCTCCTCGGGGATCGCCATGCGTCCACGGGAGCGCCACATCATGATGCCCAGGTAGGCCAGATAGGCACCACCGAGCCACTTGAACAGCGCAAAGAGCTCCGGCTGACGAAGCATCAAGGCCGCCACGCCGACGCCGGCCGCAGCGGCCACCACCCCCACCCCGGCCAGCTCTCCGGCCATCATCCACAGGCTGCGGCGAACGCCCTGGGTCATGCCCAGCACCATGGCCAGGGTCATGCACATTCCCGGCGTCAGGGAGACCAGAAAGAAGGTCGGCAGGAATACCGACAGCAAACCCGGATTGATCATGTTCGAGACCTCCCTGTCACACTGTTTTATGCGGTGAAGCGCTGAGCGGCCAAGCGCCAAACAGCTAGTGGCCCGACTCTCCCCAGCGCGGCATCAAGCGGTGTTCTATCCCTAGCTGATTGAGGATGCGCGCCACGATAAAGTCGATGAGATCATCCACCGTCTCGGGACGATGATAGAACCCCGGCGCGGCCGGCAACAGCACCGCGCCCAGACGGGTCAGATCGAGCATGTGCTGAAGATGGATCGCCGAGAGCGGCGTCTCGCGCGGCACCAGCACCAGGGTGCGCCTCTCCTTGAGCGCCACGTCGGCGGCCCGCTCGATCAGGTTGTTGCTGGCCCCCGTGGCCACCGCCGAGAGGGTCCCGGTCGAGCAGGGACAGATCACCATGGCCGAGGGGGCGCCGGAGCCGGAGGCCACCGGCGCCATCCAGTCCTCGCGACCGAAGCAGCGAATCTGACCCGGCCGTGCCCCGCTACGTGCCACAAGGGTCTCGGCCAGCCGTTCGGGGCGGGCAGGCAGTTCAACATCGGTCTCGGTGGCAATCACCAGATGGGCCGCCTTGGAGATCATCACCCACACTTCATGATTCGCCGCCACCAGGGCGTCGATCAAGCGCAGACCGTATTGCGCGCCGGAGGCGCCGGTCAGCGCCACCGTGACCGGCGCAGCAAACTCCTCAGCCATGGGCCGCCTCCAGTGCTGTCAGCAGTTTCTCATGAATACCGCCGAAACCGCCGTTGGACATCACCACGATGCGGTCATAGGGCCTCGCCTCGGCGACGAGTGCCGACACCAGGGTCGCCAGATCCTGTTCGAGTCGCGCCGGTATCGGGCTCTCGGCGATGATGGGCTCCAGGGGCCAGTCCAGTCCCTCCGGTCGATACCAGAAGACGATATCGGCGGCGGACACGCTGGAAGCCAGACGATCTCGCAGAGTGCCCAGGCGCATGGTATTGGAGCGAGGCTCGATCACCGCCAGCAGCCGCCCCCGCACGGTGGCGGCGCGCAGCCCCTGCAGCGTCCCGGCGATCGCCGTGGGGTGATGAGCGAAGTCATCGATCACCTGGATATTGGCGACCTCCCCGCGCACCTCCTGGCGTCGCCGCGGGGACTCGAAGCGCGCCAGGGCGGCGGCCGCCCGATCCAGGCTTACCCCACAGGCATGGGCAGCAGCCAGCGCCGCCTGGGCGTTACGAGCGTTGTAGAGACCGGTCAGGGACCAGTCGACCACCGCATCCTCATTGGCATCGGCATCCTGGTGAATGACCCGAAAGCGGGAGGCGTCGTCGCGTTCGAGCTCGAGCCGCCAGGCGCTGGTGGGAGCCTCGCCAATACGCACGACCGGGCTCCAGACTCCCATGGCCAGCACCCGCTCCAGGGCCGGTTCGCCGTCGCCCACCAGCAACATGCCATTGCCCGGCACCGTGCGCACTAGATGATGAAACTGGCGCTCGATCGCGGCGATATCATCGAAGATATCCGCATGATCAAACTCCAGATTGCCCAGTACGGCGATATTGGGTCGGTAATGAACAAATTTGGAGCGCTTGTCGAAGAAGGCGGTATCGTACTCATCGGCCTCCACCACGAAGGGCGCGTCTGCCGCACCGAGGCGAGCCGAGACACCGAAGTTGCGCGGCACACCGCCGATCAGAAACCCCGGCGCAAGCCCCGCCGACTCCAGCAGCCAGGCGACAAGGCTCGCCGTGGTGGTCTTGCCATGGGTGCCGGCCACGGCGATCACCCGCCGGCCGGGCAACACATGCTCGGCCAGCCACTGGGGGCCCGAGACATAGGGAAGGTCGGCATCGAGCACCGCCTCCACCTCGGGATTGCCTCGCGACAGCGCATTGCCAATCACCACCAGGTCGGGACGTGGCTCAAGATTGGCGGGCGAGTACCCTTCGCACAGGGCGATACCGGCCTCCTCCAGCTGGGTGCTCATGGGGGGATAGACCCCCGCATCCGAGCCGCTGACCGTGTGGCCCAGCTCGCGCGCCAACAGCGCCAGGCTGCCCATGAAGGTGCCACAGATACCGAGGATATGAAGGTGCATGGGACTCGCTCCAGCATGGGTGGTGACCGCGCCCGCAAGGCGCGAGGAGAGGCGAGACTAGCACGCCCCCACGGAGCCCCTCCAGCTCCCCCGGGTGCAGGGCGCGGGGGTTTCGGCTAGAATCCCCTCCACCTTCAACCCCTTCCATCCCAACAGTAGCGACGACCAGGAGCAGAACAGCCCCATGGCCCATAACGCCTTCTACGCCCAGTCCGGCGGCGTCACCGCCGTGATCAACGCCAGCGCCTGTGGCGTGATCGAGGCCTGCCGCCGCCATCCCGACCAGATCGGCAAGGTCTATGCCGGCCACAACGGCATCATCGGCGCCCTCACCGAGGAGCTGATCGACGTCAGTCGAGAGTCAGACGAGGCGGTCGCCGCGCTGCGCCACACCCCGGGCGGCGCGTTCGGCTCCTGCCGCTACAAGCTCAAGGACATCGAGACCCACCGCGCCCAGTACGAGCGGCTGATCGAGGTGTTCCGCGCCCACGATATCCGCTATTTCTTCTACAACGGTGGCGGCGACAGCGCCGACACCTGCCTCAAGGTCTCGCAGCTCTCCGAGAAACTCGGCTACCCGCTCACCGCCATCCACGTGCCCAAGACCGTGGACAACGACCTGCCGATCACCGACAACTCGCCAGGCTTCGGCAGCGTGGCCAAGTATATTGCCACCTCGACCCTCGAAGCCTCCCTGGACATCGCCTCCATGTGCGCGACCTCCACCAAGGTCTTCGTGCTCGAGGTGATGGGACGCCATGCAGGATGGATCGCCGCCGCCGGCGCCCTGGCCGGCCAGGGCGAGGGCGAGCCGCCCCACCTGGTGATCTTCCCCGAGATCGCCTTCGACCGCGAAGCGGTGATGGCCCGCGTCGATTATGCGGTCAAGACCTACGGCTACTGCGTGATCGTGGTCTCCGAGGGGGCCCGCTACGAGGATGGCACCTTCCTCGCCGATGCCGGCAACACCGACGCCTTCGGCCATCGTCAGCTGGGCGGCGTGGCGCCGACCCTGGCCGGCATGGTCAAGCAGGATCTGGGCTACAAGTACCACTGGGCGGTGGCCGATTATCTGCAGCGCGCCGCCCGCCACCTGGCCTCCGCAACTGACGTGGAGCAGGCCTACGCCGTCGGCGAAGCGGCGGTGGAGCTGGCCATCGAAGGCAAGAATGCGATGATGCCGGCCATCAAGCGGGCGGCGGGTACACCCTATCAGTGGCATATCGAGCCGGCCCCACTGGCCGAGATCGCCAACCGCGAGAAGTTCATGCCCCGCGACTACATCAGCGAGGATGGCTTAGGCATCACCCAAGCCTGTCGTGACTACCTGCTGCCCTTGATTCAGGGCGAGGACTTCCCCCCGTTCGATAACGGCCTGCCCCGGGTGGCCAAGCTTGCCAAGCACCGCGTCGAGCGCAAGCTGCCCGATTTCGAGCTTTAAGTCACGAGGGGCAACTCCTTGCCCCTCGTTCCTAGTTCCTTGAGCCTGGCCGCAGGCCTATCTCAGCAACCAGGAAAGCACCAGCAACAACAGCAGTATCGCGGCGACCCCCTGCCAGAACTGGCCGGCATCCCGGACTCTCCTCGAGGTGCCGCGCGCCGTGGGCTCACGCTGCAGAGTGGCGAGAGGCTGGCGCAGCTCACGCAGAAACTCCGACATGCGTCGATAGCGGAGCGCGCGCTGGGGATCCAGTGCCCGACGCAATGCCTCGTCGAGCGGCTTGGGCACCTCGGGGTTACGCTGCCGTGCGCTGCGATAGGCCAGCTGTTCAAGATCGGTATGCCGCAGCAGACGATTGGGCGATACCGCGTAGGGCAACTCCCCGGTCAGCAGCCAGTAGACCGTCGAGGCATAGGAGTACTGGTCACTACGCCGGCCGATCCCGTCCCCTAGCGCATACTCGGGAGCACTGTGTTCGGTCAGCCCCACCTGACGAAGCAGTTCGTGGGCATCCTTGAGCCCCGATCCGTCACGCGCCCGACAGGCGCTGAAGTCGGTCAGCACCACCTTGCCATGCGCATCGATCAGCACATTGCCGGGATGGATCAGCTGGTGCAGCAGTTCCCGGTGATGCAGGGCCTGCACCGCCTTGCCCAGTTGATTGGCGATATCCAGCCGCTGGGCGAGGCTCGCCTGGGGGTGGCGTCGCGCCCAGTCGGCCAGCGTCTCGCCCTCGACATAAGCCATCAGATAGTAGAGATAGCGCCGCGGCCGCGACGGCTCCATGATGTGCGCCACGAAGGGGGACTTGACGCGCTCCACCACCCACTGCTGCAGCAGGAAATGCTCCAGATAGATATTACGAAGGGAGAGCTCGGGACTCGGCGCCTTCATCACCATCTCACGCCCGCTCTGGAGGTCACGCACTCGATAGACGCGTGACTGCGCTGTACGCGACAGCACGGCCTGCACCTCCAGGCCCTCGAGACGGTCACCGGGCGAGAGCTCCGGCGGGATCGGTAGCTCGCCATACACCTTGGCCGGGTTATCCGACTGCTCCTCGGGCAACTCATCGATGCGTAGCAATTGAAAACAGAACTGATCGGCACCGTAACCGCGGGACTGTGCTCGCTGCACTGCCGCTTCGGCCAGACGGTCGCAGGCGGCATGCAGATCACTGGCGTCCTGCCGGATCAACTGCACATAGTCGGATGGCATCAAGGTGCCCAGCACCGCCTGGGTGGTAAACAGAAAGATATCTCCCTGCTTGACCGGAAAGCGCGCATAGTCGATGTCGATGCTGTTATCCATGCCCAGCGCACGCGAAGGGTAGCGATACCCCCCCAGATCGGTGACATGATCTCGCGTCAGCTGCTCGAACTCTGCCCCGCGCAGCCGAAACACCACGGTGTCACCCATATGGAAGAGATGGCCCTCGGTGCCGCGCAACACGAGGGCCGACAGAGAAGTGACGTAACTGCCGTCCGCTACCTGGCGACTCTGGCTATAGGTCCAGGCATTGAGCGCACGCAGCACACGGGTCGCCGATGTCTTGATGTCCCAGTGATCGGGGGTGGAGTAGTAGTCGCTCAGGAAGCTACGTACACTGAGATCTCCGGCCTGCTTGGCCATGCGATTGCGCTGGGTCGCATCGCTGATCAGCGCACAGGCGCCCTTGGCGTTGAGCAGAGGTGGCTCGGGTAGGCTTACCGACATGGAGCTGCGGTGTCGCCGGCGATCCGGCGCCACGAAGGCCTGACCAAAACTCAATGACAGCTGTGCGGGTGACACTCGCCTCTCCTTACCCGATGAATCATGCGCGGCCATCATACACGCCGCAGACCTGCACGGGTGCAACAGCATGACCATAGTGGCATCTTGCCAGCACCGAAAATCGCGCCGGCACCTATGTCGAATTGGTATTCAGTCAGGCTGGCCCGTATAATTTCGCGGATTTTTCTTCCAGACGACGCGCCAGGACCTTCTGCCAACCCCTTCTTCTACCTACCCAAGGAAGCGACGATGAACTTCGATAATATCCCCGCCGGCAAGGAACTCCCGAACGACATTTATGTAGCGATCGAGATTCCGGCCAACCACTCGCCGGTCAAGTATGAGATCGACAAGGACATGGGTGCCCTGCTGGTAGACCGCTTCATGGCCACGCCGATGTTCTACCCGGCCAACTACGGCTTCATCCCGCACACCCTGGCCGACGACGGTGACGCCCTGGACGCCCTGGTGGTTACCCCCTGCCCGGTACAGCCCGGCAGCATCATCCGCGCCCGCCCGGTGGGCATCCTCAACATGACCGATGAAGCGGGCGAAGATGCCAAGCTGGTATGCGTGCCCCATCAAAAGCTGTCCAGCCTCTATGACGACGTTCAGGAAGTGACCGACCTGCCTGAACTCCTGCGCCAGCAGATCGCCCACTTCTTCGAGAACTACAAGGATCTCGAGAAGGGCAAGTGGGTCAAGGTGGAGTCCTGGGAAGGTGCCGAGGCGGCGCGCAAGGCCATCGAGAAGGCTTCCGACGCCTATCACAAGGCCTGATTGAGAAACCACTCAGGACACCGACACTCTGCGCTCCGGGTCGTGAGCGTCGAGCATAAACGCAGCGGGCCGCCCCTTGAGGCGGCCCGCTGCGTTTATGGGCATTGAAAACCCAGCCAAGGAGGCCAGTTCACTGCTCGGCAGCTTGATCCTCTTGCGCTACCGGCTCCACCTGGTCATCCAGACTGGGCGCCTGATCCGCCTCGGCCCCCTGCTCGGCCCCCTGCTCGGCCTTCTGCTCAGTCTCCTGCTCGACTTCCTGATGGTCGGTAGCTTCCTGATCAGGCTGGGCGTTGGGCGCCACATCGAGTACGTCAGGTTCGCTGGCGGGTGTTGGCTGGACTTCCTCTCCGACCACCACCTGCTCGGCACTCTCGGCAAGCCGAGTGATGATCGACTCGACCAGATCGCGGGCCCGGCTGATGTGATGTGCCATCACCAGCGTATGATTGGCGAAGGGACCAAAACCCCGGCCACTCATCACCACGGGGCTCCACAGGCGACGCTGGGTCATGGCGAGTTCCGCCCGCAGACGCTCCCACAGCTCGACCACCTCGGCCGCCTCCAGCACATCGGCCTGATCACGCTGCACCCCCTCCAGCATCTGCACCAGCGCCCAGCCGGCGCCGCGTGCCTCGAAGAAGACGTTGTCGACTCGATACCAGGGGGTGCCCTCGGGAAGCGCCTCGTTGTCGATGGCGAGCTCCTGCAGCAGCTGATGCCCCTCGGCACCCGAAGCCAGACGCAACGACAGGTCGTCGAGATTTACCCGAACATCGGCCAGCCAGCGACGTAGCCCCGCTCCGGGCACGAAGCCTTCGGCCTCCATGCCGCTCAACGCCATCAGCTGGCTGTCCAGGGCGGTCACCGCCGACATCAGGCGGTCCTCGGTGGCGGGCCGATACCAGTCGAGACCGTCACCGGCCAGGCCACGAACCGCCTCCTCCAGCAACTCGACCTCGGTTGGGTCCATCGAGGGCAGCGCCCGCGCCAGATCCTTCGACTGCTGCAATACGCCCTGCTCCCAGCTCGGCATGTTGTCCAGCCACAGACCGGGCGGCAGTCGGTCGTTACGCAAGTAGCCGCCAGGCTTGGCATAAAGCGTCTCGACGATGGAAGCCAGGGTAGCCACCGTCACCGCTCCTCTGGCGGCGGGCTCACTGCCGGCATCGCCACGACGCTCCATGGGCACCCGCTCGACGCTATGGGGGGCCGGCGTGCGACTCCACCAGACCCCGAGCACCAGCGTCACCACCAGATAGAGCACCAGCAGTGCCAGCAGCGGCTTCCAGATCCAGCCGTAGTCGGGTCGCTCCAACGCTGCCATCTTCTTGCGACGCTTGGCGTCGCGGTTGCCCATCCAAGCCATGTGCAGGTTCCTTTCCTTTACGAAGCATAAGAGCATGCCTATACGAAATATAAGAGCATGCCCATACGAAACATCGGGATGTGCGACAACGTGGCACACCTCTCGCCACGCCTCTCACTGAAGACACCCCCTCCCCTTGGGTTATCCTAGCATCCGACCAGCACCCGCGGTCAGCTAACCCCTGTCTGCTCACCAGGTTCCTGATGCGAACGCGTCCTGATGGAGTTACCCCTGCCCCGGGGGTGCACCGGAACCCCGTGCGGCAGGTGAGGTCTGAACGCCAGCCACACTATCAACCAAGGACAGGACTTTCGTGATCCGCATTCAACGCCACGCCCTGAACGCCCTGCTACTGCTGTTGCTGCTACCGACCGTCGCTCAGGCACAGTGGTTCTCCAACGATGACTCGGAGTTTCTGCCGGTCCTGGAGGCCTTTCAACCCAGCGCCTGGCATGATGGCGAGACTCTCTATATCGGCATGGAAGCTGCTGAGGGTCACTATCTCTATCGCCATCAGTTCGCGGTAGAGAGCGATGCGGCAGCACTGGGTGATCCCGAGATCCCCGAAGGCACCTTCACCAGCGACGAGTTCCTCGGCGACGCCTATGTGTTCCGCGACACCCTGGTCTTCGAGGTTCCCTTCGAGGAAGAGGCCAGCGGCGTGATACCGGTCACGGTAACCTTTCAGGGCTGTGCCGATGCCGGACTCTGCTATCCCCCCGAGCATGTCGATCTGGATGCCGCCGAACAACAGGCACCGGCAATCTTTGCCGGCTGGCAGGCCACGAATGACAACACTTCTGTCGTCAACACCAGCTTGGCCGATGACACCAGCTCGGCCAGCTCCACACTACCCGCTGCCCCGCAGAGCGAGGATGGCCGCTTTCAGGCGCTGATGAGTGAGGCCAGCCTGCCGCTGGCCCTGGCGCTGTTCTTCCTGGCCGGCCTGGGGCTCACCTTCACGCCCTGTGTACTGCCCATGGTGCCGATCCTCTCCTCCATCATCGTCGGCCAGAACCCGAGCCGGCCGCGCGCCTTCGCCCTGTCCGCCAGCTATGTGGCAGGCATGGCCTTCACCTACGCGCTGGTCGGGGTACTGATGGGACTGTTCGGCGCCGGACTCAATCTTCAGGCTCGGCTACAGTCGGCACCGGTGCTGATCACCTTTGCCATTCTCTTTATCCTCTTCGCCCTGGCCATGCTCGGCGCCTTCGACCTGCGTCTCTCGCCCAGACTGACCCAGCGTATCGATGGCTGGCAGGCCCGCGCCCAGCGGAGCGGCCCTGCCGGCCTGGCACTGGCCGGGGCGCTATCGGTGCTGGTGGTCTCCCCTTGTGTCTCGGCGCCGCTGGCAGGCGCGCTGGTCTTCATCTCCACCACCGGCGATGCGCTGTTGGGCGGAGCCGCCCTGCTCGCCCTGGGACTGGGCATGGGGGTCCCTCTGCTGCTGGTCGGCACCTTTGGCACCACCCTGCTGCCGCGCAGCGGCGCCTGGATGAATGGTGTGAAGATTGCCTTCGGTATTCTGCTGCTGGGCGTGGCAATCTGGCTGGTCGAACGCCTGCTGCCGGCGACACTGGTGCTACTGCTGTGGGCCGGCCTGGCGGTTGGCACCGCGGTGGCGCTGGGCGCTATTTCCACCAACCTCCCTCAGGGATGGGCACGCGCGCGTCAAGCGCTAGGGCTGCTGCTGCTCGCCTGGGGCATGGCGCTGGTTCTCGGTGCGGCCAGTGGCGCCAGCGATCCACTGCGCCCCCTGGCGCCACTGACTGGCGAAGCGAACTCGTCACCCCTCGCCGACACCTCCGCGCCACAAGAGATCATCACGGTGGACAGGCTCGATCAGCTGCACCAGGCGCTCGCCGCCGTGCCGAATGATCAGGCCGCCTTCGTCCACTTCACGGCCGACTGGTGCATCTCCTGCAAACAGCTCGAACGCCGGGTCTACCCGGACCCACGGGTCGCGGAGCCGCTCGCGGACTTCGCGCGCATCAACGTCGATGTCACCGACAGCGATGCCACCAGCCGCGAACTTCTTGAGCGATTCGAGCTCTTTGGCCCGCCGAGCCTGCTATTCTTCCGTGCAGGCGAGGAGATCCGCGAGGCACGCATACTAGGCGCTCCGAATGCCAGGGAGCTCGCCGGCCACCTGAATAGTGTGCGCGACTGGATCGATAAGGGTAGTGACGCCTGAGCCCGGACAATCCTGTCAGGAAGACGCCCTCAAACAGTTGTTCGAACAGCGTTTTCAGCGATGCTGGACATCGCACAGGTTTTTCGGCAAACTCCGCCGCTACCCACTTTTCATGGTCCTTAGAGGCGGAAGAGTCGCCATCTTGCCGCGATCTAATGAAACTTGGACCGGGTTGACAGCGCCGGGCCAACGACCATTCACCGCACCCAACCGATCGGGACGAACGTCATGGATATCCGCAAGGTCAAGAAGCTGATCGAGCTGCTGGAAGAGTCGAACATCAGCGAAATCGAGATCCAGGAGGGCGAGGAGTCGGTCCGCATCAGCCGTCACCCCAATGGCGTGAGCTGGCAGCCAAGCATGCCTGAGGCCTATGCCCCTGCGGCATACCCGGCTCCCGCCGCCGCACCGGCACCCATCGAGAGTGCCGAGCCTGCCGCCGCCGAGGGCCCCAGCTTCCAGGGCCAAGCCATCACCTCACCCATGGTAGGCACCTTCTACCGCTCACCGGCTCCGGGCGCCAAGGCGTTCGTTGAAGTGGGCTCCCAGGTCAAGAAGGGCGAGACGGTGTGCATCGTTGAGGCCATGAAGATGATGAACCAGATCGAGGCCGAGCGCGACGGCGTGGTCGAGGCCATTCTGGTCGAGGATGGCGAGCCGGTAGAATACGATCAGCCCCTGGTCGTGATCGCCTAAGCGTCGCCCTCTCTTCAATTATCCGATACTGGTCATTCACTCGATACTGGCGGACCCATCATGCTGGACAAGGTTCTTATAGCCAACCGCGGCGAGATTGCCCTGCGCATCCTGCGTGCCTGCAAGGAGCTGGGTATCAGAACGGTGGCGGTCCACTCCAAGGCCGACCGTGAGCTGATGCATGTGCGCCTCGCCGACGAGGTCGTGTGCATAGGGCCGGCCTCCTCGGCCCAGTCCTATCTCAACATTCCGGCACTGATCAGTGCCGCCGAGGTTACCGACAGCAGCGCCATCCATCCCGGTTACGGCTTCCTCGCCGAGAATGCCAACTTCGCCGAACAGGTGGAACGCTCCGGTTTCACCTTCATCGGGCCCAGGGCCGAGACCATTCGCCTGATGGGCGACAAGGTCAGTGCCATAGAGTCGATGAAGAAGGCAGGCGTTCCTACCGTGCCCGGATCCGATGGCCCGCTGCCCGAGGATGACGATGGCCAGATTCTGGCCACCGCACGCCGCATCGGCTACCCGGTGATCATCAAGGCCGCGGCCGGCGGCGGTGGTCGCGGCATGCGTGTGGTACACACCGAGGCTCACCTGCTCTCGGCGGTCACCGTGACCCGCACCGAGGCGCATTCGGCCTTCGGTGACGGCACCGTCTATATGGAGAAGTTCCTGCAGAATCCACGTCATGTGGAGGTGCAGGTGCTGGCCGACGGTCAGGGCAACGCCATCCACCTCTATGACCGCGACTGCTCGCTGCAGCGCCGTCATCAGAAGGTGATCGAAGAGGCGCCGGCCCCCAAGCTCGACCCCAAGGCCCGCGCCGATGTACTCGAGGCGTGTCGCCAGGCGTGCATCACCATTGGCTATCGCGGCGCCGGTACCTTCGAGTTTCTCTACGAAGATGGCCAGTTCTTCTTTATCGAGATGAATACCCGCGTACAGGTAGAGCATCCGATCACCGAGATGGTCACCGGCGTGGATATCATCAGGGAGCAGCTGCGCATCGCCTCCGGTCTGCCGCTCTCCATCCGGCAGGAGGATGTCACTCTCAACGGCCACGCCTTCGAGTGTCGCATCTGCGCCGAGGATCCGCGCACCTTCATCCCCTCCCCCGGCAAGGTGACGCTCTTTCACCCCCCGGGCGGCATCGGGGTGCGCATGGACTCCCACCTCTATACCGGCTACACGGTGCCGCCCCACTACGACTCCTTGATCGGCAAGCTGATCACCTGGGGCAGCGACCGTGAAACCGCACTGACCCGCATGCGAGTCGCCCTGGACGAGTTGCTGGTGGAAGGCATCAAGACCAACACCGATCTTCACAAGGATCTGGTGCGCGATGGCGACTTCCGACAGGGTGGCGTCAATATCCACTATCTGGAGAAGAAGCTGGGCCTCTAACCTTCCCGGCTTCGGTATTAGCGGGGCGGCCTCGGCCGCCCCGCTTGCGCTTCCCCCCGCTTATCGGAGATACCATGCCCTGGCTGCAACTCAAGGCCCATGTCGCCCCGGAACAGGCCGAGACCCTCGAGGAGCTGCTGCTCGCCGAGGGGGCTACTGCCATTACCCTGCAGGACGCCCACGACGATCCAGTCTTCGAGCCCGAGCGCGGCAGCACGCCGCTGTGGCACGAAACGGTGCTCACCGGACTGTACGACGACCTCGAAGGCGTTGACGCCATGCTCGAGCGGGTGCAACACGCCTGGGCCGTCGCCCAACCCGAAGAGCCCTGCCCCGAGATCGAGGTGGAACTGGTCGCCGACCGGGACTGGGAGCGCGAATGGATGGAGGACTTCGTGCCGCTGCAGATGGGTGAACGCCTGTGGATCGTACCCAGCTGGCACACGCCACCCGAACCCGGCGCGGTCAACCTGCATCTCGATCCGGGCCTCGCCTTTGGCACCGGCACACATCCCACCACCGCCCTCTGCCTGGCCTGGTTCGACGCTCTCGCCATCTGCGAGGCCCTCGAGGGCCAGACGGTACTCGATATCGGCACCGGTTCGGGTATCCTGGCCATCGCCGCCCTCAAGCTGGGCGCCAGGCAGGCGGTGGCGACCGACATCGATCCCCAGGCGTTGACGGCGAGTCGCGACAATGCCGAGCGTAACGGGGTACAGGAACAGGCCCTGCGGCTCTGCTACCCCGAGCAGCTCGACGGCGCGGAGACATTCCCCGTGGTGGTGGCCAATATCCTCGCCGGGCCACTGGTCGAGATGGCGCCTATGATCGCCAGCCATGTTGCTCCCGGGGGGCGCCTGGCGCTCTCCGGCATCCTCGAGGGCCAGGCCGAACAGGTGCTTCAGGCCTATCGCGAGCAGGGGCTGCGGATGGATGAGCCGGTCACTCGCGAAGGGTGGGTTCGTCTCACCGGGCGTCGACCGAGCTAGCCTGGCCCGACAACACCACTTCACCCTACTCGACGCGGGGCGTATGATATGCCCCCCTTGCCGCCATCGTTCCGAGCCATGTTCGACGCTAGCCAGTCACTGCCCCGCATCGCCCACCATACGCTGCCGAACCGGACCATCCTGGCACCGATGGCCGGCGTCACCGACCGCCCGTTCCGACAGCTGTGTCGGCAGCTGGGCGCCGGCATGGTGGTGGGCGAGATGGTGACCTCCGACCCGAGCCTGTGGCACACCCGCAAATCAAGGCTACGCATGGACCATCGGGGCGAGCCGGGCCCACGCAGCGTGCAGATCGCCGGCGGCGATGCCGCCATGCTGGCCGAGGCGGCCCGCTTCAATGCTGACCAGGGCGCCGAGATCATCGATATCAACATGGGGTGCCCGGCCAAGAAGGTCTGCAACAAGGCCGCCGGCTCTGCCCTGCTCCGCGACGAGGCGCTGGTGGCCGAGATCCTGACGGCGGTGGTAGCAGCGGTGGATATACCGGTCACGCTGAAGATCCGTACCGGCTGGTGCGCCGAAAGCAATAATGGCCTACGGATAGCGCGCCTGGCCGAAGAGACCGGCATCCAGGCACTGGCGGTGCACGGCCGCCATCGTCAGCAGCGCTACGCTGGTTATGCCGAGTATGACACCATTGCCGCCATCAAGGCGGAGGTGAAGATCCCGGTTTTCGCCAATGGCGATATCGACTCTCCCGAGAAGGCCGCCGCCGTCCTCGACTATACTGGCGCTGATGCGGTGATGATCGGCCGAGGCGCCCAGGGCAACCCTTGGATCTTCCGTGAAATCAACCACTACTTGTGTCACGGTGACTGCCTCCCTCCCCCCAGTGATGGCGAACGTGCGAGTGTGCTCCGCCACCATCTGGTCGCACTACATGACTTCTATGGTGACACCATGGGGGTGCGCATCGCGCGCAAGCACGTTGGCTGGTACCTGGCCGGCGATGCTCGACTCACCGAGGCGCAGCGGCGTGAGCTGAAGGGACACTTCAACCGTCTCGAAAGCCGTGCCGACCAGTATCGTTTTATCGACGACCTCTTTGGTCATGCCCCCTCGCCTGCCACTGCGCCGGACGAGCAGGGCGCGACCGCGAAAGGAATACGAGCCGCATGACCAGTCAAGCCCTTCCCTCCGACCCACAGATTGCAACAGGTCGCTCGCCGAATGATGCCAGCACCGAGCTGTCCGCGCCGACAGACGGGCAGCCACCGCTGCGTGAAGCGGTAGAGCTCTCCATGCGCCGCTATTTCGCCCACCTGGATGGCGGCGAGGTGACCGGGCTCCATGCCATGGTGATGGCCGAGGTCGAGGCTCCGCTGCTCGCCTCGGTGCTCGAACATACCCAAGGCAACCAGACCCGCGCCGCCGAAATGCTCGGCCTCAATCGCGGCACCCTCCGCAAGAAGCTGAAGCAGTATGATCTGATATAAAGCGGAGAGCCTCTGGCCCTCCTCGGCGCGTTTCACGCGCCGCCAGCATCCCATTCGCATCCCCATCCATCGCCCTAGACGTCAAGAGAGTGACCCCATGGCCCAAGTCTCCTCCCTCCCGGTACGCCGTGCCCTGATCAGCGTTTCCGACAAGACCGGCATCGTCGAGTTCGCTCGTGGACTCAGCGAGCACGGCGTTGAACTACTCTCCACCGGCGGTACCTTCCGCCTGCTCCAGGAGAACGGAGTCACGGTCATTGAGGTGTCCGAGCACACCGGCTTCCCCGAGATCATGGATGGTCGCGTCAAGACCCTGCATCCGAAGATCCACGGCGGCATCCTCGGCCGTCGTGGTCAGGACGACGCGGTGATGGCCGAGCATGACATCACGCCGATCGATATGGTGGTGGTCAACCTCTACCCCTTTGCCCAGACCGTCGCCAAGCCCGACTGCACCCTCACGGACGCCATCGAGAACATCGATATCGGTGGCCCCACCATGGTGCGCGCCTGCGCCAAGAACCATGCCCACACCAGCATCGTGGTCGATGCCGCCGACTATGCCCGAGTGCTGGGCGAGATCGCTTCCCAGGATGGCAGGGTGTCGGAAGCCACTCGTTTCGACCTGGCCGTCAAGGCCTTCGAGCACACTGCGGGCTACGACGCTGCCATCGCCGACTACCTTGGTCAGCGGGTGCAGGGTGGTGAGGATGGCTTCCCGCGCACCTACAACCTGCAGTTCGAGAAGAAGCAGTCCATGCGCTACGGCGAGAACCCGCACCAGCAGGCGGCCTTCTACGTCGAGGCCGGTGCCAGTGAACCCAGCGTGGCTACCGCCGTGCAGCTCAACGGCAAGGCCCTCTCCTTCAACAACGTCGCCGATACCGATGCCGCCTTCGAGTGCGTCAAGGCCTTCACCGATACCGCCTGTGTCATCGTCAAGCATGCCAACCCCTGCGGCGTAGCGGTAGGCGCCAGCGCGAGGGAAGCCTATGACAAGGCCTTCGCCACCGACCCCACCAGCGCCTTCGGCGGCATCATTGCGTTCAACGTGCCACTGGACGCCGACACCGCTCGCGCCATCATCGACCGCCAGTTCGTCGAGGTGATCATCGCCCCCGGAGTCGATGGCGAGGCCGCCAGGATCGTCGCCGAGAAACAGAACGTGCGCCTGCTCGACGTGGGTGCCAGCTGGCCTGGCGAGCGGGGCCATGCCCATGACTTCAAGCGTGTCACCGGTGGCCTGCTGGTGCAGGATCGTGACCTCGGCATGGTGGGACGCGATGAGCTCACCGTGGTCAGTGAGCGTGTGCCGACCGAGCAGGAGCTACGCGATCTGGCCTTCGCCTGGAAGGTGGCCAAGTACGTCAAGTCCAATGCTATCGTCTACGCCAAGGATGGGCAGACCATCGGCGTGGGTGCCGGCCAGATGAGCCGTGTCTACTCGGCCAAGATCGCCGGCATCAAGGCCGCCGATGAGGGCCTCTCGGTGCCCGGCTCGGTGATGGCCAGCGATGCCTTCTTCCCGTTCCGTGATGGCATCGATGCCGCCGCCGCCGCCGGCATCGCCGCGGTGATTCAGCCTGGCGGATCCATGCGTGACCAGGAGGTGATCGACGCCGCCAACGAGGCGGGCATCGCCATGGTGTTTACCGGCATGCGTCACTTCCGCCACTAACGCCTGAAGCGAGGGGCGAGGGGCGAGATCCCTCGCCCCTCGAACCTCGTCCCTACTACCCCAGGTCGATGCAGAGGTACTTGGTCTCCAGGAACTCGTCCAGCCCCTGGTGGCCGCCCTCGCGACCGAGTCCAGACTCCTTGACACCACCGAAGGGCGCGGCGGCGTTGGAGATCAGCCCGGTATTGATCCCCACCATGCCGTACTCCAGGGCGTCGGCGACACGCCATACGCGGCCCAGATCGCGGGAGTAGAAGTAGGCGGCGAGGCCGTACTCGGTGTCATTGGCCATCTCCACGGCACTCTCCTCGTCATCGAAGGGGAATACCGCCGCCAGCGGGCCAAAGGTCTCCTCGCGGGCCACCTGCATCTGCTCGGTGGCGAAGCTGATCAGAGTTGGCGTGAAGAAGTTGCCTCCCAGCGGGTGTGGATGCCCCCCCAGCAGCAGCTCTGCCCCCTTGTCCACGGCGTCCTGGACATGCTCGCTGACCTTCGCCACCGCCTTGTCGTCGATCAGCGGACCGATATTGACGTCCGGTTCGGTGCCATCACCAACCCTGAGCTCGCTGTTCATGGCCACGGCAAGCTTTTCGCAGAAGGCATTGACGACGCTGGACTGCACCAGGAATCGGTTGGTACAGACGCAGGTCTGGCCGGCATTGCGGAACTTGGCCGCCATGGCGCCTTCGACCGCGGCGTCCAGATCGGCATCCTCGAAGACGATAAAGGGCGCATTGCCGCCCAGTTCCAGGGAAATCTTCTGGATATGCCGCGCGGCGCTGGCCATCAGCTCGCGCCCCACCTCGGTCGAACCGGTGAAGGTGATCTTGCGCACCAACGGCGACTCGGTCATGGCCGCGGCAATTTCCGACGCCCGCCCCGGCACCACATTGAACACCCCCCGTGGCACGCCGGCGCGCTCGGCCAGCAGCGCCAGCGCGGTGGCCGAGAATGGGGTCTGGCTGGCTGGCTTGCAGACGATGGTGCAGCCCGCAGCCAACGCCGCGCCTGCCTTGCGGGTAATCATGGCCGCCGGGAAGTTCCAGGGGGTGATGGCGCCCACCACACCGACGGGTTGCTTGGTCACCACGATGCGCTGATTGGCCTTGGCAGGCGGAATGGTCTCGCCGTAGATGCGCCGAGCCTCCTCGGCGAACCAGCGCAGGAAGCTGGCTGCATAGGCGATCTCCCCGGCGGCCTCCTTGAGTGGCTTGCCCTGCTCATGGGTCATGATCATTGCCAGGTCATTCTGATGCTCCAGCATCAGGTCATGCCACTTCATCAGGATATCGGCGCGCTCCAGGGCACTCAGCGCCCTCCAGGCCGGCAGTGCAACGTTGGCGGCATCGATGGCCCGCTCGGTCTCGGCAAGCCCCAGGCGCGGCACATCGCCTACGGCCTCGCCGTTGGCCGGGTTGATCACCTGAATCTGCTCACCGCTGTCGGCGGCCACCCAGCTGCCGTCGATATAGGCGAAGGGGCAGTAGAGTTGCGTTTCCTTGAGGGCTTCCATGACGTTCTCCTGCCGCATTGCGGCTTTGACCGGTTTGCCCTCATGCTAAGCGCAAAAGCCCCGACACTCCAAGTGACGGGGCCACCTTATTCCCACGGTAAGATCAACGCGGCTTGCGGCTCTCGGACAGGGTGATGGAAACCGAGTCGGCGAAGCGCAGGGCATGGGGCTTGTCGATCTCGACCTGGGCCGTCAGCACCTGTTCGTGGGACATGATCAGGTCGAGTACCTCGCGGGTCATGCGCTCGAGCAGCAGGAAGCGGTTCTCCTCGACGTGGGCGATCACCTGCTTGGTGATGGTGCGGTAGTTCAACGCCTGCTCGATATGGTTGAACGCCACTGCCTTGTCGGCGCGATAGCGAATTACCGCATTGATCACCACATCCTGGCGGTTGGCAATCTCCTCCTCCTTGATGCCGATATGCGTGCGCAGGCGAAGGTTCTTGATGCGAATGGTCGCCAGACCGTGATCGAAGTGCTGGTCATCGATGGCGTGCAGCGGCATGGCCGACTCTCCTCAATAAGTGCACCTGTGAATTACATCCGTGTCGTGCGCCTGGATCGATTCAGCGCCCGTTGATCAGGGTCAGAAACTCCTGGCGGGTCGCCTGATTCTCTCGAAAGCCACCGAGCATCACCGAAGAGGTCATGCTGGAGTTCTGCTTCTCGACGCCACGCATCATCATGCACAGGTGGCGGGCCTCGACTACCACCGCCACGCCCCGGGCGCCGGTTACTTCCTGCACGGCCTCGGCGATCTGCCGGGTGAGGCTCTCCTGGATCTGCATGCGCCGAGCAAACATGTCGACGATACGCGCAAACTTGGAGAGGCCCAGCACCTTGCCATTGGGCAGATAGGCGATATGGCACTTGCCGATAAAGGGCAGCAGGTGGTGCTCGCACATGGAGTAGAGCTCGATGTCCTTGACCAGCACCATCTCGTCGGTTTCCGACTCGAAGACCGCGCCATTGACGATCTCCTCCAGCGACTGGAGATAGCCGTGGTTGAGAAACTGCATGGCCTTGGCGGCCCGCTTTGGCGTATCACGCAGCCCTTCCCGTTCGGGGTCCTCGCCTAGCGCAAGGATAATCTGCCGATAGTGGTTGGCGAGCTCTTCTGTCATGGGGGGCTCCGTCAAGTCGTCGCTGGTTGCCGCGTTTCATATGCAATATATATACAGAATCTTCAAAATGTACAAGATTCTAACATCCCGAGCCTATAGTCTATCAGTCCGCCCTCCTGGTTCGGCACTTCGCCGCCACTTTCTCGCTGTCCCTGTCCCCTGCTCGACTCGCGACATGCTGCCGCACCCCGACAAGGTCGATGAGTCGATGCATCAGGCTGTGATAGTATGCAGGTTTTCATGCTGTGCAGACCTTTCCGCGAGAGCCCGACATGACCAAGACATCCCTGCTGCTGGGCCTGCTGCTGGCCCCCTCCCTGGCCTTCGCCGCCACCCTGGAACTGCCTGCCGATGCTCGCCTGGAAGTGCAGGTTGTCGAGTCATTGAGCCTCGACCCCGACACACCCCGCCATGACGACGTCCTGCTGCGGCCGGTGGCCAACGGCAGCGGGAGCCACCAGGTGCCCGATTACTGCGTGATGGTCGGCGACGCGCAGCTCGATGGTGAGCGCATCCGCATCACCACCTCCAGCGTCACCTGTATCGACACCGAAGGCAGCGACAGCCATATCTACAGCGGCGAGATCTCCGCGGCGGCCTACGGCAGCGACGGCAAGTTCGGCATCGACGCCTGTCAGGATGGCCGCTGCGAGCTCTCTCCGGAGCACGGTTTCGAACTCCAGCTGGCCAGCGACCTGGCCATCGAGGAGCAGGAGAACCCTTCAGAACAGCTCAATATCGAACGGCGTCAGGCCGAAGGCAGCGGTGTCGCCAACCCGATCCCCGCCGATCAGCCCGATCCCGACGACTCGTAACCCTGACCTGCACTACTTTTTGCAAGGGCCTGGTTTTGCAAGGGCCTGGCCTTGTCGTCCTGCGACAGGACCAGGCCCTTGCCCTTATGCCAGCCAGCGCGGCGCGCTATCCAGCGCCAGGCGCTGCTGCTCCAGCGTTCTGATATGCGACTCCCAGTAGCCGTTATCGGCCACCCAGGGGAAGGCCGCCGGAAAGGCCGGATCCTCCCAGCGTGATACCAGCCAGGCGCTGTAGCGCAGCAGCCGCAGGGTCCGTAATGGCTCGCTCAGAGCCAGTTCACGGCGATCGAACTCACGCCGCTGCTCATAGCCTTCGATCACTTCCGAGAGCTGCATATGCCGCTCTTCGGGCGACTGTGCGGTGATCAGCATCCACAGGTCCTGCACTGCCGGGGCCATCAGGCAGTCGTCGAAGTCCACCAGCGCGAAGTGGTCGTCGCGGCCCAGGATATTCCCGATATGGCAGTCACCGTGGACCCGAATCTGCCGCTCCGGGCTCCAGCGATATTCCACCAGCGCCTCGTGCAGTGCCGCCGTGACCCGCTCATAGGCCTGGCGCTGTCGTTGGTCCAGCCAGGGGCCGGCGAGCACCCGCTCGCGGGCATCGATCACCATCGCATCCAGGTCCAACACACCTCGCTGCCTGAAGGAGGCACGCTCCCCCACGGAATGCACGCTGCCGATCAGCTCGCCCAGGGCAAACAGATGGTCGGGATTCTCCAGCTCCGGGGCCTGGCCGGGGTGCTGTGGAAAGAGCGCAAAGCGAAACCCTTCGGCATGCAGCAGGCTGCGGCCATCCTCATCACGCCACGGTGCGGCCACCGCCACGCCTGCTGACGCGAGTTCGGCGAGGAAGTCGTGCTCTTCCTGAATGCACGCGTCGCTCCAGCGCTCTGGTCGATAGAACTTCGCCACCCAGCGACGACGCTCGTCATCATGAACCAGGTAGACTCGGTTCTCGTAGCTGTTCAGCGCAAAGGGCTCACCGGGCAGCCAGAACCCCAGCGACTCGATGGCCGCCACGACCCGAGCCGGCGACAGCGTGGAGAAGGGGTGATGATCGGCGTCCATGGTCCATCCTCCAGAAAACCCCTACTCTACCAGGCCTGACTCATGTTTCCCCCCAGCGGCGTGCGGGCTATCGCCCAGGCCTCGACCTCCTCGGCCCCGGCGGCCAGGCAGGCCAGGGCCAGCGCCTCCAGGGTCGCCCCGGTGGTCATGACATCGTCGAGCAACACCACTCGAGATGGCAGAGGCTCCACCACGCTAAATCCGCGCCGCAGGTTGGTCCGGCGCTGTTGGCGATCGAGTCCACGCTGACTGGGCGTATCACGCAGACGAGTGCCATGATGCAACGGTACCCTCAGTCGCAGGGCCAGGCGCTTCGCCAGCCATTCAGCCTGATCGAAACCTCGGTCACGGGCACGGCTGGCATGCAGCGGCACTGGTACCAGTGCCTGGGGCCAGGCCCGCGCCTCCTCGGTGAGCGACGCCTCCAGCAACGCCAGCAGCACCATCCCTGCCCTCGGCGAGGCCCGAAACTTGAAGCGCCGCACCAGCCAGACCACCTCCTCGCTATAGCGCAGTGGTACCCGAGCACGCACGAAGGCAGGAGCGCGTCGCAGGCAAGTACCACACCGGCGCCCCTGACTTGCCACCGGCTGCGGCTCGGCGCAGACAGGACAGGCGGCCAGGTTCCAGGGCAGTGTCTCGAAGCAGTCGCGACACCAGGGGCGATCATCGAGAGTTGGGGCCAGGCAGAAGGCACAGCGGCCAGGCAGGGCGCGGCGCAGGGCTCTGTCAACCATAAGTTTTATTCTGGTTGACATCTCGAACCCGGCCCGTAAGCTGTTCGTCAACTTTTCTCTACGAACCAAGTTGACCATAGGCGTCTCCCCCCATGTCTCAAGCGTCGCAAGCCTGTACAGCCGATTCCCAGACCCTAGCCGCACCGGCCGAGATGCGCCACGACTGGCGTCTCGATGAGATCGAGGCGCTGTTCGCACTGCCCTTCAATGACCTGCTCTATCGTGCCCAGCAGGTGCATCGCGCCCACTTCGACCCCAACGCCGTTCAGGTCTCCACCCTGCTCTCGATCAAGACCGGCGCCTGCCCCGAGGACTGCAAGTACTGCCCCCAGTCCGGCCATTACAACACCGGCCTTGGCAAGGAGAAGCTGTTGGAGATCGAGAGGGTCGTGGAGGAGGCCCAGGCGGCAAAGGCCGCCGGGGCCAGTCGCTTCTGCATGGGGGCGGCCTGGAAGAGCCCGCGTGACAAGGATCTCGAGGTGGTGCTGGAGATGGTCCGCCGGGTCAAGGCGCTGGGGCTCGAGACCTGCATGACCCTGGGAATGATCGATGGCGACCAGGCCGCGCGGCTCGCCCGTGCAGGGCTCGACTACTACAACCATAACCTCGATACCTCTCCCGACTACTACGGGGAGATCATCACCACGCGAACCTATGCAGAGCGTCTGGATACGCTCGCCCAGGTCCGTGAGGCAGGCATGAAGGTCTGCTCGGGGGGGATTCTGGGCATGGGTGAGGCTCCCCGCGACCGAGCCGCCCTGCTCCAGCAGCTGGTACGCCTTGAGCCGCATCCGGAGTCGGTGCCGATCAACATGTTGATCAAGGTCCCCGGCACCCCTCTGGAAGATGTCGAGGATCTCGACCCCATCGAGTTCATTCGAGCCATCGCCGTGGCGCGCATCCTGATGCCGCAGAGCCATGTGCGCCTCTCCGCCGGACGCGAGCAGATGGATGACTCGACCCAGGCCCTGGCCTTCCTGGCCGGCGCCAACTCCATCTTCTATGGTGATCGACTTCTGACCACCGCCAATCCCCAGGCGGAGCGCGACAGGGCCCTGTTCTCCCGGCTCGGCCTGCATCCGGAGCGCAGGGAAACCTGCGCCGACGACGACTGGATCCAGGCAAGCGTTGAAGCCGACCTTGTCCAGCAGTCGGCACAGCAGGCCGCCGCTCGGGTCGGCGAGTTGGCCTACGATGCGACAAGCGTTGAGCCATGACCCAGCACGACTGGCCAAGCCGTCTTTCCGAACGCGCCCGCGCGTGCCGCGTTAGCGGTCTGTGGCGACACCGCGCGACACGTCAGCCGGCGAGCCGGCTGCGTGACTTTGCCGGCAATGACTACCTGGGCCTCTCTCGGGACCCGCGCCTGGCCGAGGCCATGGCCGAGGGAGCACGGCATTACGGAGGCGGGGCCCGAGCCTCGCACATGGTCAACGGCCACCTGGCGGTTCACGAGACCCTGGAGAGTCGTATCGCCGAGCTCACCGGCCGCTCCCGAGCGCTGCTCTTTTCCACCGGCTACATGGCCAACCTGGGTGTGATTCAGGCGCTCTGTGACCCGCATACCCGGGTCTTTCAGGACCGCCTCAACCACGCCTCACTGCTGGATGGCGCCAGGCTGGCCGGCGCCTGTTCGCGTCGTTTCCACCATGCCGACCTCTCCGACCTCGAGCGACTACTGGCGCGCAGCCCGGCAGACCACCCCAGGCTGGTGGTGAGCGACGGTGTCTTCAGCATGGATGGCGACGTGGCCGATATTCCCGGCCTGGCGGCCACCGCTCGTCGTCACGCTGCCTGGCTGATGATCGACGATGCCCACGGCATGGGCGTGCTGGGCGAGCGAGGCGACGGCTGCGTGGGCCGCAACTACGGCGTCGATGAGGTAGCCGCGCTGGTCGGCACCCTGGGCAAGGGGCTTGGCACCGCCGGGGCCTTCGTCGCGGGGAGCGAGGCACTGATCGAGCATCTGATCCAATTCGCGCGCCCCTACATCTACACAACGGCTCAACCACCCGGGGTGGCAGCCGCCACCCTGGCAGCCCTGGATATCCTTGCTGAAGAGCCGGAACGGCGCGCGCGTCTGCATGCCCTGATTGCCCGCTTCCGCGCGGCAGCAAGCGAGCTCGGGCTACCGCTGATGGCCAGCGCCACACCGATTCAGCCAATCGTGCTCGGCGACAACACAACGACCATGGCCTGGGCCACACGGCTCGCCGAGCGTGGCATCAATGTCGGCGCCATTCGCGAGCCGACCGTGCCACGCGGGAAGGCTCGGTTGCGTATTACCCTCTCCGCCGCCCATGCCGACGATGATATAGACGCCCTGATCGATGCCCTGGCCGAATGCCAGGAGAGGAGCCTCATGGCCAATGGGGAGCCCCTGGCATGATCCGTCTGGTGCTACTTTCCGGCTGGGGTATCGATGCGCGAGTCTGGCAGCCCCTGGCGCCCATATGGCCGGCCGGGGTCACCATCGAGACGCCAGACTGGCCAGGCTACGGGGCCCAGCCGGCCCTTGAGCACCCTGCAGACCTCGAAGCCCTTGCCGGGGCGTTTATCGACGACCTCCCCCGAGACGCCGTCTGGGTTGGCTGGTCCCTGGGCGGGATGCTGGCAACCACCCTGCTCGGCCTTGCGTCGACTGCGCTTCCCCCGCCCCGGGGGCTGATCCAGATCGGCATGGGCCCACGCTTTTGCCACCCAGAGGGGGTGACACAGCAGGAGCTTGGCCGCTTCCGCCGTGCCTTCGCTCGAGACCCGAACGCGACCCTGGCACATTTTCGACGCTGGATGCTGCGCGGAGAGGCGTCTCCCCGGGACGCATACCGACACCTTCTCGACCTGCTCGGGGAGGGCCCTCCCCCCGATTTGACTAGCCTTGCCGCCGGGCTGCAATGGCTTGCCGAGCTTGACAACAGTCGCCCCCTGGCCGAGCCACCCTGCCCGATGCGCCTCCTGTCTGGAACCGACGACCCACTGCTGCCCGCGACACGACGGCAAGATGCCGATCGCACCATCGACGGGGCCGGCCACTGCCCCATGCTGTCACGCCCAGCCACCCTGGTGACGACTCTGATTGAACTCTCCCGGGAGTGCCTTGGGAGTAGGAGCGCGGCCAATCTCGAGGTGCTGCCATGAATTCACCAGCCATGAATTCACCAGACTTGACTCCCACGGTGGCATCCGGCGGCTGGCAACAGCGTGTATCCCATGCCTTTTCACGCGCCGCCGATGACTACGAGCGCCTGGCGGCGGCACAGCAGGACATGGGCGAAACTCTCTGGGCCAGGCTCCCCCGGGGAGCGATGCAAATCCTCGATCTCGGGTGCGGCCCGGGTAGCTGGAGCCAGCGACTGGCCGATGATTATGCACCCGACGCCCGCGTCATTGGCCTCGATATCGCCCCGGGAATGCTGGAAGTCGCCCAACGAGAGCGAGGCGACAAGGTGCACTGGGTCTGCGCTGATGCCGGCGCACTACCACTGCCCGATGCCAGCCTGGAGCTGGTGTTCTCCAACCTGGCCCTCCAATGGTGCCCCGACCTCGACGCCGTGATGGCCGAGCTGTATCGTACGCTGCGCCCCGGCGGTCGCGCCCTGATCAACACCCTCGGCCCCGAGACCCTGTGCGAAGTGGGCTTCGCCTGGAAGCGGCCCGGTCGTCACGCCGCCCTGCTCGACTTTCGCAGCCCCGAACACTATCGCAAGGCCGCCTGCCTGGCGGGTTTTCGTCGCGTCGCGGTCGAGGTAAGTCGGCCAAGATTCCATTATCCCGACATGACCGCGGTAATGGCCTCCATCAAGGGCATCGGTGCCCAGGCCTCACGCCCCAGGGGCCATTTGACCCGGGCCGACCTTGTTCACGCCTCACAACGGTTCGAAGCCCTGCGTGAACCCGAGGGGCTGCCCGTCACCTATCACCTACTGACGCTGGAGCTCGAACGCTAATATGGCCGCCTACCTTGTCACCGGCACGGATACCGACGCCGGCAAGACCCTGGTCACGTCTGGCTTGCTGGCCCTGGCACGCCGCAAGGGACTAACGACCCTGGGCCTCAAGCCCGTCGCCTCAGGCAGTGAGCCCACCGATGCGGGCCTGCGCAATACCGACGCCCTGGCATTACAGGCCTGCAGCCACCCCGCGGTGCCCTATACCACGGTCAATCCCCACGCCTTTTCGCCGGCGATAGCGCCTCACCTCGCCGCTCGAGATGCGGGTGTCACGCTCACGCTTGACGCCTTGAGCGAGAGCATGCGCGAAGGGCTGGGCCTGGGTCGGGACCTCACTCTGCTGGAGGGCGCCGGTGGCTGGCGGGTGCCGCTGAATGCCCGGGAGGACCTCTCCGGCCTGGCAACCCAGCTGGCGCTACCGGTGATTCTGGTGGTTGGCCTCCGGCTAGGCTGTATCAGTCACGCACGATTGACGGCCGAGGCAATACGCGCCGATGGTCTGCGGCTGGCCGGCTGGGCCGGCAGCCTCGTCGACCCCGCATTCGGCAACGACGAAGGTCTTTATCGCGACAACCTGGCAACACTGGCGAGAACGCTGGACGCCCCCTGCCTGGGTGTCGTTCCGCACCTGCCGGCCTGCGACCCGCCGGCCCTGGCCGCGGCGGCTGCCGACCACCTGGAGTTGCCCGATGATCATTGACTTGTCCGTGTGCGTCCGTAAAATACCACGCCAGCCTATCCGTGCGGATGTGGTGGAATTGGTAGACACGCCAGATTTAGGTTCTGGTGCCTCAGGGCGTGGGAGTTCAAGTCTCCCCATCCGCACCATCTTCTCCCCCAGTAGTCCCCCCAGCATCCAACGCCAACACCCCGTCATCTCCAACGAGATGTACGGAGTTTCCGCGTGTCTGTCGTTTCCCTTCACAACGTTCCCGACCTCAACGGCCCTGGATCCTGCTGATGTCTAGCTCACTCGACTCATCCCCCGTCTGGCACCCCTATGCCCATCTCAAGACCCAGCAACCGGCACCCAAGGTAGTCGGCGGCGAAGGCCCGAGCTTCCGGCTGGAGAGCGGCGAGACCCTGCTCGACGCCACCTGCTCCTGGTGGTGCATGATTCATGGCTATCGCCATCCGCGGCTGGTAAGCGCCATCCAGCAGCAGGCCGATACCCTCTGTCATGTGATGCTCGGGGGCCTGACGCACGACCCCGCCGATCGCCTGGCACGCGAGCTGGTACGCATCACCCCCAGGGGGCTCAACCATGTGTTCTTCTCCGACAGCGGCTCGGTAGGCATGGAGGTGGCCATGAAGATGGCCATTCAGTTCCATCAGCTGCGCGGCAGGAGCGGTAAGCACCGGATGCTCTCACTGATGAAGGCCTACCACGGCGACACCGCAGGCTGCATGGCGGTGTGCGATCCCGAGGAGGGCATGCACTCCCTGTTCGCCGGCTACCTCCCCCGCCATCACTTCGCCCCGGCGCCAGAGGCCCCCTTCGATGCCGACCCCGAAGCGGTAGCGGCGGACCTGGCCGCCCTGCGCAACGTACTGGAACGCCATCACCAGGAGATCGCCGCCCTCCTGGTGGAACCACTGCTGCAGGCCGCTGGCGGGCTGAACATGACCTCGCCCCACTACCTTCGTGGGGCTCGAGAGCTATGCGACGAGTTCGACGTGCTGCTGATATTCGATGAAGTGGCCACGGGCTTCGGTCGCACCGGCCGAATGTTCGCCGCCGACCACGCCGACGTCACCCCGGACATGATGGTGCTGTCGAAGGGGCTCACGGGAGGCTATCTGGGCCATGCGGCGACACTGGCCACCACCCGGGTGCATGACACCTTCGTGGGCGACTCGCCCGAACACGCCTTCATGCATGGCCCCACCTTCATGGGCAACCCGCTGGCCTGCGCGGTAGCACTGGAGAGCCTGGCGGTGTTCGAAGAGGAGGACTACCTGGGGCGTATCGCTCTCCTCAGCGATGTGCTGCGCCAGGAACTGCTCGAGGACACGCGACTGACCGAGCACCCGGCGGTAGCGGATGTACGCGTACTCGGCGCCACCGCGGTGATTGAGACTCACGACGCAGCCGCCCTGGACGGCGTAGCGGACTGGGCGCGTGAACAGGGCATCTGGCTGCGCCCCATCGGCCGATGGCTCTACACCATGCCCGCCTATGTCACCTCGGAGGCACAAATCCGGCAGATTACCGAAGTCATGAAGGGCTGGTTCAGATAGACTCTGCGCAAGACGGAACCGACGCGAGATCAACAAGATGAAGAAGGCGCTGATCGCCCTGACGGCCTGCCTAACCATGGCCGCACAAGCCGATACCCCGAAGCCCGATGATGACAGCGACCTCCCGGAATGGGCCGAGAAGCGTATCGGCCCCTTCCATGCCACCATGACCGACTGGGTGGACGGTACTTCGCGCAGCATCGACAGATTCTTCGGTACCACCGACGCCCTGACGGTGGACTCCGACTCCTACCTGCGCATCAGCCAGGAGAATGCCTGGAAGGAAGGCGAAGCGTTCGATCATGACCTGGGAGCTCGCTTCCGCCTCGACCTGCCCACCACCGAGGAGCGACTGCGCCTGATCATCGAGAGCGAGCCGGACGAGACGCGCGGCACTCTCGGCGAGCAAGAGTCGTCGCTTAGCGATGATCGTATCGACAGCATCGAGGATGTGCTGGTGGGACTACGCCACCTGGGGCAAGGCGACAGGACCCGGGAGTGGGATACCGAGATCGGCGCCGGCATCAAGGTTCGCCTGCCCCTCGACCCCTATGCCCGCCTCACCACCCAGCGGCTCTGGACCCTGGATGACGGACCCTGGAAGCTGCATAGCGATAACCGTTTCTCCTGGTTCAACGAGGACGGCTACTCGGCGCGTACCCGCTGGGATCTCGGCCGTCCGATAGATGAGAAGCGCCATCTTCGCTTCATCAGTAACGCCCAGTGGCGCGAAGAGGTCGACACCCTGGAGTTCAGCCAGGCCGCCGAGCTGAACCAGCGCATCAACAGCCGCAGTGTACTGCGCTACTCCGCCGTGGTGCTGGGCGAGAGCCTCTCTCATACCACCATCGAGGACAGCTATCTGCAGCTGCGCTTCCGTCGCGATATCCACAAGGGCTTCACCTTTCTGGACATCGCGCCCTCCCTGCACTTCCCCCGCGATGTGGACTACGAGCACCGCTGGGCGCTCACCCTGCGCCTGGAGATGTACTTCCGCCGCTTTATCGACCGGGTCACACTGTAACAAGATACCTCGGCGCCAACGCCAACGAATCAGCGCGCCGGTACGAAGACAGGGGCTCCATCGATCTCCGCACTCGCCAGCCGCTGACCGTAGAGGCGCTCCAGCGCCTCGGGAACCAGCATCTCCTGCGCCGGCCCCCAGCACGCTTGTCCATCCGGGTAGAGCAGCAACAGATGGTCGCACCAGCGTGCGGCCAGGTTGAGATCATGCAGGCACATCATCACCGCACGCCCTTCACCGGCCAGCTCGTTGAGCAGGGCCATTACCGCCGTCTGATGATGCAGGTCGAGGTGGTTGGTGGGCTCATCGGCGAGCCAGATCGCCGGTGCCTGGGTCAGCACCGTGGCGATGGCCAGCCGCTGACGCTCGCCCCCCGAAAGGGTGCTCACCAGGCGCTCGGCCAGATGGGCCACATCGAGCCGTTTTAGTGCCGCCTCGGCCAGGCGGAGATCCTCGCCATCCTCCATCTGCCAGGGCGAAAGCCAAGGGTGGCGGCCGATCAGCGCCGTCTCTAGCACCGTGGCTGGAAAGCCGTCGTGGCGCTCCTGAAACACCAGTCCCAGCCGCCTGGCCACCTCACGACGACGCAGCGAGGCAAGCGGCGCCTTCCCCAGAAGCACCTCACCGGCGCGAGGCGGGCGCAGCCCCGCCAGGGTATGCAGCAGGGTGGTCTTGCCGGCACCATTTGGCCCCAGCACGCCCCAGACCTGCCCCGGCTCGACCCGGAGGTCAAGGGCGTCACCGTCGGTGCGTCCTGGCACATCGATCACCAGATGGCGGGCCACCAGCGGCGGTGTCACTGGATCGACCATCAGGAGCCTCGATAGAGCAGGTAGAGGAAGGTGGGAACGCCGAGCAGCGCGGTGATCACCCCCACCGGCAGCTGCTCGGGTGCGATCACGGTGCGGGCTAGGGTATCGGCGACCAGCAACAGGGTGCCCCCGGCCAGCGCACAGGCGGGCAGGATCAGGCGCTGATCATTACCCAGCGCCAGGCGCAGCATATGCGGCACCACCAGGCCGACGAAGCCGATGCTGCCGGCACCGGTCACCGCCGCCGCCGTCAACAGGCTTGCCGTCAGATAGAGCCCCCACTCCAGGCGTCGCACCGCCACCCCCAGGGCGGCGGCCTGCAAGGGGCCCCGCGCCAGGACATTGAGGTGGCGCCCCAGGGGCACCACCAGCAGGCAGGCGCCCAGCAGCAGCGCCAACAGCGGCCAGGGTGAGCCGGCATGAGCGAGATCCCCCATTAGCCAGTAGAGCATCCCGGGCAGGCGTTCGACGGGGCTGACCGAGAGCATCAGTGTGATCACCGCCCCCCAGCCGGCCGCCACCACCACGCCGGTCAGCAGTAGCCGTGAAGGTGTCCAGCCGCCACGACCATGGGCCAGGCCGAACACCAGCAGAGTCGAGATCAGGGCTCCCACGAAGGCGGAGCCCGAGATCAACAGGCCTCCCACGCCCGCCAGCATGGCCATCAGCGCCCCCACCGCGGCCCCTCCGGAGAGCCCCAGCACATAAGGGTCGGCGAGAGGGTTGCGCAGCAGCACCTGCATCAGCGCCCCGGCCACGGCGAGCAGCCCGCCCACCGCAAAGGCGGCAAGCGAGCGGGGCAGGCGCAACTCGAGGATCAGGGTACGCGCGAGCCCTTCGCCGCGCCCGCTCAGGGCCGCCAGAACGTCGCCAGGCGGCAGCGCTACGCTACCCAGCGCCACGGAGAGCACCAGCGCCGCCAGTGCGGCGAGAGTCAGCACCCCCAGGGGGCGAAACAGCGCGATCACTGCTCCCCCTCACGCCGTGCCCGAGCCCGATCTAACTGTTCACAGACCATGCTGGCGCCTTCCAGGAGACGGGGCGTCGGACGCTGGATCAGCGAGGGCGGCACGAAGAAGAGGTTGTCCTGGGCAACCGCCGTGAGCGACGGGTATTCCCGCCAGTGTGCCAACCAGTCCCGGTTATCCTCCCCTCTGCCACCGGCGAGGATCACCTCGGGGTTCGCCGCCAGCAACGCCTCCTCATCGAGACGGGGCGCCAGTCGCTCGAGCTCACCGAAGACATTGGTGCCACCGCATAGTGCTATCACCTGACCGATCCAGTGCCTGTCGTTGATGGTCATCAGCGGCTGGTCCCACACCTGGTAGAAGACAGAAACCGGCTCGGCCTGGGCATGGCGCTCGGCCAGTGCCGCCATCTCCCGGCGGAATTGCTCGGCCTCTGCCTCGCCCGCTTCCCGGGTATCGGCGAAGCGGGCCAACTGCTCGATCGTGGCACTTATTTCGTCGAAGTTGCGTGGCTCGATATAGAACACCGCCATGCCCAACGCCTCCAGGCGCTCGAGCTGCTCGGCGGGGTTGCCGGTGACCCAGCCAATCACCAGGTCCGGGGTGAGCGCCAGCAGGCGCTCCAGATCGAGGCGGCCATGACTGCCGACTCGAGGAATCTTGAGGGCCTCGGGCGGATAGTCGCTGTACTCGACTGCCGCCACCACCCGATCACCCGCGCCGGCGGCGAAGGCGAGCTCGGTGGCACCCGGTGACAGCGCGGCGATGCGCGAGGCGGGCCGCTCCAGGCACACCTCGCGATCCAGGGCATCTACCGCGCATATGTCGGCCCGGGCCTGCGCCGCCGCCAGGGGCAGCAGCGCGAGGCCGGCCAGGAGTAGCCGAGAAAGCCGTCTCGTTATCACGGTCCGAAGTGCACGCTCAGGAAGGCCGCACGGCCGGCGTTGATGTAATCCTTCGCGGTCTCGTACTCCTTGTCCAGGGCATTCTCGAGAGTCATGCGAGCCGACCACATCGGCGCAAACTCCCAACCGGCGCGCAGATTAAGCAGGCCAAAGCCATCCAGGCGCGTGGGCTCACCGGTTAAATAGTCATACTCGTAGCGATGGTTCTGGGCGATCCAGGACCCGCCCAGCGACCAATCGCCCATTTCGCGATCGACGTCGAAGCGCAGACTCTGGCTGGCACGTCGCGGCAGGCGATTACCAGTACTGCGGTCCTCAGGGTCGGTATAGGTAAGCGCCGTTGCCAGGGTCCAGTCCTCGATCTCGGTCCCTATGGAAAGCTCGGCACCACGGATACGAGCACGGTCAACCTGCTCCGGAGCTGATATGTAATTCCCTTGATCTTTCCATAGAATCAGATCATCTACATCAGTCTGATAAGCTGCTATATCCCAAAAATAACGTTGATATTGGCCTCTCATCCCGAGCTCAAAACTTTTGGATGTCTCTGCCTTCAAACCGGGATCACCAGCGCTTCCCCATTCGTCCCGATAGTACAAGTCATTGAAAGTGGGTGCCCTAAAGGCCGTACCATAGCTAGCACGCAGGGTATGATGGTTATCGAAATCATAACCCAGCGCCAGGCTACCCGTTAGCTCGTTACCATAGGCTTCGTTGTCGTCATAACGCAGGCTGGCCTGGATGGCAAAAGGTGAAAAATCTAACAGACCTTGAGTGAAGGCTGCGACGTTATCGCGACTTTCCACCAGATAATTATCAGAAGTCGTAACTGATTCTTTCAAGTACTCAGCCCCTACTACAAGCTCATGCGCTCCCAAGCCAAAAGTGTTCTCCCAACGGGCGGTGCGTGATTTGGTATCGAAAACCGTCCTCCCCCAGTCGTAGAAATTCTCTTGCTCATCGCGCGCCTCGCTAAGCGTCAGGCGGCTGCGCCACGTTTCGCTGACAGGAATCTCGCCGTAAACACCGGCCACCTGTTGGACGAAGTCTGTCTCGGCTGGAGCACCGAAGCTGTCGAACTCGGTATTGCCACGAGCCCGCAGCGCCAGCACCCCCACCTCGGCGTCGTTTTCGAAAGTATGCGAGAGTCGAGCCAGGCCGGTGGTATTGTCGAAGCCCTTGTCGTCGCCGTCGCGTCGAACCGGTGCACCCTCGGTATCGAAGCGGCTGGCGGCGAAATGGTATCGCGTGCCACCCTCGGCACCGGAGAGGCTGGCGCTGTAGCGCTGGGTATCGAAGGAGCCGCCGCCGAAGGAGATGCGCGGTGTCGCCCCGCCCTCCTCTCCCTCGGGGGTAAACAGCTGAATCACCCCACCCATGGCATCGGCGCCATAGAGGCTACCGCGGGGGCCGCGCACAATCTCGGCACGCTCGAACATGCGCGGATCGAGGAATTGCCACGCCGGGCCACCAAGTGTCGCGGAGCGCAGGCGAATGCCATCGATCATCAACAGGCTCTGGTTATTCGAAGTACCGCGGATATAGACGCTACTAGCCTTGCCGAAACTGCCGCTGGTATTGACGTCCACCCCCGGCTGGCCGCGGAAGAGATCGGTCAGGCTGGTGGGGTCCTGGCGGCGCAGGGTAACCTCATCCAGCAGCGTTACCGAGGCGAGGCTCTCGTCGGCGGTACGCGGCGCCAGAGCTGCAGTGACCACCATGGGGTTGAGTACCTGAGTCTCGCCGGTGTCGGCGGTCTGGGCGTCAGCGGCCTGCACAGCCAAGGGGAGTGCGGCCAGTGCGAAGGTCGCCAGGCCACGGGTTGCGTGTGTCGTGTTCATCTCTGTCCCTTGCTCACCGTACTCACCCGCACGGTGTCATACTGCTTTTTTAGGGCCGGTGCAGAGGGACGGAAGGTAGGGAGACGGCGAGGAAGCGTGCGGTCGAGGCCCTGCCTGTTGACCACCCTCCGCGGTCCGGCATGCGCTCTCGGGCCGGTCTCCGGGCTGACGAGCGAGGGGCTGGCGTGACGCCAACGACCCTGCAGAACCGCCGCCTTCCCATGCCGATGGGCACAGTGGCATACCCTTGAAGGTAGTGGCGGCTCTTGACTCGATCACCGTTGCGGGGGCAGCGTCGGAATGGACCGACTTCCCGTTTACCTGGCGGCATTCACTCCGCCAGCACCTGAGAGTGCGCGTAAGCTACCAATCCCCATGGGAAGCGTCAACGCGGCGTCATAGGCTTGGTCGCTACTCTCCGCTGTCCAGTCGCCTGGCCAGGCCATGGCGCACATACCACACCGCCGAGCAGCGTGAGGCGACCTCCTGGACCAGCCAGCCGTTGAGATCCCGCAGCCGGCGAGCTTCGGGCGCCATGGGCACGATGCCGCGCCCCATCTCGTCGAGAATCAGAACAACCTCCAGCCCCCGGGTCTCCCGCGCCGCCAGGGCCTCCAGCATGGCACGCCAGCCTTGCCGTACACCGTCGTCTCCATCTTCCGCCAGGGCGGCGGTAAGCCAGCCGGCCCAGCCGGTGACCACCAGGGTCGCACCTTCAGGCAGGTCGCCGAGCCAGTCCGCCACACCCTGCCCCGGGTTCAGCCGCTCCCAGTGCGCCGCCGGAAAGCGTTCGTCGACTAGTTCGCGTCGCCCTGAACAGGCACCGCCGATGAAGCACTGCATCGCCAGCCTCCCTCCTGATGGATAAACGTGAAGTGACGCCCCTGGGCCTGACCCACCACGCCCTCCCAGAAGTCGACGGCCTCCAGACGACGGCGCAGCTCGCGAATCACGCCCCCGTGGCTGACCGCCAGCACGCGCTCTCGATCACCTGACTGTGCAAGCACACCTTCCAGCCAGGCAGAGAGCCTGCCCCAGAGTGCATCGGACGACTCACCGCCGGGCGGTGCCCGCATGCCGGCGCTATCGATCCATGCCCGATAGAGCGGATCGTCCTTGAGCTCGTCCCAGGTGCGGCCCTCGTAGTCGCCGAAGTCGAGTTCTCGCAGGCGCGGGTCGAACAGCGCCGAGGTGTCGCGGCCCGGCTGAACATGGGCCAGCGTCTGTCGGCAGCGGGCCAGGTCACTGCAGTGGATGGCATCGAACTCGATGCCCGACAGGTGCTCACGCAATCGCTCCATGTCTGGCACGGCATCGGGCAGCAGAAGCGGGATGTCGCGCTGCCCCTGGTAGCGTCGTTCGAGATTCCAGCGCGTCACGCCATGCCGAACCACCACCAGCTCCAGGCGGCGAGCAGCAGCCATAGTTCTCCTCCCTCGATGGCGGCACCCACGATATCGCCGTTGATGCCGGAAAAGGCCCTGACCATAAAGAGGCCATAGAGGCATAGAAAGACCAGCAGCGCCCCCAGCAGCCAGATCCCACCGGGCACGAAGCCGAAGATGGCCAGCAACGGCAGTAGCGATAGCGCCAGGTCGCGATGCCTCAGGTGTTGCCGCCAGGTCCAGGCCAACCCTTCGCGGCGTGCCAGGGGCGCCAGGCGCAACAGCGCCAGGGCGCCGAAGCGCGCCAGGGCCGGCAGTGCCACCCATAGCCAGGGGCTGATCCCGGCGTCGAGCAGCGCCCATATCAGCACACCCTTCCAGGCCAGCAGGAAGACGAGGGCGAGAATGGCGAAGCTGCCCACCTGGCTATCCTTCATGATCGCCCAGCGCCGCTCCAGGGGCGCATTGCTGCCCAGTGCATCGGCCAGATCCATGACGCCATCGAGGTGTAGCCCCCCGCTGAGCGCCACCCACAGGCTGAGCAGGGTCAGCGCCAGCAGCGGGGTGGGAAGTCCTTCCCCGAGAGCGGCCACCACCGTCAGGGCGGCGCCGATCAGCAGGCCCACCAGGGGATAGCAGCGCAACGCCCAGCGACAGGTGCCGGCATGCCACGGGCAGGCAACAGGCAGAGGAACCCGGGTTAGAAACTGCAGGGCCAGCACCAGCCCATGGAGGGCCTCTCTCATCGTCTCGCCTCTGGGCGACATTCCCCGGCAGCCTGGCCGTCGGTGGCTTTCCACTCGAGCGCCATGCCGGCCACCACCTCGATCACCCGGTCCGCCTCTCGCGCCAGCCGGCGATGCAGTCGCTGGAGAAAGGCCAGGTAGCGCCAGGTCTCGGCATCGGCTGGTGGCAGATCCTCGTTGAGGTCGTTGGAGACCACCACCAGGGCGATATCGCGCGTGCGGGCCATCTCGATCACCCGGGCCAGCATCGCCTCCCCTTCAGCCTCCTGGCCGCCACCGGCATAGAGCCACTGGCTGGCCCAGAGGGTCAGGCAATCCAGCAGCACGCTATCTCCCTCGGCCACCTCGGCAAGGGCCGTGTCCAGCGCCAGGGGCGCCTCAAGGGTGCGCCAACCGGTGCCGCGCTCGTGACGATGGCGCGCTATTCGCGCGGCCATCTCGTCGTCCGTGGCCTGGGCCGTGGCGAGATAGACAAGCGCGCCACCGCGGGATCGATGCAAGGCGCCGGCCAGCGTCTCGGCATGTCGACTCTTGCCGGAGCGGGCCCCACCACCGACGAAGGCGATCATGACCCGCCCTCCTCGGCTTCCCGCAACACCTCGGCCAGGGCCGCCAGCAGGCGCGCATTGGTGGTGGCATCGCCCAGGGCTAGACGCAACCAGCCGCCGTCGAGACCCGGGAAGGATTCGGTATGACGCACCAGCACACCGTGGCGCAGCAGCGCCGGCAGCAGTTGGCGCGTCGCCTCGCGCCCCCCGGGGTGACGCACCAGGAAGAAGTTGGCCCGACTGGGGATCACCTCCAGGCCCAGGGCATCGAGCCCCACCTGCAGCCGCGGCCGCTCGGTGGCGAGCCACGCCTCGGTGTGACCGGCGAAGTCGCGATCGGCGAGCAGCGGGGCCACCAGTGCCGCCGCCAGCCCATTGACGCTCCAGGCGGGCTGACAGCTGGCGGCATGGCGCACCGTCTCGCGGTCGGCCAGCAGATAGCCCAGGCGCAACCCCGGCAGGGTAAAGTGCTTGGTCAACGAGCGCAGCAGGATCAGGTGCTCGAAGCGGGTCAGCAGTGGCGTCAAGGCCTCCTCCCCCGCCGGCCTTCCCGCCTCGTCGCCCACGAAATCGATAAAGGCCTCGTCCACCACCACGCGACAGCCGCGCTGCGCGGTGAGTTCGAGTAGCCGCTCCACCGAGGCTTTCGTCGCCAGGGTGCCGGTGGGGTTGTTGGGGCGGCACAGGAAGAGCAGTCGCGCCTCGCCCAGGGCGGCGACCACCGCCTCCGGGTCGAGGCGAAAGTCCGGTGGCTCGAGCGTCAGGCGAGTGACTGGCAGGCCATGGGCCGCGCAGGCTCGTGCATACTCGGCGAAGGTGGGCTCGACGATGGCCACGGGAGCGGCAGGGAACTCCCGGGCATGGAGGGCAACGGCCAGAAAGATCGCCTCGGCGCCACCGTTGGTCAGCAGCACCTGATCGGGTGCCACCCCATCGCGGGCGGCGATCGACTCTCGCGCCTCGCGATAGTCGGGATCGGGGTAGCGGGCCAGTGCCTCTCCCTGCAGACGAGCCGACACCCAGTCGGCGAGCCAGGTCGGCGGCCCCAGGGGGTTGAGATTGGCGCTGGCATCCAGCACCGGCGTGTCGTCGGCCAGCCCGAAGCGAGCCAGCAAGGGCGCCGGCTGCCCGCCGTGGAGCGGCCACTCCTTCGCACTCATGTCAGCATCTCCTTGAACAGGATGACAAGGGCCAGCAGCGCCAGAAAGAGGACCCAACCGCCATGCATCAAGCGAACCGCCGCCGGGATATGCCGGGCACCGAGGGCCTCATGGGGGGAGCCAAGCCGAGCCCGCTCGGAGAGTTCGCCGAGATAGTGGTTGTTGCCACCGAGCTGCACGCCCAGCAGATTCGCCACCATGGCCTCGGGCCAACCGCTGTTGGGGCTAAGGTGGCGCGGCGCTTCCCGGCGGGTGGCGACCAGCGCTCCCCGGCTCCGCCACCCAGCGCTCGGTCGCGCGCCGAGCCATAGCGTCAGGGCAGTCAGGCGTGCTGGCAGCCAGTTGGCCAGGTCATCGAGTCGGGCCGAGGCCCAGCCAAAGTCGAGATAGCGTGCGTTGCGGTAGCCCACCATGGAGTCGAGGGTGTTGATCGCCTTGTAGGCCAGCGCCAGCGGCGCACCGCCGAGCAGCGCAAAGAACAGCGGAGCGGTGATGCCATCCACGCTGTTCTCGGCCACGGTTTCCACCGTGCCACGGGCGATCTCGGCCTCATCCAGCTCGACGGTATCACGCCCGACGATCATGGAAAGTGCCCGGCGAGCGCCTGGCAGGTCACCACTCGCCAGCGGCGTCGCCACGGCGAGGGCGGCATCGCGCAGGCCCTTGATCGCCAGACAGCTGGCCAGCAGCCACCCCTCGGCGAGCCAGCCCAGCCAGGGATGAACACGTGCCAGTAGCGTGATGGACACCCAGCCCAGCCCCCCGGTGCCCAGTACCACCAGCGCCGTCATCAACGCCCCCTTGCACCGACGACTCACCGGGCTGCCATGGTTCAAGGCGGCTTCCAGACGAGTGATCACCTGCCCCACGCCCACCACCGGATGCGGCAGGCGACGCGGGTCACCGATCAGCAGGTCGAATCCCACGGCGGCCAGCACCAGGCCGAGCAGTGCAAGCGATAGCGGCTCAGCCATGGAAGACCGCCCGCTTCTCGGCACCACGCCGCCACTCCTGGGAGGCGAGCAGCGACTCTCGAGTGGCCCGATATATCGCCTGGCCAAGCTCGCGTCCCAGTCGGGTACCGGACCCGGCGTAGGGCGTCATCGCTCCCTGCTGGGTCGCGGCGATCGCCAGACAGTCGGTGGAGGTACCACTGGCCGGCGTGCCGCTGTGGGGGTCACGCACTTCCAGCGATTGAAGGGCGCGCACCTTGGCTTCACTGGCAGACAGGCAGGCGTTGACCATGGCGCTATCGCTGAGGCACCCATCGATAAGCACCAGGGTGTTGATGGTGCCTACCGGTCGTGGATCGCCAACCAGGGAAGCGGTGATATCCACGGCATTGCCTGCCCCCGCGGTCACCGCCACCACTACCCCATCGCCTTCCACCAGCGTCAGGTGTTCGAGTCGCACCGCGGTCATCATGGCCAGGCTCCCCTCTAGCGGGATACCGCGCGCCGCCAGCCATCTCGCCAGTTCCCCGGCCGGGTCGTGGCCAGCGTAATCCTTGTCTACATGAAAGTTGCAGAAGTGGTGGCGCCAGCCGAAGCCACCACCCACCAGGGCGCTGCTCAGCGTCCAGAGTGGCTGAGGGCTGGCAAGGTGCACGCACTCCTCATCGACGGCCAGGGTTAGCCCCGGCCCAAAGCCGAGCTGGATAGTCTCCGACGTCATGACCCAGCGCCGATACCGGCATCATCGAAGGTGGCCATCTCCGACAGCAAGCGACACGCCGAGTCCAGCAGCGGAAAGGCCAGGGCGGCGCCGGTGCCTTCGCCGAGGCGCAGCCCGAAGTCGAGCAGCGGCCGGGCATCGAGGGCCTTCAGTGCCAGCTCGTGCCCCGGCTCCTGGGAGCGGTGACCGAAGATCAGATATTCACGCAGGCCGGGACAGAGGCGACGGGCCACCAGCGCCGCCACCGTGGCGATAAAGCCATCCACCAGCAGCGGCAGGCGCTGTTCGGCACCGCCCAGAAAGGCCCCGGCCATGGCGGCAATCTCCAGCCCCCCCACCGCGGCGAGAGTCCCCAGCGGGTCGTTGCGATCCGGCCGACGTGCCCCCAGGGCCCGCTCGATCACCGACCGCTTGTGGGCCACACCACTGGCATCGAGACCGGTACCGTTTCCGACCAGCCCGGCCACAGGACCGCCGGTCAGCACGGCCAACAAGGCACTGCTCGCCGTGGTATTGGCGATGCCCATCTCGCCGATGATCAGGCAACGACAGCCGGCCGCGGCGGCACGCTTCGCGGCGCGCGCCCCTGCCGCCATGGCCTGCAGGGCCTCGTCCCGTGTCATGGCGTCGCTTTCCAGCATATTGGCGGTGCCGAGACGAACCTTCTCGTTCACCAGTCGCGGGTGACGGGCGACATCATCGGGCATGGGAGTGGCAACCCCCACATCGATGACTTCAAGATGTGCCGCGTGTTGCCGAGCGAAAACGTTGATGGCGGCCCCGCCGGCGGTGAAGTTGGCCACCATCTGGGCGGTCACCTCCTGGGGAAAGGCCGACACCCCCTCGGCGGCCACCCCGTGGTCGGCGGCAAACACCAGCATGGCGGGGGGCGCAACCTGGGGGAGTGACTCCCCCTGGATGGCCGCCAACTCCACGGCCAGACGCTCCAGGCGCCCCAGGCTACCCGGGGGCTTGGTCAATTGGTCGAGGCGTCGCACGGCACGCTCCGCGGCGATGCTGTCGAGCGGGGGAAGACGGTCGGGGATCATGTTGAGCGAGCCACTCCTGGCAGAAGCATCCGGTCTGGGCCGGCCATCTTAGCAGAACGTCTGTGGCGGGCGGTGGCTCCAGGCCGTCCCGGACCGACACCGGAATTGAAGGAGTCAGGCTCACCACGGCAGACAGTTTCCCCGGCCCGTCAGTGCCCCCCCCAGCCGGTGGCGGCGACGTGACGGCCTTACGCTCACTATATTGAAGGAGCGGACCTTTCGCTCTTGACCTGCCGTGGGCAGGCGACCGAGGCGAGTCGACCGGGTCCCGGGAGAGGCAATGATGACAAGCCCCTACTGGCTGCTTCCTGGCCTCATGCTGCTCTCCTTCCAGTGGCCCCTGACCGGTGCCCTGTACTTCCATGCCGCCCTCGCCTGTGTGCCACTGGCGGCCTTCGCCGCCGACCGCCATGGCTGGCGGGGAGTCGGCATGGTGGTGGTCGGTGGATCGCTGCTTCCCTTCGGTCTCTATCTACCGGTTGGCAGCTTTCCCGCCGAGCCCGGCCTCTATCTGGCCGCGATCGCGCTTGCCGCACTGCTGGCGTCCGGATGGAGGGTGCCGGACCTTGCCGATCGCTTCCGGCCGGGCTTCGGCTTCCTTGCCGCCCTCCTCCTGCTGCCGCTGCATCTGGTCGTGGCCAGGGAGGGGCTCGACAATGGCGTCGATATCGATGTCTCGATCCGTCTGCTGCCGATATTGTTCTTCCTGCTGTTTCTGCTCGGTAGTGCCCGAGCTCCGGTACTGTCGGTGCTGGCCCCCCTGGCCCTGGCCACCGCCGCGGGGCTCGCCCTGGCCCTGCTCGACGGGACACTGCTGGAGCTGCCCAGGCGGATCGGCTACCGGCTCGACACCCCCGCCGACTTCCTGACCGGGGCGGCCTGCTTTCTGGCCGGGCGATACCACCGCGAGCTCCATGAGGCGCAGGGGCCCATCACGCCGCTGCCGGCCAGGCCACTTGGGACTTGTGCGCTGCTGCTGGTGCTATGGGGCGGGTATCCGGCCTGGCATTTTCTCGTTATACAGGCGGGAGAGCATGGCGACCTGCTCCGCCAGCTCGCTCCCGTGGGCAGCAGACTCGCTCTCCCGCTGGCGGCCCTACTGGCCGGCTGGTGCTATCGGCGACGCGGGGTCGCCGGAGTGATATGCATGGCCGCCATCGTGGAGGCTAGCAGAGTCCTCCTGGCCTGGAGCAGTGCCAACCTGGGCGCCCCGGTGGTGGCCTTCGCCTTCGGTGCGCTGGGCAGCGGCCTGCGCGATCGTCGGGAAGGCACCCACACCCCCTGGCACCCTGGGCGCTGGGTCAGACTGGCCCTGGTCAGCACGGTGAGTCTGCCGCTGATCCTCGGGCTCGAGCCCGGAGAGGCGCGGGACCTGCTGCTCCTGGCCCTGAGCGTCGCGGCGATCTTCGCGCTGCCGATCGTCCTGCGAACCCTGCTGCGCCGGGCCGGCCTGTGGCTTAGCGATGCCGCCCGGCAGGGCTGGCTGGCCATCACGGAGCTCACCCTGCTGCTGCTGGGGCTGCTCTCCCATCTGCAGCAGGCGCTGGGAGTCATGGTCGGTATCATCACGATGGTGCGCTCGGAATTACCGGGGTTTCAGATATCACCGGGATGGGAAGCGGAGGTGGCTCCGCTGCTGGGCATCGGCGCACTCTTTTATGTCGTCCTGCTGCTGACGGCGCTGTCTGCGGTGCTGGACAGGCTGCCGGCGGTCACCGTCAGCGCACTGACGCTGATCGACTGGCTGAGGGGGCGGCTGTCGCTCGGCTCCATGGGGGCGAGGCAGGAAAGGGAGGTGACGGTCGAAAGCGCCAACGCCGCCGGATGGTTATGCTCCCTGACCCGTGGCATTCGCTGGGTCCGCAACGCCCTGTTACTCGCCGCCGTGGGAGCCACCCTGCTGCTGATGCTGGACGAGTTCTGGTAACAGGACTGGCAGCCGCCCCCCAGCGCTTCGGTCGGCCCGGACCTCGCCGCCAGGCAATGGACGGGGGGGGATGCAAACCGCGGCGAGGCTTCCTATGCTGGAGGCCCTTTCACCACTGGAGACCCAACGATGATCGATGCCACCGATATGATTCATCTGGAGCGCTGCGTGGCGCTGGCGGAGAAGGGACTGGAAGCGGGCGATGAGCCATTCGGCTCGGTGCTGGTGAGTGCAGAGGGCGAGGTGCTGGCCGAGGACCACAACCATGTGGCCGGCGGCGACGCCACCCAGCACCCCGAATTCTTTCTGGCCCGCTGGGCGGCGGAGCACCTCACACCCGAGCAGCGCGCCGGGGCGACCGTCTATACCTCCGGCGAGCACTGTCCCATGTGCGCAGCGGCCCATGGCTGGGTGGGGCTGGGGCGCATCGTCTACGCCAGCTCTTCCGAGCAGCTGATCGGCTGGCTCGAGGAGATGGGCGTTGCGCCGGCGCCGGTGGCGCCACTGCCCATCGAGCAGGTGGTGCCGGGCGCCGTGGTCGAGGGGCCGGTACCGGCCTTCGCCGAACGGATCCGCTCTCTGCACCGCCGCCTGCACGGCGCCTGAGGGAAGTCAGGTACCTCCAGCCAGCACCCGCTCGATAAAGGCCTCGCAGCGCCGTTGGGCCGGACGTTCGCGCAGGCCATCCCAGTAGGCCTCGAACTCAGGCCGGCGAGGGAGTGTGCCGAAGTGCATGCCCCAGCCGATGTGCGAGCCCACATAGACATCCGCCGCACTGAAGGCGTCGCCGGCGATGAAGGGCTTGTCCGCCACGGCGCCAGCGAGGGTCTCCACCAGCGCCCAGTAGTCACCGCTACCCAGGCGCATCGCCTGCTCCGGGGTGGGCGTGACGCCCAGATCGTTGAGGGCGATGGCGCTCTCCAGTGGACCGGCGGCAAGGAACAGCCAGCGATAGTAGTCGCCCCGCGCGGCCAATGGCGGGGCCAGCCCCGCCTCGGGGAAGGCATCGGCCAGATAGGCGCAGATCGCCGCGGCCTCGGTCACCACGGTGTCGCCATGACGGATGGCGGGCACCTTGCCCAGCGGATTGATGGCGAGGTACTCCGGGGACTTCATGGCGCTGCCGTACTCCAGCGTGACCGTGCGGTAGTTGATGCCAAGCTCTTCCAGCATCCAGTGCACGATACCGCCACGCGACAGCGGGTTGGTATAGAAGACCAGCGCGTCGACTGTCGGCTGGGATGAGGCCCCTCCACCCTGTCCGACCACCTGGGGTTCCTGTAGAGCCGGTGGCGGCAGCACGACCTCAGGGGGCAAGAGATAGCCCCGGCCGGGTTCGTTGACCACCTCGATACCCACCGCGCGAAGCACGGCAATCTCCTGATAGAGGGTGCGCAGCGAGACGCCCAGGGCCTCGGCGAGGGCGGGGCCAGGCATGGGCTCCTGGCGATGGCGCAGGAGCCGAATGAGCGTCTGCAGGCGGGTGGAACGGGTCATGCTGGCCTCCCGGCGCCCAGGGCGCGCGTCGATACACCGTGTATGTCTCGCATAATGCCTGCCAAGCCCCGCCGGCACCAGAGCCCCCAACAAGAAAGGCGGCGAGGTTGCCCTCGCCGCCCATCGATCTTTATTGCCAGGAAAATCGGGTATCAGATCTCGAAGCCGAGCCCGAAATCTTCGGCGCTGATGGCCATCAGCGGATCGGCCCCGGCCTCGAGTGCCCCCTTGTGGGCGCGGGTGCGCGGCAGCAGGCGCTGATAGAAGAAGCGCGCGGTATCCAGCTTGGCGCGGTAGAAGGCGGCCTCGTCGGTGCCTTCGGCAAGTGCGGCGCGAGCCTGCCGGGCGGCACGGGCGAACAGGTAGGCCAGGGTCACGTAACCCGAATACATCAGATAGTCGACGCTGGCCGCCCCCACCTCCTCACGATCGGCCATCGCCTTCATGCCGATCGCCATGGTCATCTCGCCCCACTCCTGGTTGAGCTTGGCCAGCGGGCGGACGAACTCGGCGAGCTGGCTGTTGCCCTCCTCGGCCTGGCAGAACTTGTGGATCTCCCTGGTAAAGGCCTTGAGGCTCTCGCCCTGGCTCATCAGCACCTTGCGACCCAGCAGGTCGAGGGCCTGGATACCCGTGGTGCCCTCATAGAGGCGAGTGATGCGCGCATCGCGCACCAGCTGCTCCATGCCCCACTCCTGAATGAAGCCGTGCCCACCGAAGACCTGCACGCCTTCGTTGGTCGCCTCGAAGCCCACCTCGGTAAGGAATGCCTTGACGATAGGCGTCAGCAGGCCCAGCAGGGTCTCGGCCCGCGCCTTCTCGTCGGCATCGGTGCCCTGCTCGACGATATCGATCATCTGGGCGGTATACAGCACCAGCATCCGGCCGCCCTCGGCGAAGGCCTTCTGGGTCAGCAGCATGCGCCGCACATCCGGATGAACGATGATCGGGTCGGCGACCTTCTCGGGCGCCTTGGCACCGGAGAGTGCACGCATCTGCAGGCGATCGCGAGCATAGGCCAGCGAGTTCTGGAAGCTGGCCTCGGTGAGGCCCAGACCCTGGATGCCGACCCCGATGCGGGCAGCGTTCATCATGGTGAACATGCAGGCCAGGCCCTTGTTGGGTGCCCCGACCAGGAAGCCCTTCGCCGAGTCGAAGTTCATCACGCAGGTCGCGTTGCCGTGGATGCCCATCTTGTGCTCCAGGGAGCCGCAAGTGACGCCGTTGCGCTCGCCGGGGTTGCCATCACTATCGGGCAGGTGCTCATTGGGTAAATACTTCGGCACCACAAACAGCGAGATGCCCTTGGAGCCTTCGGGCGCGTCGGGCAGCTTGGCCAGCACCAGATGGACGATATTCTCGGCCAGATCATGTTCACCGGCGGAGATAAAGATCTTGGTGCCCGTCACCGCGTAGCTGCCATCGTCATTGGGCATCGCACGGGTCTTGATCAGGCCCAGATCGGTGCCACAGTGAGGCTCGGTCAGGCACATGGTGCCGGTCCAGGTGCCCTCCACCAGCTTGGTGAGATAGGTGGCCTGCTGCTCCTCGGTTCCGTGATGACGCAGCGCGTCGGCGGCGCCATGGGAGAGCCCCGGGTACATGCCCCAGGCCAGGTTGGTGGAGCAGACCATCTCGTTGAGTACCATGGCCAGCGAGTGAGGCAATCCCTGACCACCATGGGCGGGGTCGGCGGCCAGGCTCGGCCAGCCACCCTCGACATACTGGGCGTAGGCCTCCTTGAACCCCCTGGGAGCCTTCACCTCGCCACCCTCCAGCAGGCAGCCCTCGCGGTCGCCGCTCTGATTCAGCGGCAGCAACACCTCGCGAGAGAAGCGCGCCCCCTCCTCCAGGATGGCAGCGACCACGTCGGGCGTCGCCTCTTCCCCACCGGGCAGGCGAGCATAGTGGCCCGGGTAGTCCAGCATCTCATCCATCACGAAACGAAGGTCACGCAGGGGGGCCTGATAGTCGGGCATCTCGAACTCTCCAATGTCTCGGTGAACCACAAGAGTGGCGCCTGTTGTCGATTGCAGGAAGGCAATGGCAACCGCTTTCAAACATGTGTTTGAAATTAGCCGCCACACAACCGAGAGTCAAGCGTTCGTTTGAAAACTCGAACGACACGGGCACTGCTGCCACCCCCCATAGAGCACCTCGAAAGAGAAAACACCCCGAAAGAGAAAACACCCCGAAGGTTGGATCGAGTGTCCAGCCTTCGGGGTGTTATTCAACGACACCGCGAGCATTTTCTAGAGCTGATAGATGATGGCTTACAGCTCCGAGGCAACCGGTTATTGCATGCGAATCCCACCGTCGAGGCGAATCACCTCGCCATTGAGCATGGTATTGGTGATGATCTGCTCGGCCATGCGGGCAAACTCCTCGGGCCGGCCGAGGCGCTTGGGGAAGGGCACGGCGGCCGCCAGGGCCTGGGCGGCCTCATCGGGAATCTCGCTCATCATGGGGGTCTCGAAGACCCCAGGGGCGATGGCCATGACCCTGACACCGTGACGCGATAGCTCACGCGCTGCCGGCAGACTCATGCCTACCACCCCGGCCTTGGAGGCGCTGTAGGCGCACTGCCCCACCTGACCGTCGAAGGCGGCGATGGAGGCGGTATTGATGATCACCCCACGCTCACCATCCTCGCCCGGTGCATTCTTCGACATGGCGGCGGCGGCCAGGCGCATCACGTTGAAGGTTCCCACCAGATTGATCTGGATCGCACGGTTATAGGCCTCCAGGTCGGCAGGGTTGCCCTCGCGGTCGACCAGCTTGCCCACACTGACGATACCGGCACAGTGCACAACTCCCGCAAGACCACCCTCACCGCCGAGCTCGACGGCGGCGTCCACCGCGGCCTGGATCTCCTCTCCCGAGGTGACATCGCCACGTATTGCCCGGGCCGCTTCCCCCAGGCGCTCGGCATGGTCATGCACGGCATCGCTCAGGTCACAGAGCACCACGCGGCCACCGGCGGCCACCAGGCGTTCGGCGGTGGCCGCACCCAGCCCGGAGGCGGCCCCGGTAATCAGGAAGGTACTGTCTTTGATCTGCATAGGAACTCCTCGAATTACTCGCCTGCGGCCTTGTCGACGGCATCGGCACGCAGCTTGAAGCGCTGGATCTTGCCACTCGGTGTCTTGGGCAGCTCATCCACAAACTGGACCACCCGCGGGAAGGCGTGGGTCGAGAGGCGCTCGCGGACCTGCTGACGGATCTCATCGGCCAGGACATCGCTCGGTTCAAAGCCATCGCGCAGCACCACATAGGACTTGATGATCTCGCCGCGGATCTCATCAGGCTGGCCCACGGCGGCCGATTCGGCCACCGCCGGGTGAGTCATGACACTATTCTCGACATCGGTCGGCCCAACCCTATAGCCGGCGGTGGTGATGATATCGTCATCGCGGCCGGCGAACTGGAAGGTGCCATCCTCGTTGCGGACCACCACGTCGCCGGTCAGGTAGTACCCCTCCGCGAAGGGGTGCTTCTCCTGCCAGGTATAACCGGGGAAGAAGAAGGCCGGTGAGTTCTTGATATCCACCGCCAGCACCCCGGGCTCGCCCGGCGGCAGCTCGTTGTACTCGGCATCGAGGATCGCCAGGCGATAGCCGGGCATGGGTACCCCCATGCCACCGGCATGCTTGGGATGCTCGAGGGCCTGATGGTTGTTGCAGGTCATGCCGGTTTCGGTCTGACCATAGTGGTCGGTTACCGGGCACCCCAGGGAGTGCTCCACCCAGTTCACCACCTCGGTATTGAGCGGCTCGCCGGCAGAGCTGGCCGCGCGTAGCTCGAGCGTCTCATGGGCATCATCGAACAGACCGGAAGCCTTCATCAGGCGATAGGCGGTGGGGGCAGCGGCGAAGTTGGTAAGCCGGTGACGGCGCATGAAGGCCAGGGCGCCTTCGGCCGTAAAGCCCGCCTCACAGAAATGCGTGGTCACACCCAGCAGCAGCGGTCCGGTGATGGCGTAGTAGAGGCCGTAGGCCCAGCCCGGATCGGCCATGTTCCAGAAACGGTCGCTGTCACGCAGCCCGACGGCCAGCTCCATGTAGAGCGCGAAGGCCGGCATCGCGGCGAGCGGGACGGCCACGCCCTTGGGCTTGCCCACGGTGCCGGAGGTGAACATCTGCAGGAAAGGCGCCTCGCGCTCCAGACGCGGCGGCTGGGTCTCGACCGGTGCATGAGCCAGCGCCTGGTGCCAGTCGAGATCGTCGGCATGCTCGCTGCTGGGGCCTCCCACCGCCAGCACCGGCGGGCACTGGCTCAAGCCGTCGAACTTATAACGATTGGCGTGATCGGTGATCACCAGCCGGGTATCGGCACGCCCCAGGCGGTAGTCGACGGAGTCGGGGCCGAAGGCGGTGAAGAGTGGCTGATAGACGGCACCGATGCGCCAGGTGGCCAGTATGGCGACCAGCAGCTGAGGCGAGCGCGGCAGCATGCAGGCGATGCGGTCCCCCACGCCGAGGCCACGCTCGGCGAACCAGCCGGCGAGCCTGGCGCTTTCGGCCTCGAGCTCGGCGTAGGTCATCCGGTTGACGTTGCCCTGAGTGTCCTCATGGACCAGGGCCAGCACGTCGCCCCGCCCGGCTCGAAGGTGGCGGCCACAGCAGGACTCGAAGGCGTTGAACTTGCCATCCTGGTGGTCGTCCAGGCGGGCGATGACGTCATCGATGGAGAATCGCTCCAGGTAGTCACGGTAGTTGGGCAGGCTGGCGTGCGTGCTCATGGGCTGTCCTCATGGGTTGTTTTGTGATTGTTATGGTTAGCAGTTAACGTAAGCGTAAACCTAACAAGCGCTAGGTCTAACCTAGCGAGTCGGACCGCACAGAACAAGAGCAGGAGCAGAGAGAAGCGCCTAGACGATGGTCGAGGCGGCGCCGGATTCAAGGAGTTGAGGCCGAGCGCGTGATCATGGCCACCAGCTCATCGGCCAGTTCGTCGGGGGTACGCGTGCCTTCCGGGTCATACCAGCGTACCGTCCAGTTGAGCGCCCCCATCACGAAACGGGAGACCAGGAAGCGATCACCGTGGACCAGGCCTTCGGCCAGCGCCTCGTCGATCACCTCTTCCCACAGCGCCTCATAGGCGTCGCGCAGGTGGCTCAGATGGGCACGCGCCTCGCTGTCGAGTCGGCGCCACTCATAGAGGGCAACCACATGGGCATTGCGATCGGTGAGCAGGGTCTCGAGGTGGGCACGCGCCATGGCATGCAAGCGTGCCGAGGCACCGCTGTCACAGCGGGCAAGCGCGTCTCGAGCGATGACCAGGGCATTCTCGGTGCCCTCCTCGATCACCGCGGCCAGGATCTCCTGCTTGTCGCGGAAATGGTGGAAGAGGCTACCGGACTTGATGCCCATCTCCTGGGCCAGCATACGCACCGTGGTACGATCGAAGCCCTCCTGGACGAACAACTGGGCGGCCAGGCGGGTCAACTCCTTGCGGCGTGGGGACGCATTCATTACATTCATCGGCATTCACACTAGCGCTTGCTTGGTTGAATGTGAGAGAACCACAGCCCCGCCAGTCGGTCAACGTGACACAGGGCAACCTACAACCATAACGACCATCACAGCCATAACGACCATTACAGCGCGGCTCCATCGGGAACCGCTCTCCACATCGGGAGAACCATCATGAGCCACTCCAACGATATCGTCTTCCTCTCCGCCGCTCGCACCCCCATGGGCGGCATGCTCGGCAGCCTCTCCAGCCTCACCGCCCCCGAGCTCGGCGCCGTGGCCATCCGCGCCGCCATCGAACGTGCCGGCATCGACGCCGAGAGCATCGATGAGGGCATCATGGGGTGCGTGCTGCCGGCCGGCGTCAAGCAGGGGCCCGCACGCCAGGCCATGCGCCAGGCCGGCATTCCAGATGCCATCGGCGCCACCACCATCAACAAGCTGTGTGGCTCGGGCATGAAGGCCACCATGCTGGCCCATGACCTGATTCGCGCGGGTAGTGCCGAGGTTGCCCTGGCCGGCGGCATGGAGTCCATGTCCAACGCCCCCCATGTGCTGCCCAAGGCCCGCGCCGGGTATCGCCTGGGGCATGGCGAGCTGAAGGATCACATGTTCCTCGACGGTCTCGAGGATGCCGAGACCGGCAAGCTGATGGGCGTGTTCGCCCAGGATATCGCCACCCAGCGCGACTACAGCCGCGAGCGCCTCGACGACTTCGCCATCGCCTCGCTGGAACGTGCCATGGAGGCGACCAACGCCGGCCACCTGGATGCCGAGATGGCACCGGTCACCGTCACCAGCCGCAAGGGGGAGAGCGTGGTCAACCACGATGAGCAGCCCTTCCAGGCCAAGCTCGACAAGATCCGTTCGCTGCGCCCCGCCTTCGCCAAGGAGGGTACCATCACCGCGGCCAACGCCAGTTCCATCTCCGATGGCGCTTCGGCCTTGATCCTGGCAAGCGGTGCCGCCGCCGAGCGGCTCGGCGCCAAGCCTCTGGCACGCATGCTGGGCCACAGCACCCACTCCCAGCACCCCAGCGAGTTCACCATCGCCCCGGTGGGCGCCATCGACAAGCTGATGAAGAAGCTCGACTGGAGCGTGGACGACGTCGACCTGTTCGAGATCAACGAGGCCTTTGCCGTGGTCACCCTGCTGGCCATGGACGGACTCGACATCCCCCATGACAAGGTCAACGTCTTCGGCGGTGCCTGCGCCCAGGGCCACCCCATCGGCTCCACCGGCTCGCGTATCATCGCGACCCTGATCCACGCCCTGCGCACCAAGGGTGGCAAGCGCGGCATCGCCAGCCTTTGCATCGGCGGCGGTGAAGCCACGGCGGTGGCCGTCGAGCTGATCGATTAAGGGGCAGGCGGGCGACATCCATGTCGCCCGCCGGCTGCCTCAGGCCGACATGGCCACTACCACGCGGCCACGAACCTTTCCGGCCAGCAGATCGTCGGCCGCCTGGATGGCGTCTTCCAGGGCGATGGTGCGGGTGATGGCATCGAGCTGCTCGGGCACCAGCAGTTCCCCGAGCCGCCGCCAGGCCTCCACACGATCCGAATAGGGGCGCATCACGCTGTCGATCCCCATCAGGTTGACGCCACGCAGGATGAAGGGCGCCACGCTGGCCGGCAGATCCATGCCCTGGGCCAGCCCGCAGGCGGCCACGCTGCCACCATAGCGGGTCGAGGCCAGCACGTTGGCCAGGGTGTGGCTACCCACCGAGTCGATGGCCCCTGCCCAACGCTCCTTGGCCAGCGGACGCCCCGGCTCGGAAAACTCCGCCCGATCGATCACCTGCTCGGCACCGAGTCCCTTGAGATAATCGGCCTCCTCGAGGCGCCCGGTGGAGGCCACCACGCGATAACCCAGTTGCGCGAGCAGCGCAATCGAATAGCTTCCCACCCCGCCGTTGGCACCGGTCACCAGCACCTCGCCCTGATCCGGGGTGACACCCTGCCGCTCCAGCGCCATCACCGAGAGCATGGCGGTGTACCCGGCGGTGCCGATGGCCATGGCCTGCTGCGGGGTGAACGCCGACGGCATCGGAATCAACCAGCGGCTATCCAGCCGCGCCTTCTCGGCCAGGCCTCCCCAGTGGGCCTCTCCGACGCCCCAGCCGTTGAGCAGCACCGCATCTCCAGGGGCATAGGCCTCGCTGGTGGACTCCTCCACCATGCCGGCCAGGTCGATGCCCGGCACCATCGGAAACTGACGCACCACCGGCCCCTTCCCGGTGATGGCCAGTGCATCCTTGTAGTTGAGGGTACTGCAGTCGACCCTGACGGTGACGTCGCCCTCCGGCAGTCGCGACTCATCAAGGGTTTCGAGGCCAACCCGTTGCTTGTTGTCATGACCGTTGTCCTGCTTTTCGATCAGAATTGCCTTGAACATCATGCACCTCACGTTGTTGACGCCCTTTTAGACTGGTCGTCTATAAAAAGGCCTGAATATCCCGCCGTTCCGGGTCGTTCTGCACGAACTAGCGGGGCAACCCCTGCATGTAGATCGCGATAAAGGTCTCCAGGGGGCGCGGGCCACCCTCCAGCCTGGCGCGCATCACGGCCCCTTCCCAGCCGATCCAGAATGCCTCGGCGAGCCGCTCGCAGTCGGCACTCTCGGCGAGCTCGCCCACCCCCTGGGCCTCGCGCAGACAGCGGGACAGGCGCCGCTGCCAGTCGGCAAGCGTCACCCGCAGCCATTGTCGGTAGCCTTCCGGCAGGCTGCCGGCCTCCTGCCCCAGGTTGCCCACCAGGCAGCCACGCCGATAGTCGTGCCGAGCCATGCCCGCCGTGGCGTCCTCGACGAAGGCCTCGAGGCGCGCCAGCGGCGACCGTGAATCATCATCCAGATGACGTTCGAGCTTGGCGGCGAAATAGGCACCATACTGCTCCATCACGGCACGCCCGAAGGCCTCCTTGCTGTCGAAGTAGTAGTAGAAGGAGCCCTTGGGCACCCCCACACGCTTGAGGATGCCGTCGATGCCCGAAACGGTGAAGCCCTGCTCGGTCAGGACCTCGAGCCCACTGCGGATCAGTGCGGCACGGGTGTCCGGATCGTCCCGTGGCACCTTAGGGGGCCGGCCTCGGCGACGGGGGTGTTGAGAGATTGCCTGTGTCATGAGATTAATATAGACCAGTCGTCTATTTAATTCCAGCATATCCCGTGGCGACGACATAAAGCACACAAGAGAGAGTACACAAGTGAGGTAAGAGACCGACTATCCCCTGGGGCGAGACAGACGATCCAGGCGCAGGCGCACGCTCGCGGCCAACGAACAGCGGTCAGCCACAATGGCATGTATGTTGAAGACATATGGATAATCGAATATCTTCAACGGACTCTCATTCACCTCGCCAAAGGCTGCCACCATGGCCCACCACGCTACTTCCAACACCATCGTGACCACCGAGGGCATGGGGCTTTTCGGGCGCTTCCTCTCCCTTTGGGTGGCGCTCGCCATCATCGCCGGGGTGCTGCTCGGCCAGCTCGTCCCGGCGGTGCCCGAGACGCTGTCACGCTTCGAAGTCGCGCAGGTATCGATCCCCGTCGCCATCCTGATCTGGGCGATGATCTTTCCGATGATGGCCCAGATCGACTTCTCTGCGGTGCTCGGGGTGCGCCGCCAGCCTCGGGGCCTGGTCATCACCACCTCGGTGAACTGGCTGATCAAGCCCTTCACCATGTTCGCCATCGCCTGGTTCTTCCTGACGGTAGTTTTCCGGCCCTTCATTCCGGAGGCGCTGGCCAGCCAGTACCTGGCCGGGGCCATTCTGCTGGGGGCGGCCCCCTGCACCGCCATGGTCTTCGTCTGGAGCACCCTGACCCGCGGTGACGCCGCCTACACCCTGATCCAGGTCGCCCTCAACGACCTGATCATGCTGTTCGCCTTCGCGCCCATCGTGGTACTCCTGCTCGGTGTCTCCAATATCGAGGTACCCTGGGATACCGTCGCCCTGTCGGTGGTGCTCTACATCGTGATCCCGCTCACCGCGGGCGTCGTGACCCGGCGCGCCTTGATCGCCCGCCGCGGCGGCGAGTGGTATGACACCGTCTTTATGAAGCGTATCGGCCCGGTGACACCGATTGGGCTCATCGTGACCCTGGTGCTGCTGTTTGCCTTCCAGGGCGAGGTGATCCTCGAGGCGCCGCTGCATATCGTGCTGATCGCCATCCCGCTGATCATTCAGACCTTCCTGATCTTCTTTATCGCCTACGGCTGGGCCAAGGCGTGGCGGGTACCCCATGCGGTGGCCGCCCCCGGGGCGATGATCGGCGCCAGCAACTTCTTCGAGCTGGCGGTGGCCGCCGCCATCGCCCTGTTCGGCCTGCAATCCGGCGCGGCCCTGGCCACGGTGGTCGGCGTGCTGGTGGAAGTCCCCCTGATGCTGGCGCTGGTGCGTATCGCCAATAAGACACGCGTCCACTTTCCGGTCGTCGACGCACGATCTTCTGTCATATCGGGGGACAAGGCCGAGAGACGCCAAGGCTGATCAGCACAGTGCCGCCCGCCGTTCGGGTCGATTGCCCATGCGCGCCAGGCGCTCCTGCAGGGTCACAAGGGCGCCTGCGTGCCCCTCGCCCGCAGCCTCCAGCGCGGCCGCCGCCCACTGGGGGAGTGCCGGTGCCAGGCCGTAGTAGACCCACTGTCCCTCACGGCGGTCGTTGAGCAGCCCGCAGTGGCGCAGCTGGGCGAGATGACGAGAGACCTTGGGTTGCGAGGCCTCCAGGGCATGGGTCATCTCGCAGACACACAGCTCCCCCTCACGCAGGATCAGCAGGGTGAGCATCAGGCGCGTCTCATCACTCAGGCACTTGAACAGGCGCAGCGGGTCCAGCGTCATCGGGGGTTCCTTGTCGAGGCTTTCGGCCATTCTACGCCAAGGCCCGAGCCAAGTTCAGGCTCGCGCTCCCCTGGGCAGGGCCAGGGCCATCAAGGCGCTGGCCGCCACCAGGGCCGACGAGATCCACAGGCAGGCGGCCAAGCCATGGGCCTGGTAGACCCAGCCGGAAAGCAGGGTGCCGGCAAGGCGCCCCATGGCGTTGGCCATGTAGTAGAAGCCCACGTCCATGGAGACGCCATCGGCGCGCGCATAGTGGACGATCAGGTAGCTGTGCCAGCTGGAGTTCACGGCGAACAGCACGCCGAAGGCCAGCAGGCCCGCCACCAGCCAACCCACCTCGGCCAGTGGCAACAGCGCCAGCAGGGCCGGCAGTCCGGCCAGGGCGAGAGCCCAGAAGACCGTAACGCCTCGCGCCTCGCCCTTGACCAGGCCGGTCAGCCGCGGCGCCTGGGTCTGAACCCCGCCATAGCCGATGACCCATATCGCCAGCAGCCCGCCCACCGTCCAGTGGCTCCAGCCATGCTGGTCATAGAGAAACACTGGTAGCGCCACCACGAACCAGACATCCCGGGAGGCAAACAGGCAGAGCCGGGCCGCCGAGAGCACATTGACGGCCCTTGAGGAAGAGAACACCTCGCGGAACTTCGGCTTGCGATTCTGGCGCCCCAGGTCGGCCTTGAGCCTCAGCAGGGACAGCGCCAACACGGCAATGAGCATGGCCGCCATGACGATGACCGCCCCACGGAAGCCGACGACGGACAGCAGCACACCGCCGAGGAAGAACCCGGCCCCCTTGAGCGCGTTCTTGGAGCCGGTCAGGATCGCCACCCAGCGATAGAGCGCGGAGCCGGCACTGGGGCTGTTCTTGGGCACCAGCACCCTCACCGCACTCTTGGCGCTCATTTTGTTGAGGTCCTTGGCGATGCCCGAGAGTGCCTGGGCGGCCATGACCCAGGGCACGGTCAAGACACTGGCCGGCACCATCAGCATGGCCAGCGCCACGATCTGCAGGGCGAGGCCGGCGTTCATGGTGCGGTTCAGCCCAAGCCTCGCCCCGAGCCAGCCGCCCACCAGGTTGGTGATCACGCCGAAGGCCTCGTAGAAGAGGAACAGCAGCGCCACCTCCAGCGGCGAGTAGCCCAGCTGGTGGAAGTGCAGCACCACCAGCATGCGCAGGGCACCGTCGGTGAGGGTGAAGGCCCAGTAGTTGCCGGTGATCAGCAGGTACTGGCGCACCTCGACGGGCAGCGTCCTGATGCGCCCGGCGATACCGCCCGCCTCAGACATGGCCCACCGACTCCTTTCCCACTTTCAGGGCCAGCTCGGCGGTGCGGTTGGCATAGCCCCACTCGTTGTCGTACCAGGCGTAGAGCTTCACCTGGGTGCCGTTCACCACCATGGTGGAGGGCGCGTCGACGATGGCGCTGCGCGGGTCGGTGCGGTAATCGATGGAGACCAATGGGCGCGCCTCATAGCCCAGGATGCCGGCGAGCTCGCCCTCGGCGGCGGCCTGGAGCGCCGCGTTGACCTCCTCCACCGTCACATCGCGCGCCAGCTCGAAGACCATGTCGGTGAGCGAGGCGTTGGCCAGCGGCACGCGAATGGCATGGCCGTTCAGCTTGCCCTCGAGCTCCGGGAAGATGGCGGTGATCGCCCTAGCCGAGCCGGTGGTGGTCGGGATCAGGCTCATGCCGCAGGCCCGGGAACGGCGCAGGTCCGGCTTCTGTGGGGAGCTGGGGGCGTCGAGGATGACCTGGGTGTTGGTGATGTCGTGCACCGTGGTCATCGAGCCGTGGCGGATGCCGAAGGTCTCGTGGATCACCTTGACCACCGGCGCCAGGCAGTTGGTGGTGCAGCTCGCCGCCGTGACGATGCGATGGACGTCGGGATCGAAGGCGTCGTCGTTGACGCCCATCACCACGTTGAGCACGCCCGGCTCCTTGACCGGCGCGCTGACCACCACCCGCGCCACGCCCTGGTCGAGGTAGGCCTGGAGCGCCTCCCGGGTCTTCATCCTGCCGGAGCACTCGAGGGCCAGGTCGCAGCCGGACCAGTCAGCGGCGGCGAGGGTGTCGTGGCCGCTGAAGGCGATGCGGTGGCCGTCGATCACGATGGCCTCCTTCTCGGCGCGGATGCCCTGCCCCGGCGACCAGCGGCCGTGCACCGAGTCGAACTCGAGCAGGTGGGCGAAGGTGGCGGCGTCGCCGCCCGGGTCGTTGAGGCGCACGAGTTCGACCTCGCCGGCCGCGACGCGAGGCCAGAGGCTGCGCAGTACCAGCCGACCGATGCGCCCGAAACCGTTGATGCCGATGGATAAGCTCATGGTTGTCTCCCCTGGACAGATAATAATATCTGGAATTCCATATATAAACCGCCGCGATGTCAATTGCATGACACGTACAAACGACGACGGGGAGGCCAAAGCCTCCCCGTGATGCCGCTCAATCTCCGAGATCCAGCCTCTGACGTCCCCTCAGCCATAGCGGCCGGTTATGTAGTCCTCGGCCTTCCTGGTGGCCGGATTGGCGAACATCGTGTTGGTATCGTTGTACTCGATGATCTCGCCAAGGTGGAAGAAGGCGGTGTAGTCCGCCACGCGTGCCGCCTGCTGCATGTTATGGGTCACCGTGATGATGGTGAACTGCTTCTTGAGGCGATCCATCAGGTCCTCGATGGTGGCGGTGGAGATCGGGTCCAGTGCCGAGGTGGGCTCATCCATCAGGATCACGTCGGGCTGCACGGCGATGGCTCGAGCGATGCACAGGCGCTGCTGCTGGCCGCCGGAGAGCGAGGTGCCGGGCTGATGCAGCTTGTCCTTGACCTCCTCCCACAGGCCGGCATCGCGCAGTGCCTTCTCCACCAGTTCGTCCTGCTCCGGCTTGCGGCTGACCAGATCGTGCATGCGCGGAGCATAGGCGATGTTCTCGTAGATCGACTTGGGGAAGGGATTGGGCTTCTGGAAGACCATACCCACCCGGCGACGTAGCGCCACCTCGTCCATCTTCACCTGGTTGACGTCACGCCCATCCATCTCCACCAGACCCTCGATGCGCACACCGGGGATCAGGTCGTTCATGCGGTTGAGGCAGCGCAGGAAGGTCGACTTGCCGCAGCCGGAGGGCCCGATCAGCGCGGTGATGTTCTTCTGGAAGAGGTCGATATCGAGCCCCTTGAGCGCCTGGCTGTCGCCGTACCAGAGGCTGAGATCGCGCACGCGGATGCTCAGGTCGTGACAGGCGGCCTCATTGCGGGTATGGGGCTGACCCACCTCGGGGACGCTACCCCCGGTGTGACGAGAAACGGCTTGGATGTTCATGTCGGAGTTCTCCATGGCGCGCGGGCTTACCAGCGACGCTCGAATTTCTTGCGCAGGATGACGGCGGTGGCGTTGAGGAAGATCAGGATCGCCAGCAGGACCAGGATGCCGCCCGCGGTCTTCTCGACGAACGCCTTCTCGGGCTCCCCCGCCCAGGTGAAGACCTGCGCCGGCAGCACCGTGGCGGCCTCGGTCAGGGAGGCCGAGACGTCGGGGATAAAGGCCACCATGCCGACGATGATCAGCGGCGCGGTCTCGCCCATGGCCTGGGCCAGGCCGATGATCGAGCCGGTCATGATGCCGGGCATGGCCAGCGGCAGCACATGGTCGCGGACCACCTGCCATCGCGAGCAGCCCACGCCGAAGGCCGCATGACGGATGGCATCCGGCACGCTGCGCAGCGCCGTGCGGGTGGCAATGATGATCACCGGCAGGGTCATCAGCGCCAGGGTCATGCCGCCCACCAGCGGCGAGGAGCGAGGCACTCCGAAGAAGTTGATGAAGATCGCCAGCCCCAGAAGCCCGAACAGGATCGAGGGGATTGCCGCCAGGTTATTGATATTGATCTCGATCAGCTGGGTGAAGCGGTTATCTGGGGCGAACTCCTCCAGGTAGACCGCCGTCATCACCCCAATGGGGAAGGCGATGGCCAGGGTCACCAGCATGGTCATGATGGTGCCGACCGCGGCGGAAAGGATGCCCGAGGCCTCTGGCATCTTGGAGTCGCCGGTGGTGAAGAAGGTGGTATTGAAGCGCAGCTCGACCCGTCCCTCGGCCTCCAGCTCGTCGACCAGGGCCCGCTGGGCGTCGTTGAGCTTGTGACGGTGCCCCTTGAGGTACTGGTCGACCTCGCTGTCGGCCAGCACCCAGCGCGTCTCCTTGCTGCCCAGCAGCTCGGGATTCTCGCGCATCTGCACGGGTATCATGCGCTCGAAGGTGCGGCTCACCAGGCGTGACAGGTCACGGTCGAGGGCGGCCCGCCCCATGCGGGCGGCATCCTCGTTGTAGTCGATCTCCACGTGGATCTGCGCCTGCTGAAAGGCCGGCAGCCCCTTGCCCAGCATGTCGGAGAAGAACCACAGGAGGAACAGGCCGGCCAGCCCCAGGGCGCCCATGGAGACCCACTTGAGCCGCGCCGAGCGTCGATGGCGGCGGCGCAACTGGGCGCTGATCTCGTCGAAGGTTTGACTCATCTCGGCGATTCCTCGGCGTTACAGGTTGTTGACGCGATACTTCTCGCGGAAGCGACGGATCATCAGCACCGAGACCAGATTCAGGCTCAGGGTGACGGCGAACAGCACCAGCCCCAGGGCGAAGGCCGAGAGGGTCTCGGCGCTCTCGAACTCCAGGTCACCGGTCAGCGCGGCGACGATGCGTACCGTCACCGTGGTCATGTCCTCGAAGGGGTTGGCGGTAAGGTTAGGGCGCATGCCCGCCGCCATCACCACGATCATGGTCTCGCCCAGCGCCCGGGAGACCGCCAGCAGCGAGGCGGAGATGATCCCGGGCAGCGCCGCGGGGATGACCACGTCACGAATGGTCTCGCCCTTGGTCATGCCCAGCGCCAGTGCCCCCTGGCGCATGCTGTCGGGTACCGAATTGATCACGTCGTCGGAGAGCGATGAGATAAAGGGAATGATCATGATGCCCATCACGATCCCCGGCGCCACGGCGTTGTTGAAGGCGGCGTCCAGGCCGAAGGCATTGGCGATGGAGACGATGATCGGCGCCACGGTGATGGCGGCGAAGAAGCCGTAGACCACGGTGGGAATGCCGGCCAGCACCTCCAGGGTCGGCTTGGCCAGGGTACGCACCCCCCTGGGGGCGAACTCGGCCATGTAGATCGCCGCCAGCAGACCGACGGGAATGGCGACCAGCATGGCGATGGCGGTAATCATGAAGGTGCCGGCGAATAGCGGCAGCGAGCCGAACTGGGCAGCGCTGGCGCCCTCCTCGGCGCGTCCGGCGGCGGCCAGGAAGCTCGCCCCGGGATTCCAGACCGTGCCGGTGATGAACTCCCAGAAGCTGTGCATCTGGAAGAAGCGCAGGGCCTCGAAGACGATGGAGATCAGGATGCCGAAGGTGGTCAGGATGGAGATCAGGGCCGCGGTGAGCAGCGCGCCACGAATCACCCGTTCGATCGCCTTGCGAGCATGGAAGTCGGGCCTTACCTGGCGCATCCCCACCCCCAGCCCGATGGCGGCCACCGCCAGGCTGCCGGCCAGCAGGCCGAGCTGGGGAATCTCGACCTCCAGCAACAGCAACAGGAAGGCCCCCACCGCGCTTACGACGATGGCCGGGCCGGCGGTGGCGAGTACCGCAAACCAGGCATACTGGTCAGGCTGTGCATGCATGGTCGAGCCTCCGGCGCGCACCCGCGCGGCCTTGGCACGCCCCAGGAAGAAGGCGATCAGACCCAGCAGCAGCAGCACGCCGCCGAACAGGGAAAGAAGTTGATCGGTCTGCATAGGGATCTCTCGATGGCGTTCATCGACAGTCGGGCTGTCGGAAGGTGCAGCGGCCGGCAGCCAGGGCTGCCGGCCGGGTCAGGCATCCTTGCCCGAGTCCTGCTCCCTTACAGATCGGCGACCTGCAGTGCGGCACGGTTGGCGACCTTCTCGCGGGTCTGCTCGCGCTCCCCCTCGGGCAGCGGAATCAGACCCAAATCACCCAGATAGCCTTCCTCACCGATCATCATCTCGGAGACGAACATGTCGACGTACTCATACAGCGGAGGCACGGCGTCGGCGTGCTGGTTCTTGACGTAGAAGAACAGTGAGCGCGCGATGGGGTAGTCGCCGGCGCTGATCGCCTCGGACTCGGCCTCGACACCGTCAATATCCGCGGCGATCAGGGCGTTGGGATTCTCGACCAGGAAGGAGTAGCCGAAGATGCCGAAGGCGTCGGTGTCCTCGGTGAGGCGCTGAACGATCAGGTTGTCGTTCTCGCCGGCATCGATATAGGCGCCATCGGCACGGATATCGGTATAGCCCTCGCCGCCATAGCCATCGATCTCTTCGGAGACGGCCTCCATGACCAGCTCCTCGAAGGCATCACGGGTACCAGAGGTGCTCGGCGGGCCGTAGATGGAGATCTCGCGCTCCGGCAGGGAGGCATCGATATCGCTCCACTTCTGGTAGGGGTTGTCGATCAGCTCGCCCTGCTTGTCACCCTGTCCGGGCACCTTGGCGGCGACGGCCAGGAACAGCTGCTCCAGGGTCAGGTCGACACCCTCGTTGGTACTGGACTGGGCGAAGACGATGCCGTCCGAGCCGATCTTGACCTCGGTCACATCGGTCACGCCATTCTCGATGCAGCGCTCGAGCTCGGCGGCCTTGATGCGACGCGAGGCATTGGAGATATCCGGCGTCCCCTCACCCACGCCATTGCAGAACAGACGAATGCCGCCGCCGGAGCCGGTGGACTCGATGACCGGTGTAGGGTACTCGGTCACCGCGCCGAACTCCTCGGTCACGTAGCTGGCGAACGGATAGACGGTGCTGGAACCGACGATGCGAATCTGGTCACGAGCATGGGCCACGGTGGCCATGCCCATGACGGCGGCGGCAATCGCCGTGGTCTTGAATGTGCGGCTGGTGAGGATGCGGTTCATGGAGCGATCTCCTGATGGGTACGGTGTGCAACCTTCGCGACACACACCTTGCCCCACACAGATGACAGCTTTATGACATCACTAGGCCCATCAGAGAACCAGTGCCCCCCAGGGCTCTCGCTAGAAGTTCCTCGCTAGAGCAGCAGGCCCAGCGCCGCCAGGGTACAGAGCGCCAACGAGGCGCCCTGCAGCAGGCGACGATCGACACGATGGGCGACGCGATTGGCCAGCCAGGTCCCGAACAGCACCGCCGGCACGAAACTCACCGCCATGCCCAGATGCCAGACATCAACCCTGCCGACCAGCCCCAGGGTGGCCAGGGTCATCAGCGAGGTCACCACGAAGAAGGCCGAGAGTGTCCCGCGCAGACGATCCGGTGAGAGGCCATGCAGCAGCAGCACCATCGGTGGCCCACCGATGGCCGCGACCGTACCAAAGAGGCCGGACAGCACGCCGGCGCCGAACAGCGTGCCGCGATTGACCGGCAAGCGCAGGCGAAACAGGGTCACCGCGACGGCAAACAGCACGCTGCCGGCGATCAGCTTTTCCAGTACTGCCATCGGGGCGGACAGCAGCAGCCAGGCACCCAACCCGTTGCCGGGCAGCCGCCCCACCAGGGCCGCACCGATCTCGCCGAAGCGTACCTCATGGAAATAATGGCGCAGGGTCAACAGCGAGACGGTAAAGCCGAACAGCACCAGCACTACCGGCACTAAACGCGGCTCCAGCAACAGCAGCAGAGGCGCCCCCACCACCGCCAGGCCGAACCCCGTGGCACGCTGCACGAAGGCCCCCAGCGCCAGCACCAGGGCACAGCCCAACCAGGTCGCGCCGTTCATCTCGAACCCGCTCGGCAGCAGCGACTCAGCCATGAGCCCGCTGCTCCGGCTCTGCCGTGCCTGCCAGCACTCGAATACCCAGGTTCGCCAGCAGCGTCGCCCCGAGCATGGTGCCCACCATGGGCCAGGCACTGTCGATCTCGAAGGCTCCGACCAGAACTCCAGCCAGCGCACCGCAGGAGAACTGAATGCTGCCCTGCAGGGCTGCCGCCGTGGCACTCATATGCGGGAAGCGATCGAGCAGCGAAGTGATGGCGTTGGGCGCCACCAGACCGATGGTGCCGGCAAACAGCATGATCAGCGGCACCATGGTGGCCAGCGACTCCAGTCCGGTGGCCACCAGCAGCGCCAGCCCAAGACCCGCCACCAGCTGAATCCCCAGCCCCAGGCGCAAGTTCTGCAGCGGCGTATACCACCTCAGCAGGCGAATGTTGAGACGGTTGGCGGCCACCATGATCACCACATTGACGCCGAACACCAGCGGATAGAGCGAGGGCGTCAGGCCGAAATGCTCCAGATAGAGAAACGGCGAGGCGGTGACGAAGGCAAACAGACCAGCGAATGTCATCGACGCGGCGGCGATGAAGCCCATGGCCCGGCGGTCGCGCAGCACCGACACGTAGTTGCCCAGCACCTGCCGTGGCGTGGTTGCGAAGCGCCCGGGGGCGCGAGTCTCGGGAAGGCGCGTACCGAGCAGCCACATCAGGAAGCTCGCGTAGACAGCCAGGAACACGAAGATCAACCACCAGTCGCCCAGGTAGAGCAACGCACTGCCCACCACCGGTGCCGCGAGAGGCGCCATCAGCATGATGATGGCCATGGTCGACATCACCTTGGCTGCTTCACGGCCCTGGAAGCAGTCGCGCACGATGGCGGCCGAGTTGACCACGGTAGCGCCACCGCCCAGGGCCTGGACGAAGCGCCACGCCAGCAGTTCAGGCAGCGATCCCACGGTGGTAATCACCAGGCTGGCGAGCAGAAACACCACCAGCCCACCGAGCAGCACCGGCTTGCGGCCTATTCGATCGGAGACAGGGCCGAAGATCAGCTGGCCCAGGGCAAAACCGGCCAGAAAGGCCGACAGCGACAGCTCGGTATGATGAATGCTGGCGCCGATATCCTCCGCCAGGGCGGCCATTGCCGGCAGGTAGGCATCGATGGCGAAGGGTGCAAGCGCGGTATTGGCCGCAACCAGCAGTGCCAGGCGGCGGGCGTTGAGCGTCAAGGCTGCTCCTTGCGGATAGCGTGTGGAAGTTAAATAGCCTGCAAATAATAACCGATAACGTCGCGACTTGCCGGATCTGTTCGCTCTCCGGCTAGCTTGCTAGAGTGGGAGTCCACTTCATGGAGGAGCACACAATGGCCGACGATCTGCTATCACAACTCAAGGACATGACCACGGTAGTCGCCGACACCGGCGACATCGAGGCCATCCGCCGCTTCCAACCCAGCGATGCCACCACCAACCCCTCGCTGATCCTGCAGGCGGCCCAACAGGAGGCGCGCCGCCAGCGTCTCGGCGAGATCGCCCGCTCGGCCATCGATCTCGATGACGCCCTGGACGCGGTGGCGGTGAAGATCGGCAGCGAGATCAGCGAACTGGTGCCTGGCTACGTGTCCACCGAGGTGAGCGCTCGCCTCTCCTTCGATACCGACGCCACCCTGGCACGAGCCCACTCGCTGATCGAACGCTACGCTCGTCATGGCGTGGGTCCCGAACGCATCCTGATCAAGGTCGCCGCCACCTGGGAGGGCATCCGCGCCGCACGTCAGCTCGAGCGTGAGGGCATCCATACCAACCTCACGCTGCTGTTCAGCTTCACCCAGGCCCAGGCCTGCGCCGACGCGGGCGTCACCCTGATTTCCCCCTTCGTGGGGCGCATCCTGGACTGGCACAAGGCACAGCAGCCGGAGGCCGACTTCAGCGGCGACAACGATCCCGGCGTTCGCTCGGTGAAACGCATCTATGAGCACTACAAGGGCCACGGCTACCAGACCATCGTGATGGGCGCCAGCTTCCGCAACAGCGGCGAGATTCTCGCCCTCGCCGGCTGCGACCGCCTGACCATCTCCCCGGCCCTGCTCGCCGAGCTTGCCGAGACCCGCGGCCCTCTCGAGCGACGGCTGACGCCCCAGGGGGCCGAGACCCGTCCCCCCGAGCCGCTGGACGAAGCCGAGTTTCGCTGGGCATTCAACGAGGATGCCATGGCCACCGAGAAGCTGGCCGAGGGAATTCGCAAGTTCATGGAGGACCAGCGCAAGCTGGAAAGCCTGCTGAGTGAGCTAAGAAGGGGCTAGCCTACCGAGGCCTCCCCCTCACTGCTGGCGGGAGGCGTCTTCCTGAGCCTCGAGCATCTCCACGAGGGGCTGGAACTCCTCGCGGTTGTGTTCGTTCATGCGCATCAGGATGCGATGCGCCTCGAGGATCCGGCGTCGTGTCTCCTCGACATCGATGGGGATCTCGGGTAGATCACAGAGCTCACAGACCTCGGTGATGGGCGACTCCACCATGGTGAAGAAACGCGAGAAGCCCATCACATCCAGCATGCGCTGAACGTCAGGATTGTCGACCACGATGGTGGGTCGCTCCGCCAGCCGCCCCTGGACGGCCATGGCCACCTTGGCCAGAAAGCCCAGCGCGGTGGAGTCCACGTTGCTGGCGTCACGCAGGTCGATGATCAACGACTCGAGCCCTGGAGTGCTCGCCAGCTGCTGGGCCTGACGGTCCAGGGTGGCACAGAGTGTCAGCCGTACGTCGCCGCAAAGCTTGAGGACGAATACCCCGGCATCGAATGCCGCCTTGATACGCCCTTCATGAATCAGCATGGCCAAATCCGCTCAACATCATGATCGTCAGGTCGTCGGGCAACGCCTTGTCACCCGGCGCGGTGTCCAGGGCCAGATTGGCCGTGAGGTCCGCCAGTGTCGCGCTGGCCTGAATCTGCCGCTCGAGCTCCACAAGTCGCGCCTCGAGGGTATCACCCGGCAGGCACTCCAGGACGCCATCCGAACACAGCCACAGGTGAAACCTTTCCGGTAGCGAACAGCCCAGGGTCGGGTAATCGGCGCCCGGAAAGAGCCCGACCGGCATGCCTTCGCCCGCCAGAGTGGTCACCTTGCCGTCCGTCATTAACATCGGCATAGGCAGTTGCGCGCCCAGCGAATAGTGCAGATAGCGACGCTCGAGGTCAATGATACCCACAAACAGGGTGGCGTGCTTGCCGATGCCGGTCTCCAGCAACTCCTGGTTGAGACCCTCCAGCCAGCGTGCCGGTAATGCCTCGGGATGCTCGCCATCCCACTCGGCCTGCCAGCGATTGGCCAGGTACTTGAGCAGTACCGTAACGAAGGCCGATGACGCCCCATGCCCCGATACATCGGCAAAGTAGAACAACAGATAGCGCTCATCGAGAAGATGGAAGTCGAGGAAATCTCCCGAGAGGTAGAGGTAGGGGGCAAACCAGTAGTCACAGGTGATACCACCCAGGGACTGGGGCCTGGGCGGCAGCAGCTTGCGCTGGATCTGGCCGCCGGCCTGCTGGTCGAGACGCAACATCGCCAGGTGTGTCTCGAGGGTCTCGTTGAGCTCTTCCAGGCGCAGCTTGTCGCGGCGGCGCGCTTCTTCGAGCTCATGCAGCCGAATCGCCTTGCGGATCATGCGTCGCAGCAGCTGACCGTGCCGACAAGGCTCGACGATATAATCCACGAGTCCCGCATCCACCGCCGAGAGCAGATCGGAAGCATCACGATTATCGCTGACCACCAGGGTCGGCAGGCTCTCGCATAACGCTGGCCAGTCGGCCGCCGGTACCGCCCGCACATGGGCCACCACCAGCGCCACTTCAGGAGGCAGAGCCTCACTGTCGGCGACGGCCACTACCGCCAGACCATCCCGGGCGATGGTTTCTGCCAGCGCATCGCGTGCCGGGCCTGGCATGTCGATTACGCCGATCAGCTGCTTGGGACGTTCCATGTTCAGGCCTCAGTCGGCAAAGGCGTCGTCGAAATCGCCATCATCGAAGTTGAATTCGTCGCTGGCAAAGGGATCGTCGCCCAGCTCACCATCACTGACCTCGAAACGACGCTGCTGCAACCAGGCATCACGCACAAAACTGTAGCGATCCCCCTGGATCAGCGCCTCCTGGTCGAGTATCCCTGCCCGTGTATCGACGAGGCGCAGGGCCGTCAGCCCTAGACGGGTGCCATCATCCTCGATGTAGGTCGTCGGGTAGGAGTAGATGTCCACGGGCTGGCCTCCGGCATCACGCACGGTGCTCGGGCCGAACAGCGGCAGTACCAGATAGCGCGACTCCTCCCACCCCCAGGCGCCGAGGGTCTGGCCGAAGTCCTCCTTCCTGCCGGTGACCTCCAGGCGACTGGCGACGTCCCACAGCCCCCCTACCCCCACGGTGGAGTTGATCAGGAAACGTGCCGTGGCAACGCTGGCGTTACGCGGTTTGCCCTGCAGCAGGCTGTTGAGCGCGGTACGCGGTTCCCCAAGGTTGGAGAAAACGTTACCCACTCCAGTCTCCACCGGGTCTGGCGTGACGAAGCGATAGGCTCGCGCCACCGGTTTCAGCGCATATCGATCCAGCACATCATTGAAGGCGAACATCTTGCGGTTGAAGCCTTCCCAGGGGTCATCGGGATGACGCTCCTGCTGCGTGCCACCGCTTGCGCATCCGGCCAATACCCCGGCAATGGCCAGCACCAGCACACCACGCCACACCCGTTTATCCTGCCCCTTGGCATCGCTCATCATCATCTCCCTGAATTTCTGGTATCAGACGCGCCGAACCACCACGCTGCCGGCACTGTAGCCGGCACCGAACGAGCAGATCACGCCACTGTCGCCGACGGCCAGGTCATCCCGGTGCAGATGGAAGGCGATGATCGAGCCTGCCGAGCTCGTATTGGCATAGCGGTCGAGGATCACCGGCGCCTCATGCTCGTCGGGGTCACGCCCCAGCACGCGACGAGCGATCAGATCGTTCATATGCCGGTTGGCCTGATGCAGCCACATGCGGGCCAGGTCATCGCCTCCAAGGCCAAGACTCTGCAGATGATCACGGATCAGTGTCGCCACCATGGGACACACCTCCTTGAAGACTCGCCGCCCTTCCTGCACAAACAGCTTGTCCTCAGCCAGCGGATCGGTATCGGTCACGCGATTCAGGAAGCCGGCATTGTTGCGGATCGCATTGGAGAAGCGTGTCACCAGACGAGTACCGAGGACCTCGAAGCGCTGCGTGGCAGTGGCCAGATCGTCACGTTCCAGCACGATCGCCGTGCAGGCGTCACCGAAGATGAAGTGACTGTCGCGATCCCGGAAGTTGAGGTGCGCCGAACAGATCTCGGGGTTGACCACCAGGGCACGACTGGCGCTGCCGGCGCGGATGGCGCTGGCTGCCGTCTCGATGGCGAAGGTAGCCGAGGAACAGGCGACATTCATGTCGAACGCATAACCGCCAGCACCGAGCTCGGCCTGTAGCTCCACCGCCAGCGCCGGATAGGGGCGCTCAAGGTTGGAACAGCCGACGATGACCAGATCGATTTCACCGGCCTCCACGCCGGCGTATTCCAGGGCCTCACGGGCGGCCCTGGCGCCCATCTCGCACTGGATCGAGGGCTCGTCGTTATCACGCTCGCGCAGCCTGGGGCGCATACGCTCTGGGTCGAGAATGCCCGCTGCATCGAGCACATGGCGGCTGTGAATGCCCGAGGCCTTGACGATAAAATCACTGCTCGAGTGCGCCAGGCGCTGCTCGTTGCCGGCCCGCTGGCGGCGCTCATTCTCGGCGTCTACCCAAGCATTGAACGAGGCCACCAGGGCGTCGTTGTCGATGCTGTGTTCCGGCGTATAGAGTCCCGTGCCGGTTATCACCACTTGATTCATGCCATTCTCCTTGCGACGGCCGCGACCGCCAGGGTCACCGCGGCGCCCAGTGTGACGGGACGCTCAACCACGCCCGGTAATTTCGGCCCAGCGCCTCTCGAGTCGCTTCGCGGATACGGGGAAGGCGGTGCCCAGCTGCTGGGCAAAGAGCGAGACGCGCAGCTCCTCGATCCACCAGCGAAACTCGTCAAGCTCGGGCGGCACCATGCCGCCGCGGCGTTCGCTCTCCAGCCGCGCAGAGAGCCGCGCCTCGAGCTCCTGAACCTGCTGCATATGCATCTGGTCACGATTGCGCTCCTTGGGAGCCTTCTCCAGGCGAATCAGCGCCGCCTCCATATAGCGAGGATACGCCTGCAGCCACTCGCCTGCCTCACTGATAAAACCGGGGTGCACGAGGCGAGCCATCTGCGTCTTGAGATCAGCGTAGACCAGCGCCAGCGCCAGATTCAGGTTGCCTTTCAGCGCCTTGGTCACGGCCAGATGGCCCTTCAGGGCATCCTCGACGATGGCCAGACGCCGCTTGGCCTCTGGCAGCAGCGCCTCCTGGTATTGTGCCAGACGCGTCTCGAAGTCGTCGGTAGAGCGCGGCAGCGGCTCCACCGCCAGGGTGCTGGCGAACACCGCACGCACCAGATCATCGGCGAACTGACGACGGCTGCCCACCTTGGCAAACAGCAGCGCACAGGTCTCCACCCCCTTGAGCCGCTCGACCTCGCGCACGATCTGGGGCAGTTTGCGCATGGCCAGCGTCAGGATGCCATCGCGATGCGCCTGACGCGCCTTGTCGGGATGATCGAAGAGCTCCACCCCGAAGGCATCCCCCCTGGGCACCAGCGCCGGAAAGGCCTCGACGCGAATGCCCGCCTGAGTGGTCACCCGAGACTCGGGAAGCCCCTCCGCGGGCAGGCTCTCCAGGTCATCGGCCACACTGGCCTGCCGTGCCAGGGCCCGGGCGCCCTCCCCGGCGGCCGCCTCGAAGCGCCGCTCCAGTTCACGTGCATCGCGCCCCTGCCCCAGGAGCTCACCGGCGTGATCCACCACCCGAAGGTTCATCACCAGGTGAGGGTCGAGTTGATCCAGGCGCCAGTCATCGGGATGCAGCCGCACGCCGGTTCTGCGGCGCAGGAACTCGCCCAGCGCCTCGGTCAGCGGCGTATCATCGGGAACCATGGCCTCCAGGGCGGCATCGACCCAGTCGGGGATCGGCACCACCTGGCGGCGCACCGACTTGGGCAGCGACTTCATCAGGGCGATGCACTTCTCGCGCAGCATGCCCGGCACCAGCCACTCCAGCCGTGCCAGCGGCAGCTGTGGCAGCATCGCCGCCGGCACGGTGAGGGTGACCCCGTCGTCCACCGCTCCAGGTTCGAAGTGATAGTCGAGGGGGTAGCGCACCCCATTGAGCGAGAGCACATCCGGATAGTCGCTGGCGGTGACCTCGCTGGCCTCCCGCGCCAGCAGGGCATCCCGGTCGAACTTGAGGATGCCGGGGTCATCGCGCTCGGCCTTGCTGCGCCAGGCCTCGAAGCCCTTGCCGTGATGGATCTCGGCGGGGATGCGCTCATCGTAGAAGGCAAACAGGCTCTCCTCGTCGACCAGGATATCGCGCTTGCGCGCACGATCCTCGAGATCCTCGACCTCCTCGATCAGCGCCCGGTTGTGGGTAAAGAACTCCCCACGGGTTCTGAACTCCCCCTCCACCAGGGCCCGGCGGATAAACAGCTCCCGGGCCTCGGCCGGTGCGATGGGCCCATAGTGCACCCGCCTGCCACTGACGATGGGCAGGCCGAAGAGGGTGACCTGCTCGCTGGCGACCACCTGGGCCCGCTTCATTTCCCAGTGCGGGTCGGCGTAGCTGCGCTTGACCAGATGGCCGGCCACGGGCTCGATCCAGCGTGGGTCGATCTTCGCCACGGTGCGGGCGAAAAGCCGCGTGGTCTCCACCAGCTCGAAGGCCATCAGCCACTTGGGCGACTTCTTGGCCAACCCCGACCCCGGGTGAATCACGAACTTGCGATTGCGGGCCCCCAGGTAGTCGCGATTCTCGGTGAGCAAACCCAGGTGGGAGAGCAGCCCCGGCAGCAGCGCGCGATGCAGCGCCACGCTGCTCTGTCGTCTCGCCTCACGGCTGGCCTCCGTGGGCTCACTCTCATCGGCCACGGGAAGAGGCGCCGGTGGCGGCACCTCGATCTGCATGTCGCGCAGCAGCTGACGCAGCTGCCGGAAGGTATCCTGCCACTCGCGCATGCGCAGGTAGTTGATGTAGCGCTCCTTGCACCAGCGCCGGAGACGGTTGCCGGAGAGCTCTTCCCGGGCGGCCTCGAAACCGTGCCAGAGGTTGAGCAGCGCCATGAAGTCGGACTCGGGATCCTGCCATCGGCGGTGAGCCTGGTCCGCGGCCTGGCGCTTGTCCGCCGGGCGGTCACGGGGGTCCTGCACCGCCAGGCCTGCCACCACAATCAGCACATCACGCAGCCCGCCCTGCTCGGCACCGGCCAGCACCATGCGCGCCAGTCGCGGATCAATGGGCAGTCGGGCCAGCTTGCGTCCGATGGGGGTCAGGCGGCTTTCCTGGTCGACCGCGCCCAGCTCGAACAGCAGCTTGAAACCGTCGGTAATGAAGCGCGCATCCGGCGGGTCGACGAAGGGGAACGCCTCGATACTGCCAAGCTTGAGCGACAACATCGAGAGGATCACCGAGGCCAGATTGGTACGCCGGATCTCGGGATCGGTAAACTCGGGACGAGCGAGGAAGTCCTCCTCGTCATAGAGGCGAATGCATACACCCTCGGCAATACGCCCGCAGCGCCCCTTGCGCTGATTGGCGCTGGCCTGACTGACCGGCTCCACCGGCAGGCGCTGGATCTTGGAGCGGTAGCTGTAGCGGCTGATACGCACCAGGCCGGGATCGATCACATAACGGATGCCCGGCACGGTGAGCGAGGTCTCGGCGACGTTGGTGGAGAGCACGATTCGTCGACCGGCATGGGGGGCGAAGACCCGATTCTGTTCGGCATTGGAGAGCCGCGCATAGAGCGGCAGGACCTCGGTGCCACGCAGATCGGCACGCCGTAGGGTGTCGGCGGTTTCACGGATTTCGCGCTCACCGGGCAGAAAGACCAGCACATCACGGGGGCCATGACGCCACCCCTTCTCGCGCTCGGTACGCTCGATCTCCTCCACGGCGTGGAGGATCCCCTCCTGCAGGGTGCGGTCCTCTTCGTCATCGGCCTCGCGCACCAGCGGTCGGTAGCGCACCTCGACCGGGTAGGTGCGCCCCGAGACCTCCACCACCGGCGCGGGTGTCGCCTCTCCCTCGGCACCTGGCAGCGCGAAGTGCGCCGCGAAACGCTCCACATCGATGGTCGCCGAGGTGATGATCACCTTGAGATCGGGGCGCCGCGGCAGCAGCCGGCGCAGATAGCCGAGCAGGAAGTCGATATTGAGGCTGCGCTCGTGAGCCTCGTCGATGATGATCGCCTCGTAACGGCGCAGGTCCGGATCGTGTCGTGTCTCGGCCAGCAGGATACCGTCGGTCATCAGCTTGACCAGGGTGTCATCGCCGCTCTGGTCGGTGAAGCGCACCTGGTAGCCCACCTGCTCGCCCAGCGGTGTCTCGAGCTCCTCGGCCAGGCGCGTGGCGACCGAGCGAGCGGCCAGCCGGCGTGGCTGGGTATGGCCGATCAGTCCGCGCCGCCCCAGTCCAAGCTCCAGGCAGAGCTTGGGCAGCTGGGTGGTCTTGCCGGAGCCGGTCTCGCCGGCCACCACTACCACCTGATGGTCGCGAAGGGCCGCCAGGATATCCTCGCGACGCTCTACCACTGGCAGCTCGGGCGGGTAGTTGAGCGTGACCGGCCGGGCCGTACGGCGCTCCATCAGGCCGCGAGAGCGCGCCATGGCTTTTTCCACCTCGGCCAGGCCGCGATCCACCGGTTTGCCCTCCTTCAGGCGACGCGACAGCCCATTGAGGCGCTTTTCCAGGTTCGGGTGGTCGCGCAACAGCACGCTATCCAGTCCGAGGCGCAACTGGCGCAGTCGCTCGGCATCGGACAGGCTTTGTGAGGTGATGGCAGGGGTCTCGTCGGGCACGGCGACTCCGGTAAGGACTGGCAACTAGGGGCTGGTACCAAGGGGTGACAACAAAGCCCGCGCCGGAGACTCCGACGCGGGCGTCCTATTGTAACGCCGCGGCCGCAGCGGCGGCCAATCGATGAGTGTGGCTCACCAGGGCGATCGCAGATGCCCACACCGCTCAAGGCTTTCCCGGCGACAGGCCTTCGAGGGGGCGCTGTAAATACCTCCTTGTACGCTACCTCGGCCTTCCCTGGTCCTCGGACCCCCTCTCCGACCTATCCCCGGCGCCTTTCGCTATCGCCGCATGCTAATTACGACGCCCTTCCAAGTGGCACTAGCCGGCCGTGCCGGCCTTCTCCCGCTCCTCGTCCCTGAGCTGGCGACGCAGCACCTTGCTGAACATATCAGCGTCTTGGGCAGCAAGCTGCCTACTTCGCCCCGCTCGACTTCTCCCGCTCCTCGTCCCTGAGCTGGCGACGCAGCACCTTGCCCACATTCGTCTTGGGCAGCTCGTCACGCACCTCGACGACCCGCGGCACCTTGTAGCCGGTGAGCTGCTTCTTGCACCAGGCGCGCAACGCCTCGGGGTCGATCTCGGCGCTGCCACGGGGCACCACGAACAGCTTGATCGTCTCGCCGCTGGCAACATCGGGCACCCCCACCGCCGCCGCCTCCAGCACATCGGGATGCTGTGCCACCACGTCCTCGATCTCGTTGGGATAGACGTTGAAGCCCGAGACCAGAATCATGTCCTTCTTGCGGTCGACGATGCGGATATAGCCATCTTCCTGCAGCACGGCAATATCCCCGGTATGGAACCAGCCCTGTGCATCGATCACCTGAGCGGTCTCGTCATCACGGTTCCAGTACCCCTTCATGACCTGAGGACCCTGAACACAGAGCTCACCCGGCTCCCCGAAGGCCAGGTCATTGCCATCGGCATCCACCACCTTGACCCGAGTACCCGCAACCGGCTTGCCAATGGTCCCCAGCTGTATCGCGTCGACGGGGTTGAAGCTGACCACCGGAGAGGTCTCGGTCAGCCCATAACCTTCGGCAATCTCGCAGCCGGTGACCTCCTTCCAGCGTTCGGCCACCGACCTGGTCAGGGCCATGCCCCCGGAGATGGTCAGGTGCAGGCGAGAGAAGTCCAGAGAGCGGAAATCCTCGCGGTTGCACAGGGCATTGAACAGGGTGTTGAGACCGATAAAGGCGGTGAAGGGCACCTTGCGCAGCTCCTTCACAAAGCCCGGGAGATCCCTCGGATTGGTGATCAACAGCGAGTGGTTGCCGGTCTCCATCAGAAACAGGCAGTTCACCGTAAAGGTATAGATGTGATAGACAGGCAGCGGCGCGATCACCACCTCATTGCCATGTTCGAGACCCGGGCCGATGGCCTGGCCGGCCTGGATCATGTTTGCCACCAGATTTCGATGGGTCAGCATGGTGCCCTTGGCCAGGCCCGTGGTCCCCCCGGTGTACTGCAGTGCCGCCACATCATCGAGCTCGCGCTCCACTTCGCGATGCTGTTGGGCGCTTCCCACCTTGAGGGCCTGGCGCAGCGGCGTGTGGCCGGGAAGCCGATAGGCCGGCACCAGCTTCTTGAGATGCTTGACCGCCAGGTTGATCAGCGGTCGCTTGGGAAAGCCATGCAGATCCGCAAGCTCGGTCACCACCACGTGCTGGATATCGGTACGATCGAGGATCTTCTCGAGCTTGCCTGCCATGTTGGCGAGTATCACGATCGCCTTGGCGCCCGAATCCTTGAACTGGTGGGCCATCTCGCGTTCGGTATAGAGCGGATTGGTGTTGACCACCACCAGGCCGGCACGCATGGCACCGAACACCGCCACCGGAAACTGCAGCAGGTTGGGAAGCTGAATGGCGATGCGATCACCTGGCTGCAGGGTGGTTTCATGCTGCAGCCAGGCCGCGAAGTCACCGGAGAGACGCTCCAGGTCGGCGAAGCTCAGCGTCTGCCCCATGCAGCTGAAGGCGGGCTTTTTGGCATATTTGCCCACCGCCGCGTGGAAGATGTCGGTGACCGACCGGTACGCCTCCATGCCGCTGAGCTCGGGGCCTTCGAGAATGGGGGCGTGGGCATGTTCACTCATCACGTGTCTCCGCAGTATCGACGATATGACATCGACGCTTCTTGTTATCCCGAGGCTACCTTACTACCGTGCCTGCCGCGCTGTAAAACGATTGATTAAAACCCCTGTTTAGATTCTTGACCTGGCGCGTCCCGTGCTTCTTCGCGTTGGCCAAAACGGGCCTGTATCTGACCATCTCGCCACACCAGCAGCTCACCGGGCGCCATCCGCTCCCAGGCCTCGTTATCGGTCAGCGGCTCGGTGGCAATCACCGAGACAATATCGCGGCTGGTGGTATGTTCGGCGAAATTCACCGTCAGCTCGGCATCCGACAGGCTCGCACTGCCAAAGGGGGCACGCCGGGTGATATGGGCCAGCTTGGTGGAGCAGTAGGTGTAGAGATAGTCACCATCGGCAAGCAGCAGATTGAATACCCCCAACCCCCGGAGCCGTTCGCAGAGCTCATGAAGCAAGCGCCACAAGGCCTGGCGCTGCTCTGCGTTCTCGGGACGCCGAGGGAAACCGCGGCGCAGCTCGCCCAGCAACCAGCAGAAGGCGTGCTCGCTGTCGGTACCCCCTACCGGGCGATAGAAGGAGAGGGGGAGCGACTGCCACCCTTCGAGCTGACCGTTATGGGCATAACACCACGGCTGTCCCCACATCTCGCGGACAAACGGATGGGTATTGGCGAGCCGCACCTGTCCCACATTGGCCTGGCGAATATGGCTGATCACGATATGCGACTTGATCGGATAATCACAGATCAGGCGTGCGATGGGCGAGCGCACCGAGGGGTGCGGGTCACGAAAGTCGCGATAGCCCCCCTCCTCGTAGAAGGCGATTCCCCAGCCGTCGCGATGCGGCCCTGTCCCCCCTCCCCGGTGCAGAAAACCGGTAAAGCTGAAACAGATATCGGTCGGCACATTGGCACTCATGCCCAACAGTTCACACATGGGGATCCTCCCGATGGGCAGGACGCCGCCGCTGGCGACGACCGCGTAACAAGAACAGCAGTATCACTATCAAAACAGCGCCGCCGGCCAGCGCCCAGACCAGCGGCCTGGCGGCCAGCCCCGATAGCCGCGGCTGCCAGCTGGTGCGCCAATGTTCTACCCCGGACGCAACCCCCCGATTGATAGCCCCGACAAATCGCTCGACGACACCACCAGGGTCAGCGTCTCTACCATGACCGGCGGCCAGATCCTGGTGGAAACGCTCGGCAGAAAGCTCGCCACGTCCTCTGGCCAGGTCGAGGCCGGTGGCAGACTCGGCAAACAGCATCAGGGGGGGCAGACGCAGCTCATGGGTCTGGGCCTGAAGGCGCACCTCGGCGCCCAGCTTCAGGGGGCGACTGACGCTGTCATCCAGTTCGGGCAGGGCGACCATCCAGCTTCGCTCGCCCCGAGGCTCGATCTCGAGGCGCTCCCCGGCCAGTTCCGCCCAGGGACGCGTATTATGATGAGCCAGCTCGGGGTGGCGAGCGGTCAGCACCACGCGCCGCGACTCGGGCTGATGGCTCGCCTCGAGTGGGGCCAGCAGGTTGATCGCCTGGCTGCGCTGACGGACCATCCCCTCGGCCTCGGCCGTGATCACCAGACGCGCCCCCCCCGGCAAGGTAGGGGCTGGCAGCTCGCCACGAAAGCGTTCGCCGTCGTGGGCAAGCCGGGTCGTGGCCCACACCTCGCCATCGGCGGCGGCGAGGTCGGCACGCAACGAGAGCCCCTCTAGCTCGTCTGTGTAGGGCATACCATCGCGTTCGAGCCAGGCTTCTACCGGTATTGGGAAGCCCAGGAAGGCCGTGGCAGGTAACTCCCCGGTACGCAGGGTCAGTGCCGAGGTAACGCCGATGCGACTCTGCTCGGTCACCTCGCCCTCTATGCGCCACTCGCCGGGTATGGGATCGGGAACCCGCAGCAGGTCGAAGCGAGGCTCTACCTGCCATCGCCACCCCTGGGGTGGCGCGTCGGCACGATACTCCCTGCCCTCCGGCCCCAACAGCATCAGCGGCTCGGCATTGGGGTCGTGGAAGAGAAGCGCCGAGAAGGTCTCGATGCCGGGCTCTATATGAAAGCGTCCACCCTCCAAGGGAACACGGTCGGTGGGAAAGATGCGTTCGACGATGTCCAGGAAGGCGACGAGCAGGCTCTCGGGAGACGCTACCAGGGCGGGCAAACCACCGGTAGTGCGGGAAAGCGACTCCACCAGAGCCATATCGGCCTGATCGGAGAAGGCGATGGCATGCACGACCACCCCGGAATCGGCAAGCTCCACTGCCAGCTCGTCGAGCAGCTCTCGACGCGAGGCCGCATCCACCTCGGGCTTGGAGCCTCGCGCTGGGGGCAGGTCGATCACGCCATCGGTCAGCAGAACCAGGTGGCGCCAGCCATCGGCCGCTGGCGCCGCGGCGCGGCGTACCGCGGCCTCGATATCGGTATAGGGCTGCACACCCGCCAGCGCAGGGCCCAGCGCCTGAGCTCGACGTCGCCAGACGGCATTGACCTCTCCGGATGGCAGCGGATTCGCCACCGTCTCGCCGAACGTCCAGACTCCGGCGGAGGTGCCCTCGGGCAGCAGCGATACCAGCAGTTCAAGGGCGCTGGCCCTGAGACGATCCGGGTCGTTGGCGCGCATGCTGCCCGACACATCGATGATCACCCGCACCTCGGGCCGTTCCTCGACCGGCTGTGCCAGCACGGCGGGAGCCAGTGCGCACAGGAAGGTGAGCACCAGCCAGGCACCCATATACCGCCCTGCCCTGTCCCGGACTCTGCTGGCCATCCCGGCCTCCTTATTCGCTTACCCCTGGTTCGGTCACCCCTGGCCGACCACCGGCTCTCGCCGTACGGCACCACGCGGACCGACACCAGCGCCATTCTCAGGCTCTCCCGGGGAAACCGACTTGCTGGGGCCCCTGCCACGCCACCACAGCAGCAGTCCGAAGAGCGCCCCCAACCCCGCACCCAGCAGCGTCAGGACAAGGGCCGGCATCAACGCGTCGGCGTTGCGCTCGAGAAAGGCAACCGCGGCCACGACAACTGCCGGTGCAAAGCCGGTGTAGACATCCCCATCTTCAAGCAGCGGGAGTTGAAAACGCGCGGGCATCCACATGACACCCGCCACCAGCCAGGTGATTGGCAATCTCAACAATCGTGGCAGGAAGGCCAGCCCCAGATAACCGGTGAGCAATATCACCAGCGACAAGACGCCGTAGCTCAGCCATAGTAGGCTCATCGATTCGGTAATAGGCATTGCCACCTCACTTTTCACTTATCCGAGTATGGTACATCCCGCGCCATGAAAGCACAGCCGCCACAGCGCCCTGAGCACTCCTCTGCTTCTCCCGTCGCCCGCTTCCGCCGCCCAGAAGACCCCGAGTGGCACTGGCTTGAGCAGCGCGAGGACTCGGGGGTCACCGACTTCCTGGAGGCCGCCAATGCCGAGTGTGATGCCTGGTTTAGCCCCCTGGAGCCGCTGGTCGAACGGCTCTACCACGGCCATCTCGCACGTCGCGAGCTTGCCGTGCATGGTCTGCGCACCCCGCTGGACCACTATACCTACTGGAGCGAGACCGCGGCCGACGCCGACTACCCTGTATGGTGGCGACATCCCAACGAAGAACCCGATCGCGCCACACCCTTCCTTGATCTTGAGGCACGTGCCGCGGCCCACGATTTTCTGGAGCTCGGCGATATGGCCCTCTCGCCGGACGAACGCTGGCTGGCCTGGACCGAAGACACCACCGGTGATGAGAGATTCGACCTCCTTCTGGTGCGGCTCCCTGATGGAGAACCCGTCCACCTGCTGGAGAACATCGGCGCCGAGCTGAGTTGGGCAGAGGACAACGCCACCCTGCTGTTCACCCGCTATGATGCCACTCAACGTCCCGAGAGCGTATGGCGCCTGGGGTTGCACGAGGGGGTGGCTGACGAGCCGATTCTGGTCCTGCGCGAGGAGGACCCCGAGTTCTGGCTGGGACTGGGCAAGACACGCTCCCGGGAGTGGCTGGTGCTCGAGAGCGCCTCCAAGGATACCAGCGAGTGCCACCTGATACCGGCTCGGGCGCCGGCCACCCCACCGCGCTGCTTGCGCCCCCGCGAGAGCGGCGTGGAAGTCGCGCTGGACCACCGCCCCGGCTACTTCTACCTGCTGCACAACCGCGGTGCCCCCCACTTTCGGCTCGACCGACTGGCTGAATCATCTCTTGAGATGGCCGCCGATGCCGAGCACTGGCAACCGCTGATTCCCCATCGCGACCATTACACTCTGGAGGGAGTCGATGCCTTCTGCTGGGGAGTCGTGACCACCGAGCGCGACCATAACGAGGCCCAGGTACACCTGAGGGTCCTGGAGTTCGACCCCGAGCATGTCGTTACCCGAGACGAGCGCCTCCCGCTACCGGAGACACCTTGCAGTCAAGCGCTGGGCGACACGCCCCATTTCGACAGTCGCCGACTGCGTCTGGTCGAAGAGTCCTTTGTATTGCCGGCAAGCTGGGTGGAGTACGACCTCGACAGCGGCGAGCGTCGCCTGCTCAAGCAGCAGCCGGTTCATGGCGACCTCAAACCCGAACAACTCGCCTGTGAGCGACTATGGGCCACCTCACACGATGGTGAACGTATTCCCATCTCGGTGGTAATGCGCGCCGATCGGGTCGGTCACACTCTGCCGACTCTGCTCTACGGCTATGGCGCCTATGGTGAGGTACTCGACCCCTGGTTCTCGGTGGCCCGCCTGGAGCTACTCTCTCGTGGCGTGGCCTTCGCCGTGGCCCATGTCAGAGGCGGCGGTGACCGCGGTGAACCCTGGTACCTGGCCGGCAAGCTGGCACACAAGGCCAACAGCTTCCACGACTTTCTGGCATCACGCGACGCCCTGGTGGAGCACGGTATCAGCGACGGTGAGCGTATCGCCGCCTACGGTGCCAGCGCCGGCGGCCTGCTGGTGGGTGCCAGCCTCAACCTGGCGCCGCAGGCGTTCTGTGCGGCGGTGCTCGATGTACCCTTCGTGGATGTACTGCGCACCATGGAAAACCCCGACCTGCCATTGACCACCGCCGAATACACCGAGTGGGGCAACCCCGCCGAAGCCGCTGTCCGTCGACGTATTGCCGACTATTCACCGTTGGACAATCTGGAGGCGGCCCCTTACCCCGCACTGTTCCTGCAGGGCAGCTGGCACGACACTCGGGTACCCTACTGGGAACCGGCCAAGCTCTATGCCCGACTCACCGAGCTGGGCAGCGCTCGCGGGCCGGTGCTACTGCGTTCCGATATGGCCGCCGGCCACGGTGGGGCTTCCGGACGCTTCAAGGCGTGGCACGACGGCGCCCGCCAGGACGCCTTTATCCTCTGGGCGCTGGGTCTGGCAGATCAGGAGGCATGATGTCTTGATGCTTGATGACAGCGCCCTGACGGCAGGGACCCGGCCGAAACCGGGCCCCTGTGACATGCGCATAAAGTGCATGGCGCGGTGTCAACGACCACCCGAGCCACCGCCGGAACCACCACCCGAGCCACCGCCGGAACCGCCACCCGAGCCGCCGCCGGAACCACCACCCGAGCCGCCGCCGGAACCACCACCCGAGCCACCGCCGGAACCACCGCCGGAACCGCCACCGGAACCGCCACCCGAGCCACCGCCGGAACCGCCACCTTCACCACCCCCCGAGCCACCTCCACCGGAGCCGCCGCCGGAACCGCCACCTTCACCCCCCCCCGAGCCGCCCCCACCGGAGCCGCCACCTTCGCCACCGCCGTCATCCGTTCCATCATCGGAGCCGTCGTCCGATCCATCATCGGAGCCATCGTCCGTTCCATCATCGGAGCCATCGTCCGTTCCATCATCGGAGCCGTCGTCCGCTCCATCATCGGAGCCGTCGTCCGTTCCATCGTCGGAGCCGTCGTCCGTTCCGTCATCGGAGCCATCATCCGTTCCGTCATCGGAGCCGTCATCCGCTCCATCGTCGCTGCCGTCGTTGCTGGCAACCAACACGCCCTCACCTCCGTCGCGAGCGCCAGACATATCCGTTTCCTGGTCTCCAGCGCTCGGCGGGTAGAGCAGCAACAACTGCTCGGGGCTTAACCGCGTCGGCAGCCACGACTGCAGCTGCGCCATCTCCTGGTTGTCGAGCACGCGGCCCTCGTTCATGAGGTCATTGAACATCTCCGCCATCTCATCATCACTAAGCGGATCGCCGCTCCACGAAGAGGATTGCGCCGCAACGCCGGACGAGGCCAGGGCACCCACCGCCATGACCAACGCTAGTTTCCTGAAACCTTTCATGTTCGATCCCCCCGACCCCGCACCTCTCAATAAGCGGCGTCATGCGTTGGGCAAATATGCCCATGCCTAAAACAAACTGTTACACATATCAAGGATAGTTCCCGGCGGTGGTCGCCGCCATATAACGAGCGCATAAATCGAGGGTGCAAGGTGACGGGGCCTGAACGCCCATCGGCGAGGCGTCGCAGGCATAGTGTGATGACGGTATCGTGGTGAAGGGTTGGCGATATCAACCATCGATGGGCAGGATCGCGATGATATGGTCCTCGTAGTGCTCCTCGGGGACACCTCTGCTGCTGACCGCAAAGTTGCGAACGCTGACGCCCTTGCGATGAACGCGCTCCGGATCTCCGCTGAGCAGCGGATGCCAGGCGGCCAGCTTGCGGCCCTCGGCGACCCGCCGATAGGCACAGGAGCGCGGTAACCAGCGAAACTCGTCCACTCGCTCCGGCGTCAGCTGGGTGCACTCCGGCACTCGCTCCAGGCGGTTGGGATAGTCGCTGCAGCGACAGCTCTGGATATCCAGCAGCTCGCAGGCCAGGTTGAGTACCGCCAGCTCGCCGGTCTCGTCATCCTGGAACTTGAGCAGGCAGCACTGACCGCACCCGTCGCAGAGCGCCTCCCACTCCTCGGCGGTCAGCTCTTCGAGGGGGTAGTGCTCCCAGAAACGTTCTCGCATGGCACCTTCCAGTCTTCCTGCTGAACAGCAGGCATCTCGGGGCTGAACCGGCGGCTGGCCTGCGAGGAGGCGCTGTGAATACCTCCCTGTACGCTACCGACGCCTTCCCTGGCGTAGGACCTCCTCTTCGGCCTGCCCCCGGCGCCCCTGGGTTGAACGGAGTTTGTGCGTCGTCGGGCGCGACACTGTTTATCGCGGCCGATGCCGGGCACATTGGGTCAGTAACGCGCCTGAGTTGGGGTGCGATATAGATCCAGCAGATACTCCTCCTTGGCCGGGGGCAACTGCAGATAGAAGCCGTTATCACGGATCGCCTGCATCACCTCCACGGCACTGGCGCGCCCCAGCCGTTTCTCGGGGCTGAGGATCAGCGTCATGGCCGGTACCGGCTTGCCGAAACGCTCTAGCAGGGGAGCAGGAACGCGCTGCGTGCCCTCGCGCTTGTCGACATAGAGATACATCTCATCCTTGCGCGAACTCTTGAATACCTGGCACAGCAGGCGGTTGCCGGACATCCGGTCATCACTCATCTCGGTAGTTCCTCCAGGGCCTTTATCAGCCCCGTGTTCAGGCGTTCACCGCGCCACCCCGTCGGCAGCGGCGGGTCACGCTTTTCCAGATGGGCCACCAGCAGGGCCTCCAGGTCGCGGCGACGCATCAGTACCTCCGGGGCAACACCCAGCGCCTCGGCCTCGGCATTCACCACCCTCTTCAGCGTCTTGATGCCACGCTTGAACTCGGGCTCCATGGGCGATGGCAGCTCGCCGGGGAGCTCGGTCTCATCAAGGTGCTGCGCCTCGGCCACCAGTGCCAGCAGGGTGTCGCCGTCGCGCTTGACCAGACTCGGCTTGACACCTTCGATCCGCGCCAGTTCATGGCGATTCCGGGGCATCGCCTCGGCAATCGCGAACAATACTCGATCATGCACCAGCCAGCCCCTCGGCAGGTTGCGAGCGCGGGCCTCGCCTTCGCGCCAGATGGTCATCCGCCGGTAGGCCTCGATCTGGCGCGGCGCCAGGCGCCACAGCTGACGCTGGCGTAGATACCACTGCCCATCGGCCTCGACGCTGCGCTCGGCCTGGGCCAGCATCGCCTCACCATCGGCCTGAAGCCACTCGCTACGCCCCAGCCGCTCGAGCTCGAGGCGCTGCTGCTCCCATACCTGCACCAGATAGACCACATCCAGGGCGGCATACTGCAGCTGGGTTTCCGATAGCGGACGTACCAGCCAATCGGAGCGGGTCTCGTCCTTGGGCAGGGTCTCGCCGACCCAATGCTCCACCAGCTTCTGATAGCCCATGCCGGGGTTGTCGCCCAGCAGGCCTTGGGCGACCTGGGTATCCACCAGCGGGCGAGGTGTCACACCGGCCCAGTGCGTGAAGACCTCCAGGTCCTCGCTGGCGGCGTGCAGCAGCTTGAGCGGCCCTTCGGCCAGCAGACGCTGGAAGGCGGCGGTACATGTCACGGCCTGGGGATCCACCAGCCAGGCCACGCCGCCGGCGGAAAATTGAATCAGAGCCGGCACCGGGTAGAAGGTGTTCTCGCGAAAGAACTCGGTATCCAGGGCGATGACATCGTCATTACTCACCGCCTCACAGGCGGCATCCAGCGCCTCGGGGGTATCGATCCAGTGTATCTCGGGGGTCAGGGGCATCAGGGTTCCGGCAGTGTTGAATGGGGTGGAGCAACCGAGCGCAGGCTCACTCGCTCCGGAACGGCAGGCGACCATTGAAGGCGCGACTCAGGGTGCCACCGTCGACATACTCCAGCTCGCCGCCCATGGGCACGCCGTACGCGAGGCGCGACAGGCGAACCCCGTGGGCGGTGAGTTGCGCGGCGATATAGTGGGCCGTGGCCTCCCCCTCGACCGTGGGGTTGGTGGCCAGGATAACCTCCTCGACCCCCTCCTCGCCGACTCTGGCCAGGAGCCGGTCGAGCCCCAGATCCTCGGGACCGATGCCGTCCAGAGGCGAAAGGTGGCCATGCAACACGAAGTAGCGGCCGCGATAGCCGCCGGCTTCCTCGATGGCGAGCTGGTCGGCGGGCGACTCCACCACGCAGAGCAGGTCGTCGTCACGTCGTGGACTCGCACACAGCTGGCACACATCCTCCTCGGTGAGCGTTCGACAGCGCCGGCAGTAGCCGACTCGTGCCAGGGCGTCGTCGAGCACCGAGGAGAGCCGCCGACCGCCGTCGCGATCGCGTTCCAGCAGGTGCATGGCCATGCGTTGGGCGGTCTTGGGCCCCACGCCGGGCAGCACCCGCAGCGACTCCATCAGTTGCTCGATGAGGGGGGAGAAGCTCATCAGAACGGCATCTTGAAACCGGCCGGCAGATTCATGCCATCGGTGACTTCGGACATCTTGGCCTTGGAGTTGGCCTCGACCTTGCGAACGGCATCATTCACCGCAGCGGCCAGCAGATCCTCCAGCAGCTCCTTGTCCTCTTCCATGACGCTGGGATCGATATCCACCTTGCTGACGTCATGGCGGCCGTTCATGGTGACCTTGACCATGCCCGCGCCCGCCTCCCCCAGCACCTCGGCACGAGCGATCTCCTCCTGGACCCGCTGCATCTTCTCCTGCATCTCCTGGGCCTGCTTCATGATGTTGCCCATTCCACCCTTGTTGAACATGGTGTGTCCTCTCTTGTCATCTAGTGATGTAAATAGTCGTCTAGTTTAGGTCGCCGGCGGGTTTCACCGTGGACTCGATCAGGCGGGCTCCGAAGACCCGCTGCAGCTGCTGTACATGGGGATCACTCCCCAGCGCCTCAACCGCCCTGGCGTGGCGCTGCGCGGCCAGACGCTCGGCCTGCTGACGAGGAGTCTCGACACTCGCCGGGATCTCGCCCTCCTCGACCTCCAGCCGCCGCGTGATGCCGTACTCGGCCAGGGCCTGCTGCATACGCTCGATATGGATCTCGGCGCGCATGGCGGAGAGCGTCGGATCGAGGCGCAGCCACAGCCGCTCGCCATCATCCTTCTCCACCACACAGCCAGCGGCCAGATTGCGTGTCAGCCCCCCCAGACCCAGCGTCTCGAAGCACGCCAACCAGTCCGAGTGGCTGAAATGACCATTCGTCTCGTCTGACACCACTGCCGGGGCGGGTTCCTCGTTTGACACCGCTACCGAGTCGGGTTTCTCGGCAACGGGAACCGAGACCGGCTCCGGTTCCGGCTCCGCATCGCCTGATGGGGGCGCTTCCTGTGCCATCGAGTGGGATTCGGCCGGCCGCGAGACCTCAGACGGCCTTTCCTCCCCCAAGGAGTGAGGTGTCGCTGCGAACTCAGCCGGTGACGGCGCCTGCGATGCAGCAGGGAATTCCGGTTCAGGCGCGGGCTCTGCCTCGACCCATGGCGGCGGTGGCGCCGTCGACTCGGCAGGAGGCTCACTCGATGGCGAGGGATGGCGAGGCGCCTCGGACTTGCCCCCGCCCTCCTGACTACCGGCAGGTGGGGCGTCGCTCCCCTGGGGCGTGCCACCCTCGGAGTTGCCACGCAGCGGCAGGGGCGTCGTCGCCGGCCTCGGCACGCCCTGGGGACGGAAGGCCAGCATGCGCAGCAGGGTCATCTCCAGCGCGGTGCGTAGATCAGGCGCACTGGCCATGTCGCCACGCCCCTGGATGCCGATCTGGTAATAGAGCTGCACATCCTCGGCGGTAAACCGCGAGGCGAGAGCCAGCAGCGCCTCGCGATCGCCCTGGGCATTGTCCAGGGCCTCGGGCACCATCTGGGCGATGGCCAGCCGATGCAGCACGCCGGTCACCTCGTCGAGCACGCCGGCGAAGTCCGGGGCATGCTCGGCCAGGTTGCCCACTTCGGCGAGCAGTCGAGCGGCATCCACATCGGCCAGCGCCTCGACCAGGGCCAGCACATGATGCTGATCCAGGGTGCCCAGCATGGCTGCCACGTCGGCATGCTCGACCCGCCCCTGACCGAAGGCGATGGCCTGGTCGGTCAGGCTCATGGCATCACGCATGGACCCCTCGGCGGCCCGCCCGAGCAACCACAGGGCGCTCTCCTCGAAAGGCACCGACTCGGCCGCGAGCACCTTGCCGAGGTGGTCGACGATTCGCTCCGGGGGCATATGCTTGAGGGTAAACTGCAGGCAGCGTGACAGCACCGTGGGAGGCAGCTTCTGCGGATCGGTGGTGGCCAGCAGGAACTTCACATGGGGCGGCGGCTCCTCCAGCGTCTTGAGCAGTGCGTTGAAACTGCTGGTGGAGAGCATGTGCACCTCATCGATCAGGTAGACCTTGTAGCGTCCCTGAGTCGGCGCATACTGCACGTTATCGAGCAGCTCGCGGGTGTCCTCCACCTTGGTACGCGAGGCGGCATCCACCTCGATCAGGTCGACGAAGCGACCCTCGTCGATGGCCAGACAGCTGTCGCACTCGCCACAGGGGGTGGACGTCACCCCCTCGTCACCTCGACCGCCGGCGGTACAGTTGAGACACTTGGCGAGTATTCGCGCCAGGGTGGTCTTGCCCACACCGCGGGTGCCGGTAAACAGGTAGGCGTGGTGCAGCCGTCCCTGATCCAGCGCATTGACCAGCGCACGCTGGACATGTTCCTGACCGACCAGTTCATGGAAGGTGCGCGGTCGCCACTTGCGGGCCAGAACCTGATAGCTCATGCGGCGCGATATCCTTGCGGGAAAACGGAGGCCGGCAGCGCCGGCATGAAGCGCTCATTCTAGCGCCCAGGGGGCGTCGCGGAAAGCGAGCCGGGCTGCCCGGAGCCGTGGGGCTGTGCTAGTGTGGCCCTCATGGATCATTACAGGGACGACGATGCCATGAACCCATCTCGCGATAGCGTACACACCACCTCATCGCTTACCTACGAGCAGGTCGCCGCCGCGGCCGAAAACCTCGAGCATCGCGGCGCCGACCCCACCCTGCAACGGGTGCTGGAGCTGCTCGGCACCGGCTCGCCCAATATCGTCCAGCGCCACCTCAGCGCCTGGCGTGATACCCGTAGCGTGCCCGAACCCTCGGTGCCACGTCTCCCCGCGGCATTGATCGACGCCCTGGAGCGCGAGTTGGCGACCCATGCCAACACCGGGCTGAGCGAGGGTCGACGCCTGGCCGATGAGGCACGCGCCGACGCCACGACCCTGGCCGAGGCCGGCGAGGCCATCGAAAGGCGTAACTACGAACTGACGCAACAACTCGAGGCCACCGAGCGCGCCAGGCAGATGGCCGATGAGCGCGCCAACACCCTGCTGGCCGAGCGTGACCGCCTGCGCGACGAGCTGGAACGTGAACGGCAGCTGGCCCATAAGGCCCAGCAGACACTCGCCGAGCAGCGCCAGCAGGTGGCCCTGCTGCGTGAACAGCTGGAGGAGGCACAGCAGGCACGCCTGACCACCGAACGCGGGGCCCGCGCCAGCGAGGAAGAGTGCATCAAGGCAGAGCGCGCCCAGGCGGTGGCCGAAAGCCAGCGCGATGGCGCCCTCGAGCAGGCACGTGAAAAGACTGAACAGATCGTGCAGCTCAAGCAGGAGATGCAGGAGGAGCGTGCCCGCCAGCGCCAGGAGATCACCGAGATGCGCGCCGAGCAGAAGGCGCGCCTGGATGCCGTGGAGCGCTCCAGGCAGGAGGCCCAGAAGCATGCCCAGGAGGCCCTGCAACGCGCCACCAAGGCGGAAATACGGGCCGAGGCGCTGCAGGCCACCCAGAGCGCCCTCAAGTCACGCATGGACGCCATGCAGGTCCAGCAGCGCCAGCACGGCCGGCAGACACAGACCGAGCGGGCTTAACCCCGCTCGACAACCCCGGACGTCATGCCACTCAGCACATTGGCCACATTGACACCGATCTCCTCCACCGCATAACCGCCCTCCATCAACAACAGGGTCGGCAATCCCAGGGCCCCCAGGCGGCGTCCCATCTCGGTGAAGTCGTCGCTGCTCAGCTTGAAGGCGCTGATCGGGTCGTCCTCGAAGGTGTCCACCCCGAGCGACACGATCAGCAGCTCACAGCCCGTTTCACGGATGCGCTCCTTGGCGGCCTCGAGCACATGGAACCATACCTCGGCACCCGTGCCCTCCGGCAGAGGATAGTTGACGGTATAGCCCGCCCCCTCACCCTCCCCCACTTCGTCTGCGTGGCCCATGAAGTAGGGGAAGCAGGTCATGGGGTCGCCGTGGATCGACACGAACAGCACATCGCTGCGCTGCTCGAAGATCTGCTGGGTGCCGTTGCCGTGGTGGAAGTCCACATCGAGAATGGCGACTCGCGACAACCCCGCATCCAGCGCCCGCTGGGCGGCCACCGCGGCATTGTTGAAGAAGCAGTAGCCACCGAACTGATCGACGGCGGCATGATGCCCCGGCGGACGACACAGGCCGAAGGCCGGCTCGCCTGTGGCCAGCACATGGTCAAGGGCCGAGAGCGCCACATCCTTGCTGGCCTGGGCCGCCTCGAAGGTACCGCCACAGATCGAAGTGTCCGCCCCCAGGGCATAGTGGCCCAGGCGCCCGTCGACACAGCTGGGGATTCGCCGCCCCGGCATGGTGCGAGTCGGCCAGATCCAGGCGATCGCCTCCCCTTCGCGCCCCAGCGCCTGCCAGTCGTCCCAGCAGGTCGCCAGAAAGTCGACATAGTCGGCATCGTGAACCGCCAGCACCGGTGCCAGGCCATGCTCGGCCGGCTCGACTATCTCGGTGAACCCCGCCTTGCGCAGGCCCGCGAGGATCATGTCGACCCGCTCAGGGCACTCCCAGGGCGGCACCAGCTGGCCGCCATCGAGCTCGGTCCGGGCGCGACGCGCCTTGCTCATTTCAGAGTGATAGATACGCATGTCACCTCCCCTCACCCCAGCAGCAGCGAGTCGTCGTCGACCTGCTCACCGCGGGCACGCTCGAATAGTTTGAGCAGGTCGGGCACCTGAAGCCCGGCCCGCTGTTCGCCCTTGACGTCGAAGGCTACCTCGCCCTGATCCATCATGATGGTACGGTGTCCTACATCCAGCGCCTGGCGCATGCTGTGGGTGACCATCAGCGCGGTGAGTCGCTGCTCGCGGATGATGTCGGCGGAGAGCTCCAGCACGAAGCTGGCGATTCTCGGATCCAGGGCCGCGGTGTGCTCGTCGAGAAGCAGAATCTCCATGGGCTGCAGAGCCGCCATCAGCAGGCTGACCGCCTGACGCTGCCCGCCGGAGAGCAGGCCGATGCTGTCGTGGAGGCGATCCTCCAGCCCCAGTCCCAGGCGCGCCAGGTTGTCGCGCAGGCGGCTGCGCAGGCCTCCGTCCAGGGCACGCCCCAGTCGCCGGCGCCGCCCACGAGCGAAGGCCAGCGCCATGTTCTCCTCGAGGGTCAGGGTGCCGCAGGTACCGGCCAGCGGATCCTGGTAGACGCGCGCCACCAGGTCGGCACGCTTGAAGGCCGACAACCGCGTGACGTCGCGTCCGCCGATCAGCACCCGCCCCGGTTGGGCGATGACCTCCCCGGCCAGTACATTGAGCAGCGTCGACTTGCCCGCGCCATTGCCACCGATCACGGTGACGAACTCGCCCTCGTCGATGACCAGATCGATCCCCTTGAGCACATGATTCTCGAGCGGCGTGCCGGGGTTGAAGGTGACGTGGATATCCTGAAGTTCGATCATGCGACACGCCTCTTGCGTTTGAACCGCGGCAGCACCAGCGCGAAGCCGACCAGCAGGGCCGTCACCAGGTTGAGATCCTGGGCCTTGAGGCCGATGAAGTCGGCATTGAGCGCCACCGCCACCATCAGGCGATAGAGGATGGAGCCGAAGATGCATGCCAGGGTAGCCATCAGGATGGTGCGCCCGGGGATCAGCGACTGCCCCCCGATGACCGCCGCCAGACCCACCACGATGGTACCCACCCCCATGGTCACGTCGGCGCTGCCCTGGCTCTGGGCAAACAGCGCACCTCCCAACGCCACCAGGGCGTTGGAGAGTGCCATGCCGGAGAGCACCATCACCGAGGTGTTGATGCCGTTGCCCGAGGCCATGCGCGCGTTCTCTCCGGTGGCACGCATGGCGAGCCCCACCTCGCTGTTGAGGAAGCGGTTGAGCAGGACCGTCACCACCGCCAGGCCGACGAGGATCGCCAGCGGAAAGACGACATAGCGACTGAACGGCAGCGACTCCAGCGGCGTGAAGATGGTGTCATCGGTCAGCAGCGCGATATTGGGTCGCCCCATCACCCGCAGGTTGATCGAATAGAGCGCGATCATCGACAGGATCGAGGCCAGCAGATTGAGGATCTTGAGCTTCACCGCCATCCAGGCGGTCACCGTGCCGGCCATGGCACCGGCGACCACCGCCAGGGCGGTTCCCACCCAGGGGTTGCCGCCGCCCACGATCCATACCGCCGCCACGGCAGCCCCCAGTGGGAAGCTGCCGTCGACGGTCAGGTCGGGAAAGTCCAGAACGCGGAAGGAGAGATAGACACCTAACGCCACGAAACCGAAGATGAGGCCAAGTTCGATGGCCCCCAGAAAGGCTATAAGACTCATTACTCGAAGATCTCGACCGCCTGTTCCTCGAACTCGGCCGGGATCTCGTAGCCGATCTGCTCGGCGGCATCTCGGTTCAGGATCAGCTCGAGCTTCTCGACGGTGCCTACCGGCAGATCACCGGCCTTCTCGCCACCCAGGATGTCAGCGATCATCGCGCCGGTCTGGCGTCCCATGTCGTAGTAGCTGAAGCCCAGCGAGGCCAGGGCGCCACGCTCGACGGAGGAGTTGTCGCCGGTAAATACCGGGATATCGGCGTCGTAGCCGACCTTGAGTACGCTCTCCAGGGCCGAGACCACGGTGTTGTCCACCGGTACGTAGATGGCATCGGCACGCCCGGCCAGGCTACGTGCGGCCCCCATCACCTCGGAGGTGCGCGAGGCGGTCACCTCGACCAGTTCGAATCCCAGCTCCGGCGCCATCGCATTGAGCTTCTCGGCCTGGGAGACGGAGTTTGCCTCACCGGGGTTATAGACCACCCCCAGCCGCTTGGCCTCGGGGAACATGTCGCGGATCAGCTGCAGCTGCGCCTGCAGGGGGGGGGCATCCACCACCCCGGTGATGTTGGCACCGGGAGCCTCCATGTCGCTTACCAGCTTGGCGATCAGCGGGTCGGTGACGGCGGTGAAGACGATGGGGGTATCATCCTGCAGGGCCGACGCCGCGGCCTGGGCCGAAGGCGTGCTGATCGCCAGCACCAGGTCCGGGCGATCACCGGCGAACTTGCGTGCGATCTGCGCGGCGATAGAGGTGTCGCCCTGGGCGTTCTGGAAGTCGACCTCGAGGTTATCGCCCTCCACATAGCCGCGCTCGGCGAGCTCATCCAGCGCTCCCTGACGGCTGGCATCCAGGGCCGGATGTTCGACGATCTGGGTGATGCCCAGGTTGACGGTCTCGGCCTGTGCTACCCCTGCCACCAGCATGGAGCCCAGCACCGCGGAGAGAATTCGACGCCGCATCATGATGTTCCCTCTTCTTGGTATTGATGAGTTATTCGTATTGATAAATTGTTGCGTTCGAGACGCGATTGAGCGGCCTTGGCAAGGCCGAGGCTGCACCTTAGCGCGCTTCGCGGCCAGGGCCAATACGACCTTCCAACGAACGGCCGTTTGGCAATCACACAACAGGTTACTATCCCACAACGTAGGTGTTGACGAGACCAAGGATCGCGAGAGGTAGAAAAAGGAGACAGGAGAAAAAACGAGGGGAGAAGAAGAGGCTCAGGCGCAGATCCAGCCACCGGTCCGTCTGAAATGGAGGCGGCCCCGACAGCCACATCCCGGCACACGCGTCCACCACTACCGTTGCTCCCTTCCGGGCCTGGCGGGGTTTGCGGCTTAGCGTTGCGGGAGGACCGACGGGGCCACCACAGCGTAACATCGCGAGGATGTCGGCTCGGTCGGAGGCGATAGGCATGTGTTACCACCAGCGCCTCGTTCGAGTGCGGGCGCACTATAGCAGCGTGCTACGAGGCAAGCAAGGGTCACGGTCGTGACAAGGCGTTAATTCCGCACGGATGTCGGTCAGCGCCCGGTGATGTAGGATGAGGGTACACCTTCCTTACGTCATCATCTCTACAAGCAAACGTTGGGGGAGGCTTACTCCATCGCCAATAACAGGAGGCGCCGCATGAAGAAGGATCCAAACAAGGGCTATATCGCTCTGCTGGGCTGGAGCCTGAACGCCATCGAAGCCGCCGAGAATTTCGACCGACGCTATGTCGTGGTGGCGCCCGACTGGGCAGAGGAGTATTGCCAAAAACATGATATCCCCTATGTGCCTTGGAACTTCGAGCGTCTGAATGATCGCTCCATGGAGATCGCCGAGACACTCAAGGAGATGGGCGTCAACGTGGCCATCCCGCTCTTCGAAGAGACCGTGGAGTGGGCGGGGGCAATCAACTCGGTGCTGCTCGACAACCCGCGTCTCTATGGGCAGTCGCTACTGCTGCGCGACAAGGCGCTGATGAAACGCCGCGCCCAGCTCGGTGGCATCCGCGTCGGCATCTTTGAGGAGGCCCACGACAAGGACGACGTCATCCGCTTTTTGAAGCGGGTCAACCAGACCCTGCTCAAGCTCGACGGCGACCCCAACGATCCCATTCACCTCAAGGCGTTCGACAAGGCCGGCTGCCTCGGTCATCGGGTCATCCGTACCCCTGACGAGGTCGATACCATCCCCGAGGAGGAGTTCCCGGTGCTGATGGAGTCTCACCTTGATGGTTGGGAGTTTGCGGTCGAGGCGTGGATCCATGACGGCAAGATCGTCTTCCTCAATATCTCCGAGTACGTGACCCTGGGGTATTCGGTGTTCGTGCCGGCCTCGCCGGAACTGGAGAAGTACCGCCCCCAGATCACCGCCCAGATCGAAAAGCTGATCAAGGCCTTCGACATCGAGTTTGGCCTGATCCACCCCGAGTACTTCGTCACCAATGACGGCGAGATGTACTTCGGCGAGGTGGCCTACCGTCCGCCGGGCTTCAAGGTCTTCGAGCTGCTCGAGCGGGTCTACGGCTTCAATGCCTACCAGGCCTCGATGCTGGTGTTCGATCCCAAGAGCACGCCGGACGAGGTCGCCGAGTTCTTCCCCAGGGAGGTCGAGGACGCCGATGGCTACGCCGGCTGCTTCGGGGTATACCCGCGGCTTCGCGTGGTCAGCAAGCTGGAGATTCCAGAAGAGGTCGAGGATGACCCCTACTTCGAATCCCACGAGCTCACGCCGCCGCTGGAGGAAACGGTCACCAAGCGTACCGCCTTCGGCACGCACTGGGGGCTGGTCTACTTCAAGGGTGACGAAGCGGCACGCATGAAGGAGCTGCTCAAGCACCTGGAAGAGCTCGACTTCTATGTGTGAACTGAGGTCTCAACCAATGCCTCAACCAGGGCGTTAGCTTGATTTCCTCGCACGATCTAGGCGTCATGGGAAGCCATGACGACCTAACGACAAGGAGTCAGCGTGACAACGCATGACGACACTCAAGCGGGTGGCGGTACCACGCCACCCGACGATACCAAGCTTCAGCTTCTGCTGGAAAAATTCGACGCGGCGATCACTCTGCTGGAAGAGGCGCGCGACTTCGCCAAGCCCGGCAAACTACCCCGGGTACTCGATACCGCGCGCCGCGTGCTGCTTCAGGAGGGCGGTGCCGCCGCCGTCGAGGCGCGCGCCCAGCGGCTGGAACAGGCCGGCGTCTTCACCGGCTCCGACTGGGAGACCCCCCAGTATCTGGTTCCTACCCTCACCACCCATGCACTGAAGAGTGCCGATCCCAACGTCGTGGTGATCGAGACACTCAGTGAGCTGCGCCTTCTGGCGATCGCCAAGGGTGAGTATCTTCATCCCGTGGTCTCCGCGGAACAGGCACACCATTATCTGACCCAGACGATGGCCATCAACCTGTGGCTGCTGTTCGGCGCCCCCAGCGAAGCCGAACGCGAAACCCAGGGCCGGCTCGCCCAGGTGCCCCGTCACCTATTTCGCCATCTGGCCGAGCGTATCGGCTATGAACATATCATCGATCGCCTGATCGCCGAGATCTGGCGAATCCTCGAACAGCGCCCGATCCAGGTCGGGCCGGTCAAGCAGATGATCACCCAGATCGCCATCTGTCAGGCCGACCCGACGATCGATCTGGGCGCCAGCGGCCAGGGAGCCGACCGCCTGGTCAGCTCGCTGTTCGGCCCTACCCGCGCCAGTCGCGAGGACCCCGGCCTGGAGGTCTACCGCGAGCGACTGGCCAGCATGGATGCGACCGCCTTGCAGGGTGAAGCCACCGGCTTCGCCCGTGCGATGCACGACACCGGCCTGGTCTCCCCTTACCATCCCGTGCTGCTGCGCCACCTGCTGGAGCACAACGACCACCTGCTGGCAGAGGCGCTGGGCCTCTCCTCCACCGGCCGAGACTGCCTGCTCTGCTATCGCGAGCTGGTGTCGGCGCTGATTCGTGGTGGCGTACACTCTGCCACCCCCCAGGCCGCCTACGGCCTGGCCTTGATGCTCGAGCGCGGCATCCTCTATCAACCCCCGGTCGCACCGGCCATGTGGCGCCAGTTGAGCCTGTCGCTTTCGGAGTGGTCCAAGGCGAGACTCAACCTGGCCTTCGGCGAGGCCGTCTCGCCGCGCGCTCGACTGCTCGAGGGCGTACTGTGCATGCTCGGTCAGCCGCTGGGTATCGGCCAAGGCAACAACCCGACCTGTCAATCCGCCCGTGCGCTCTCGATCTGGGCCTACAACGACCCCGACTACCTGCTGCAGATGGTAGCCTGGGCGGCCCGGGACGACGAGATCATCATGCACTTCGAAGGCATGCCGCTCTCCTCGATGGCCAGCCTATCGGGGGTGGCCCAGAGCCTGCCCATGGACCTCGATCCGGTATCGCTGATCGTGGTGCCCCATCTGGACCGCATCTATGCCGAGATGGGTCGACGCTGCATCGGCCGCGAGGGAGACCCTCACCGCTGGGTCAACCCGGAGTTCCACGGCTGGTGGTCGGGACGCGGCTTTCGCATCAATGTCGACGTGGCCACCGGCCAGATCCAGGACCTGGACGCCTTCCTGCGGCACTTCTATGCCAGCTATCACCCCTACTACAACGGCAATCAGCCGCTGATTCACCCTCAGCCCGTCGGCATTGCGGTCACCGACAGCGCCGCCCGCTTTATCGGCTGGCATGCCATCACCATACTGCGGGTCAACCTCGACCCCTCCGAGGTGATGCGCGTCTACTTCTTCAACCCCAACAATGACAGCGGCCAGGACTGGGGTGACGGCATCCAGGTCAGCACCGCCGACCATGGCGAGCGCTTCGGCGAGTCCTCCCTGCCCTTCGATCAGTTCGCCTCGCGGCTCTATATTTTCCATTACGACCCGCTGGAGCGCGGTGAGCTGGCCGAGGTCAGTCAGAGCGAGCTGGACCGGGTCGCCGACTACCTCTATCGCAGCTGGGGGGCCGACCGCATCTCATCCACCGATCTGCAAGCCGCCGAGGGGCCGGGCAACTCGCCGTGATGCCGGCGCCGTGGGGGTCGCTCACCCAGCAGCCGCCTAAAAACGGCGGCTCTCCCGAGGCTGCAACGGAGACTCTCCGCTGGCTATAATGGCGCCCTTTTCCCGCCCGGAGCCCCCATGCCTCGCCTCGACCTGCTGCTCGTTACCCAGGGCCTGGCCCGTTCACGCACCCGCGCCCAGCGACTGATTCGCCATGGCCGGGTGAGCCTCGCCGGGACCGGTCGAATACTGACCAAGCCGGGAGAGAAGCTGCCGGAAGATACCCGGCTAACGGTGGCGGATGATCCGGAGGAGCGCTATGTGTCCCGGGCGGGGCTAAAGCTGGAAGCGGTCATCCAGGCGCTGGGGCTCTATCTGGAGGATCAGCTGGTGCTGGATGTGGGGCAATCCACCGGCGGTTTCACCGACTGCGCCCTGGCCCATGGCGCTCGACACGTGATCGGTATCGAGGTGGGGCATGACCAGCTCGACCCTAGCCTGCGCGATGACTCCCGCGTCACCTGCCTGGAGGGGCTGAACGCCCGCGCCATGGCCTCGGATGCACGACTGACGAAGGTCCTGGCCGCCCAGCGGGCAGGTGCCCCTGACCTGGCCGTGATGGATGTCTCCTTTATCTCCCAGACACTGATCCTGCCCGAGCTCGCCTCCCTGCTGGCCACTGGCGGACGCCTGATCAGCCTGGTCAAGCCACAGTTCGAGGTCGGGCCCGGCGGGGTCGACTCCCAGGGAGTGGTTCGTGACGCCGCTCGCTATGCCGAGGTGGAGGCACGCATTCGCCAGTGCTGCCAGGACGCCAATCTGCTCATCCAGCACTGGCAGGAGAGCCCGATACGGGGCGGCGACGGCAACCGCGAGTTCCTGCTTTACGCCGTACGCGGCTGAGTGCCAAGGCCATGCGACTCAGCGCCCACCGCTATCCGCTTCCCCATCCAGGCCGCCCTCGCCCGCATCATCGGCATCCCCCGTCTCGATGTCTCCCGGATCACCGTAGGCCCCGGGGGGCGGGTGGCGTTCAACCAGCCGGGCGGAATCTCGGCGCTCGACCCTGCGCTCCACGCCATCGACGGCACGGTGCAGTCGTACATCGAGCTGATTGAAGGCGATCTCGACGCCATGCTCGGCAAACAGCTCGCCGACCCGCGAGTTGATCTCGTCGGTGGCAAATAGTCGGTCCCCCAGGGCATTGACGAAGATACGCAGCTCGAAGTTTAGGGTGCTCGCCCCATACGCGACGAAAAAGACCTGGGGCTCCGGGTCGGCCAACACTCGTGCATTCTCCTCGGCCGCCTGGCGCAGCAGGCGATGCACCAACTGAGGTGCGGAGCCGTAGGCCACCCCATAGCTAAGCACCACTCGAGTCACGGTATCCGAGAGCGACCAGTTGATCAGTTGATCGGTGACGAAGGTCCGATTGGGAATGATGATCTCCTTGTTATCGAAGTCGGTCACCGTGGTGGCGCGAATGCGGATACGACTCACCGTACCGGTAAGGTTGCCCAGGGTTACGGTATCGCCGATACGCACGGGGCGTTCGAAGAGAATGATCAACCCCGAGACGAAGTTGGCGAAGATCTCCTGCAGCCCGAAGCCTAGCCCCACGCCCAACGCCGCCACCAGCCACTGCAGCTTGTCCCACGACACCCCCAGGGTTCCCAGGAATGACACCAGGCCGGTGCCGATAATGGTATAGGTGAGCAGCGAGGTGATGGCGTAGGCGCTACCCTGCTTGAGCTCCAGACGCGACAATACACTGACCTCCAGCAATCCCGGCAGGTTGCGTGCCAGCATCATGGTCAGCGCCACGATCAGCAGCGCCGTGAAGACGTCCGCCACCGTCAAGGCGTCGGTAACCAGGTCGTCGCCTTCCTCGCCCCAGATCGCCACCGTCTCCAGATAACCCAGCACGGTCAGCAGGTCGGCCCACACCAGGTAGAACAGCAACACGAAGCCGATCAACAGGATCAGCTTTGAGAGGCGTAACGACTGCTGATTGATCTGCTCCATGTCGAGTGGTGGTTCCTCGACAACCTCGGGACCGCCTTCGGCCCCCTCCTTCCCCTCTGCTCGCCGCCGCGCCAGTGCCCGACGAAACGCCAGACGACGCGCCGCTACCGCCAGTCCTCGCACTACCGCCGCCTCGACCAGGATCCATAGACCCAACAGATAGAGCGTGATCACGAAGCGGCCAACCAGGCTCAGCGCAGTATATTCGAACCCGCTCACCACCAGCCCGATCAGGACCAGTGGCACAGCCGCCATCGCCAGCCCAAGCACCAAGCGAAACAGCTTGATCCCGAAGAACGGCGCATGGGCCATGATCAGCCGCGCCATCTTCACGCTCATCACCAGCAGGCCCAGCAATAGAAGGCCCAGCGCCAGCGGGCGGTTGCTTAGGCCGAACTCCGACTCACGGGCCAGAGTGGCGATCCCCAGCACCGGCACCAGGGTGATACCCAGCCAACCCAGTTGTCGATAGAGGCGCAGGGCGTAGTCTGCTGGCCAGTGGAAGTGGGTCGTGGCCACCCCATCGGAGACCAGCAATCGACGCGACCAGGCCACCACCCCCCAGGCCAGGGAGATCTCCAGCCCGGCCTTGCCCAACGCCTGGGCGGTGCTATCCCCACCGACAAGCAGCGCCAGGCTGGCCGCCGTCAGCAGCAGGGGACCCGGTGCGGCCATCAGCGCATTGAGCAATATCGCCAGCGGCGTATGCAGTTGGGTATCACTGCGCAGTCGCCCGATCTGCTCATGCAGCTCGGCCAGGCGCGCCTGGATGCGCCGACGCTTCCATAGCAGGCCAATTGCCAGCAGGAGGGGCAGCAGTCCCGTGAAGGCGCCCGTCGTGGGAAGACTCCAGGTGGTGGGCAAGGCCTGCCGCCACTCGCCTTCACGCCACTCCAGGGCAAGATTGTCGGGTAGCTGGCGCAGCCAGGCGAGCCCCAGCGGGCGCGTGCTGGCGACCCAGAACAGCTGCTCGTCGATGGTGGCGCGCAGGCCCTGTGTCGTCTCCCTAAGCTGCTGCTGATTGAGCTGCAACTCGATGGCCGAGCTCAGCAAGCTTCCGTAGATCTGCTCGAGACGATCGACCAGCTCACGCCGCGACTGGTACAGCCGTTTCAGGGAGTCGATCAGTGCTTCGCTGCTCGCCACCCCGGCCTCCTGCAGACGCTGCCTCGCCAGACGCTCTCCATCGCGCAGCTGATCACGCTGATTCGCCAGATCGAACTGGCGAAGACGCAGATCGGCGATCTCATCCTGCAGATCGCGTCGCGTGGTGACCTGGGGCAGTGCGCGCCGCTGTTCACGCAGGATGCGCGCCAGCAGCGTCGAGCCACGGATCGCCTCGATCTGCTCGTTGAGACTACGTTCCAGCTGGCGCACCTGATCAAGCTGGCTACGCAGCGTGAGGTTGTCACGCACCAGTACACTGCTGCGATCATTGGCGCGCAGCAGCTCCTGACTAAGGGCACGGTTCACCTGCTGAGCACTCGCCAGCACCGGGTGTCCCTCTTCCAGGAGCGGATCGTCTCTTACCGCATCGGCAATGGCCTGCTCGGAGGCCAGCCGTCGCTTGCGCTCGATGACATTCTGCAACAACGCAAGCTTCGCCTCATGGCGTGACTGCTGCCGCGACAGCAGCTCCTGACGCTGCTGATCCAGATCGCGCAGGCGGGTATTGGTGCCCAGTTCGCGCTGATGATAGAGCAGCCGCGCTTCGGCCAGGGCACGAGCCACCTGGCGTCGCCAGCGCCTGGGGTCATCCGCGGGAATATCGTTGACATCCAACTCGTCGAGATCGCGCCTCGCCTGCTCGACCCGACGCATCGATTCGGCGATGGCCTGCTGAGCGCGTTCGGGCAGGGTCTGAGCCGTCAGCAGCTGCGCGTTGACCTCGGCGAGGCGATCCTGAAGACGCTGCAGCTCCACAACCGCTCGCTGCTGGCGTGCTTCCAGTGCTTCGAGGGTGAGCTCATCCAGCTCGGTGGCAGTCGCACGATCGGTGGCGGCTTCATCTTCCAGCTCACGCTCCAGACGCAGCAGCACTTCGGGCGCCTGATCCACTCGCGTCTCTAGCGCTTCTCGGCGCTTCTCGACCTCGCCCAGGGCATCAAGGTCGGCGAGTGTCGCGTTGAGAAGCTCGATCGTGGCCTGCTCCTCACCGGAAGGGGCAGCCTCACCGGCGCTCTCCTCCAGGGCCGTCAGCCTTTCCTCTACGGCGGCCCGTTCGGGCAACGGCGTCTGCTGGGCCAGAGCCGGCCATGCCATGGCCAGCAGCAGCCACCCCAACACGCCCCATCTCAGTAACCAGCAGGCCGCTGAGTATCCTCTGTCCTGCCTGGCACTTCCCGCTGTTGCCGTCCTCACGCCCCTCTCCCGTTGCGTTTTCATGGCTGTCGATTCTGTGCTCCGACCCTCGGCAAGGCAATCGTGATTTTCCCGGTCGGTTGACTTGTCATCAGGGCGTGGTAGAACGATCATCCACCTCTTTCACCCTTGGAAAGCCACCATGCGCCTGCCGATTCGCCCCGCAGCCCTTGCCTTACAAGCTCTATTGATCGTCGGCACGGCCCAGGCAGCACCGGACGCAGCCAGCCGCGCCGAGCTGGAGGCGCGCCTGGCCGAGCTGCACACCGAGGCCGCCGCGGTAAAGGCCAGACTAGACGCCATGGATGCCCAGCCAGCCGGTACCATACCGGGCGCCGGGGAGTTCGCCTGGCCCCCGGAGACACAGCTCGCTCCGGGCGACGTTGCCGTGGCCGAGGCCGCAGGCCGGCGCCAGCTGGAGCAGGCCTCGAATCGCAATCCGTATGCCATCACCGCCTATCGGCGCAACTATCTGTTTCCACTCACCTACAATCGCAAGCCCAACCACGCTGCCTACGCGAGCCTGACGGGTGAGGGTGGGATGGAGCGCAGCGAGCTGAAATTTCAGTTCAGCGCCAAGGTCGCCCTTGCCGAGGGGTTGTTCGGCGATACCGGCGATCTCTACTTTGCCTATACCCAGCGCAGCTGGTGGCAGGCCTATAACACCGACGACTCCTCGCCGTTCCGCGAGACCAACTATGAGCCCGAGGTGTTCCTTAGCTTCGACAACGACTGGCAGGTGCTTGGCTGGGCCAATATACGCAACCGCGTGGCCATCAATCATCAATCCAACGGTCGCTCCAACGAGCTGTCGCGTAGCTGGAACCGCCTCTACCTGGAGACAGTCTTCCAGCGTGGCAACTGGGCGGTAAGCCTGGCGCCGCACTATCGCCTGCCGGAAACCACCGGTGACGACGACAATCCAGATATCGAGCGCTACATGGGCTATGGCGACATCACCCTCGCCCGACGCTTCGGTGAGGACGAGCTCAGCCTGCTGCTGCGCGGCAACCCCGGCGCCGGCCATATGGGCGGGCAGCTCGACTACTCCTGGCCGCTCTTCGACAGCAGAGTCCGTGCCCATGTACAGTACTACCATGGCTACGGCGAGAGCCTGATCGACTACGATCAGGACACTCAACGCCTCAGCCTGGGATTCAGCCTCAATCCGCTGTTTTCTCCCAATAGCGGCATGCTGCGGTAGTCCTTGTCAGCGCCAGGGCGGGGACACTGCCAAGCCGTATGCCGGCTGCTATGCTGGACCTGTCACCCACCGTCACAGGAAGACTCGAATGGCCAATCGTAATCAGGTAACCAACGCGCAACTCAAGGAAGACCTGCAGCATCTCACCCAGACCATCGAGGAGATGGTCAGCGCCACCGCCGATGATTCACGCGGCAATATCAAGGAGCTGCGCGAACGTGCCGAGAAGCGGCTCAAGGAGACGCGCGACCGCCTCGAGGCCCGCGGCGAGCGCCTCTATGGTGACGCCCGGGAAACCATCGATCATCAGGTCGATGCCTGTGACCGCTATGTCCGCGACAACCCCTGGACCAGCATCGGTATCGGCGCCGGCGTAGGAGTCGTGATCGGCATGCTGATCGGGCGGCGCTGATGGCATCCAGCCAGGGACCGGCTCAGCGTGTCTTTACCGCCGGCAGGCGCCTGCTCGGCAGCCTGGTGGCCAGCGGCGAGACGCGCCTGCGTCTCGCCGTGCTGGAGCTGGAAGAGGAACGCGCCCGCCTGGTCGGCCTGCTGCTGCTCGCGGGGCTGGCCCTGATCCTGTTGCTGCTCGGTATCGGGGTGCTCACCACCCTGGTGATCGTGTTCTTCTGGGACAGCTACCGCTTGACCGCCATCGCCATCAGCGCGGGAGTCCTGCTCTCCGGCGGTCTGCTGCTCTGTCTGCGCGTCATGCAGCTGGCGCGCAGGCGTACCCTGCTGGCCAGCACCCTCAAGCATCTCGCCACCGACCGTGAGCTGCTGGAGCAGGAGCGCAGGGAGGCCAGGCATGGCGGCTAAAGACGGAGCGCCACTCAGCCGCGCGCAACGCAAGGCCGAGCTGGAGTCACGCATCGAACAGCAGCGGGTGGATATCCTGGTCGCGGCAAACCGCTGGCACACCGCCGGCGAATCGATCGACAGCGGCTGGCATGCACTGATGCGCTTCAAGGTTCCCCTCTATGCCATGGGGGGAGTGCTGATGCTGGGGATCGGCAAGAACCATAGTCGGCTGATACGCTATGGTCGCCGTGCAACGGCAAGCGCACTCATGTTCAACCGCCTGCGTCGACTGTTGCGCTGAGGCTTCTCGGCGACATCCTCATTAGGCATCGACATCTTCATCCGGCGAGTCACACCTCGCTTGCTCCCCGCGGTAACAGGGGCACGGCCTGCAGCGCGCCTGCCACCTGAGCCTCGCTGAGCATCAGCGTAACCAGTGCATGACCGCGGGCCGCCCAGTGCTCGGCGGCATCCTGCATCAACTCGACGAAGGCCGCCATGGCGGCCTCATCGGCGGGTGCCGCGGGCACCAGCACCACCAGGGCCCGCTCCTCGCCCCAGCCAAGCTCCGTCAGACAGTCCCAGGCGGCATCCCAGTTACGCCCGAAGTGGTCGGGAAAGGCCAGGCTCGCTGCCAGGCCATCGAGCAGCGCCTCGCGGCTCCAGTACGACGCCGCCGGAAGCCGACGCCACTCAGCCCCTGCAACGGCAGATCCCCTCTTCTCGCTCACTGACGGTACAAGCGCCTCGATCCGCGCCGCTTCCAGACGGTACACCCCGGCGTGGGCCGGATCGCTCAAATAGCGTGCCAGGGCCTCGCTCTCGCTCGTTGTGCTCAACGTCGATCCTCCAGTACCCGAAACGAGTCATAGTGGTCATCGGTGTAGTAGAAGAGCTCGGGAGGCTTGCCGCCGGTCACGATACGCCGTGCTCCACGGTGGGAGAGGCCGGGCGTCTCCACTGTGTATTCGCGATAGTAGCCCCGCGGCTCCTTCGGCAGCCTGCCCTCGCGGTTGAAGAAGGTCGTGCCATCCTGGTCGTGGGGAAAGGGACCGCCACGCTCGATCAGCCGCAGGGTCGCCTCGATCTGCGCCTGCCCCGGCAGACGCTGCTCCACGGCAGGGAGCTCCGCACTGCCGCGCCCCTCCCACTGCCCCTCGAGCCAGGTGAGCCCCGCCAGGGCCAGCAGGGCCACCAACAGCACTTTCTTCATCGTCCGGGTCTCCGTCAAGCCAGGCGTCGACCATGATGCCGCGGGATGCCGACGGCGGCCAGCGCGCTCGACTGCCCCGCTGGGCAGGCACCCCAGGCTGAGATAAGCTGCCGACAGGGTAATCCCCCGTTCACCCGATGTCGCCCGAGGAGTCTGGCATGACGCTCGCCATCACCCTGCACATTCTCGCCGCCGTGGTCTGGGTTGGCGGCATGTTCTTTGCCTGGGTCGTGCTGCGCCCCGTGGCCGCCAGCCAGCTGGAGCCACCCGCTCGGCTGACCCTGTGGCGCGGCGTGTTCACGCGTTTCTTCCCCTGGGTGTGGGCCGCCGTGGCAGTCCTGCTGACCACCGGCCTGTGGATGCTCTTCGCGGTATTCGGTGGCATGGGCGGAGCCCGCTGGCATATCCATCTGATGCTGGCGCTGGGCCTGGCCATGATGGCCATCTATCTGCACCTGTGGTTCGTGCCCTGGCAGCGTCTGCAACGCGCCGTGGTGGCCGAGGCCTGGCCGGAAGGCGGCCAGCAGTTGGCGATAATCCGTCGACTGGTCGGCCTCAACCTGCTCCTCGGCCTGCTGACCAGCGCCATCGCCGCCGGCGGCCGTTACCTCGGCTGAAGACGAGCCAGGACTTACAGGCTCTGGCCGCAGGCCACACCGCTGGCCCAGGCCCACTGGAAGTTGTGGCCCCCCAGCTCGCCGGTCACATCCAGCACTTCCCCGATGAAACGCAGCTGTGGCAACCCTGCCACGGCAAAGTCACGGGACGATACCGCACTGGTATCCACCCCACCCAGGGTCACCTCGGCGGTGCGCCACCCTTCGGTGCCGGCGGGCTTGAGGCGCCAGCGATTAAGCGCCTCGGCCCACCCCTGCAGACGCGCATTGCCACACTCGGCCAGCACGCCGTCATCGTTCTGCCACTCCACCAGCGCCTGGGCGAGACGCCTGGGCAGGCGCTCGCCCAGCCAGGTAGAGAGGCGCCGCTTCGGCGTCTGCTGACGCGCCGCACACAGCGCAGCGAAGGCGTCCTGGCCGGGCAGCAGATCGATCACGATCTCGTCACCGGGCTGCCAGTGACTGGAGACCTGCAGCATGGCCGGGCCCGACAGGCCGCGGTGGGTAAACAGCATGGGCTCGCGATAGCGCCCTTCACGGCAACGGGCCTCTACCTCGCAGCTCACCCCGGCCAGCGCCTCGGCTCGCGCCTTCCACTGGGATGTCAGGGTGAAGGGTACCAGCGCGGGGCGCGTATCGGTCACCTCCAGCCCGAACTGGCGGGCGATCTCGTAGCCGAAGCCGCTGGCCCCCATGGTGGGAATCGAGAGACCACCGCTGGCCACCACCAGCGCCCCGGCATCGAACGTGCCGGCGGAGGTCGCCAGGCGAACGCCCTCCCCCAGGCGCTCGACCGAGTCGATACGCGTCTTCAGGCGGATCTCCACTCCCGCCCAGTCGCACTCGGTCAGCAGCACGCGCAGGATCTCCTTGGCGGAATCGGCGCAGAACAGCTGCCCCGGGGCCTTCTCGACATACTCGACCCCATGGCGCTCGACCAACTCCAGAAAGTGCTCGGGCCGATAACGCTTGAGCGCCGAGATGCAGAAGTGGGGATTGCCCGAAAAGAAGTTGGCCGGTGTGGAGTTGAGGTTGGTGAAGTTGCAACGCCCGCCACCGGACATCAGGATCTTCTTGCCGGCCTTGTTGGCATGGTCCACCACCAGCACCCGCCGCCCCGCATAGCCGGCGTTCAGGGCACACATCAGCCCAGCGGCGCCGGCGCCGATCACCACGACATCGTATGTCACCCTGCTCTCCTCCCGGCCATTGTTTGTACCGCCTGCGGCGAGGCGCGCATTCTAGCAGCCCCATCGCCGGGCGCCGAGAGTGGCCAGTCGTGTACAAGCCTTGTACATCTGACTCCCTTGGGCGACACGTCGGCTTGTGAAAAGCGAGTTGTGAAAAGTTGCCACACTCTCATGGCCACGCCCGAGTAAGCTATTCGATAACGCCGTTGATCGTTACCCGACCACCGCCTACCGACAAGATTGCCCCCATGCCACTACGCTCCCTTCCTCGTTTACTGCTTCTGCTGTCGGGCCTGCTGCTGGCGGTGGCCTCACCGCTACAGGCGCAGCAGCCCACGGCGGTGATCGCCGCCGAAGCGCATCTGGAGGCCTGGTCAGACCCACTGGCGTCGCTGGGAACCCTGCGCGCCGATGAAAGCGTGACGCTCTCGGCGACGGTGACCGACACCGTGGCCGAGCTCAACTTCCGCGATGGCGAGGAGGTCGAGGCGGGTCAGCTGCTGATTCGCCTGGCCGACGACGAGGCCCAGGCCGACCTGCTTGCCGCCCAGGCGTTGCGTGAGGAGCGCCGCAATGCCGTCAATCGCCTGACCCAGCTGCAGCAACGCAATCTGGCCCCTCGGGGAGATCTGGAGGATGCTCGCTCGCGGCTGCGCCAGGTCGAGGCCGAGATCCAGGCCCTGGAGGCGCGGCTCAACGACTACCGCCTGCGGGCCCCCTTCGGCGGTCGTGTCGGCTTTCGCAACGTCAGCGTGGGGACCCTGGTCACCCCGGGCACCGAGCTTGTGACTCTGGACAAGCTCGATGTGATGAAGCTCGACTTCACCCTGCCGGAGCTGACGCTGGGCGAGATCTCCCCGGGGCTGGCCCTGAGTGCCACCAGCGCCGCCTATCCGGACACCGTCTTCGGCGCCGAGATCGCAAGCATCGGCACCCGGATCGACCCGGTGAGCCGCAGCGTGAGCGTGCGGGCGTTGATCGACAACCCCGAGGGCAAGCTTCGCCCCGGCATGTTGATGAATGTGGTGGTACAGCGTGAGGCTCGCCGGGCCCTGGTGATCCCCGAGTCGGCGCTGATCCCCGAGGGGCGCCGTCAGTTCGTGCTGACCCTGACCCCGGATGACGAGCATCGCGTGACGCGTCGCGAGGTCTCCATCGGCGCCCGCCGCAAGGGGGAGGTCGAGATCCTCACCGGCCTGGAGGCGGGGCAACTGGTGGTGGCCCACGGGACCGAGCGGGTACGCGACGGCCAGCCGACCCGCCTGCTGGGCATCCTCGACGACACTACCAGCGTCTCCGAGCTGCTGCGCCGGGACCGTGAGGCCGCGGAGGCCAGCGGCTGATGCGCCTCTCCGATCTCTCCGTTCAGCGGCCGGTACTGGCCACGGTGCTGGCCGCCCTGATCGTGGCCTTTGGCCTGCTCGCCCTTCAGCGCCTGCCGCTGCAGGAGTACCCCACCATCGACCCGCCCATCGTCAGCGTCAATACCGGCTACCCCGGTGCCTCGGCCAGCGTGGTGGAGGCGCGCATCACCCAGGTGCTGGAGGATCGTATCGCCGGGGTCTCCGGTATCGAGGTGATCTCATCCTCGAGCCGGGATGGGCGCTCCAGCATCAACATCGAGTTCGGTCTCGACCGGGATATCGACTCGGCCGCCAACGATATCCGCGACCGAATCTCCGACGCCGCCGGCAACCTGCCCGACGAGGCCGATCCACCCGAGGTGGAGAAGGCCGACTCCAGCTCCCAGGTCGTGATCTGGCTATCGCTCTCCGGTGAGGGCTACACCATGGCCGAGCTCACCGATTACGCCAACCGCTACCTGGTGGACCGCTTCTCCATCCAGCCAGGGGTCTCGCGCGTCATCATCGGCGGCGGCCGCGAGTACGCCATGCGCGTGTGGCTGGATGCGGATGCCATGGCCGCCCGTGGCCTCACCGCCGGTGACATCGAGGATGCGCTGCGTGCCGATAACGTCGAGCTCCCCGGCGGCTCTCTCGAGTCCAGCGAGCGACAGTTCATCGTTCGTCTGCCACGCGGCTTCGCGACGCCGGAGGATTTCCGCAGTCTGGTGCTGGACAAGGCCGACAACGGCTATCTGGTGCGCCTGGGTGACGTGGCCCGGGTGGAGATCGGCGCCGTGGAGGAGCGCACCATCTTCCGCGGCAATGGCACGCCACTGGTGGGACTGGGCATGGTCAAGCAGTCCACCGCCAACGTGCTGGAGATCTCCCGCGAGGTACAGGCCGAGATGGCGCGCCAGCAGCCGAAACTGCCCGAGGGCATGACCCTGGCGCTCAACTTCGACGCCTCGGTGTTCGTCGAGGGCGCCATCTCCCAGGTGGTGCAGACCCTGTTTATCGCCATGGGCCTGGTGGTGGTGGCGATCTTCCTGTTCCTGGGCAATCTGCGTACCACCCTGATCCCCGCGGTGACCGTGCCCATCGCCCTGATCGGCACCTTCGGTGCCCTGGCCGTGATGGGCTTCACCATCAATCTGCTCACCCTGCTGGCCCTGGTGCTGGCCATCGGCCTGATCGTCGATGACGCCATCGTGGTGCTGGAGAATATCCATCGGCGCATGCACGATCATGGCGAGACCCCGCTGGTGGCGGCGTTTCGCGGTACCCGCCAGATCGCCTTCGCCGTGATCGCCACCACCCTGGTACTGATTGCGGTATTCGTGCCGCTGAGCTTTCTGCAGGGCGATATCGGCCGGCTCTTCTCGGAGTTCGCCCTGACCCTTGCCGCCGCCGTGGCCATCTCCAGCCTGCTGGCGTTGACCCTGACGCCAATGATGGCATCCAAGCTCCTTAAGACGAATATGCACGAAGGCCGCCTCGCCCGTGGCGTGCAGTGGGCGCTGGAGCACTCCCGCTGCATCTATCGCCGCCTGCTCGAGCGCGCCCTCAAGCTGCGCCTGCTGGTGATGGCGCTGCTTGTCGCGGTGATCGGCGGCATGTTCTGGCTCAACGCCGAGCTACCCAACGAGTACACCCCCAGGGAGGACCGCGGCAACTTCTGGGTGCTGGTCAACGGCCCCCCCGGTGCCACCTACGACTACATGCTCGACTATATGGACGAGATCGAGGCGCGGCTGCTGCCGATGGTCGAGGGCGGCGAGGTCGATCGCGTGCTGGTGCGCGCGCCACTCGGCTGGGGCAATATCGAGAACTTCAACAGCGGCTTCGTCATCATCAACCTGGCCGACTGGGGCAACCGCCGTTCCGCCTGGGCGATCATGGCCGAGATTCGAGGCAAGCTCGCCGACCTGCCCGGCGTGCGCGCCTTCCCGGTGATGCGACAGGGCTTCGGCGTCAGCGTCGAGAAGCCGGTGCAGTTCGTGCTCGGCGGCGGCAGCTACGCGGAGCTCGAGGCCTGGCGCGACACCCTCTTCGCCCATATCCGCGAGGACAACCCACGCCTCACCGGCCTGGACAGCGACTATGAAGAGACTCAGCCCCAGCTCCAGGTCGATATCGACTACCAGCGGGCCGCCGAGCTCGGGGTCACCGTCACCGAGATCGGGCGCACCCTGGAGACCCTGCTGGGCGGGCGTACCGCCACTCGCTATATCGATGACGGCGAGGAGTACGACGTCATTCTGGAGGGTGAGCCCGGCGCGCGCCCCAGTCCGCAAAGCCTGGAGAGCCTGCGGGTACGCTCCCAGCGCAGCGGCGAGCTGATCCCCCTTGCCAGCCTGGTGAGCCTGACCGACTTCGCCGGTCCCAGCACCCTGAATCGCTTCAACCGGCTGCGTGCCATCACCCTCGAGGCGGACCTCGCCGACGGCTACCCGCTGGGCGAGGCGCTGAGCTATCTGGAGGAGACGGTTCGCGAGCTGCTGCCCCCCGAGGCCCAGACCGACGTCAAGGGGGCCTCTCGCGACTTTCTGGAGGCGAGTGACGCCACGGGCTTCCTGCTGGGCCTGGGCCTGGTGGTGGTCTTCCTGGTGCTTGCCGGCCAGTTCGAGAGCTTCGTGCACCCCTTCGTGATCATGCTCAGCGTGCCCCTGGCGATCTGCGGTGCCCTGCTGGGGCTCTACGTCACCGGCCAGTCACTGAACATCTACAGCCAGGTGGGGTTGGTGATGCTGGTGGGTCTCGCCGCCAAGAACGGGATCCTGATCGTGGAGTTCGCCAACCAGCTGCGCGACCAGGGCTGGGCCTTCCATGAGGCACTGGTGGAGGCCTCGGTGACCCGCCTGCGCCCCATCGTGATGACCGCCGTTACCACCATGGCAGGAGCGGTACCGCTGATCATCTCCAGCGGTGCCGGTGCCGAGACACGCCTGGTGATCGGCATCGTCATCCTCTGTGGCCTCGCCGCCGCCACCCTGTTCACCCTGTTCGTGGTACCGGTGGCCTACGACCTGCTGGCGCGGCACACCGGCTCCCCCGGCGACGTCACCAAGCGCCTGGAGCGTGAAATGGAGGCCGCCCCGGAGGGACCGTGAACCCACTGCACACCATAGGACGACATTAAAACGACATAAGAGAATGCGGAACGGCCACCCGAGGGTGGCCACTCTGCGTTAGACCGCTCTACATTCAATTAGGCGGCCAGAGAATCAGCACTCGCCGATACGCTGCCCCTCGACCTCGGTGACCATCTCCATCTCGCCCATCTGCGGCGACTGAACGGTCACTTCGACTCGGCCCTCGGTGGTCTCACCCAAAAAATCCATATGGCCGACGATATCCGCCTGGCCACCCTCGGCCTGGCAGATCATGCGGTAGTCCATGCCATCGACGCCCACATTGTGTTCTATCAGCTCGCAGTTCTCCTCCTCCTCGATCATCTGGAAGTCGGGATCATTGAGATCGCCCTGGGCGATGCACTCGCGGGACGTCTCGGTCTGGTCGGGGAACGGCAGATCACCGGAGACCGAGGTGGTACTGGTGAACTCCCACTCCCCCGGCACGATATTGGGGGTCTCGGCCAGGGCGGACAAAGGCAGTGCCAGCAGCAGGCCGGCGAGCACGGGGCGTAAGGTCATGGGACTTTCCTGTCATGGATTCGCCCCCAGCATAACGAAGCCTCGCCCTCAGGCGTACCCCGGGGCAGCACACGGACCCATCACCGGAGGGGGTTCAGGCAAATCACAGGAAACCGCTTGCATTCGCGCACTTAGGTCGATACTATGTGCGCCGTTCTGACGCGAAAGGGCCACCGCCCCGGCGTGAGAACCACAATACGGAGGGGTGTCCGAGTGGTCGAAGGAGCACGCCTGGAAAGTGTGTAAGTCGAAAGGCTTCGAGGGTTCGAATCCCTCCCCCTCCGCCACCGAATATTGAAAAAGCCGCTGAGAAATCAGCGGCTTTTTCTTTTTCTGTGTTTTCCTGGCCAACAAGTTGACTCACATCCAGAATGTCGACCTTCGTTGGAAGTTGCTGGATATAATCGAACGATCACTTCACTCGCGGTTTTGGCGCCCCCAACACCACTGTAGGGTCCGCCTAATCCAGGCAGCTGCTCGTCGCAATATCCCGAACTTGGAGTAGTTCCCGGGGTATTGCCCGGCTCCCTCCTCGGACGAAGCGTCTTCTCACATCATGTCGAGCAGGCGGCCAGATGCCGATGATGACCCGGTCCAAGCTTAGATGCCCCCTCAAAAGGTACGGACTGCTTCACCCTCTTGATGTGATCGTCGCCTGCTATCACCAACTGCTCTAAGCGTCATGACGAAGGCAAGACCTCAGGTCTCGCCGTCTTACGCTGGTACAGCGGGTGGGCCGGCTCACCGCTCTTGTTCAACTTGAGGCAATGCAGACCATCCAGCATGACTCTCACCTGCCGAGAGCGGTTGCGAAAGCTACCATGGTTGCCCCATGCCGCGACCACCAGATCAGCGGCCTCACAGACCGATTTCAACGACAGGTCATTATCAGGGCCAACCGGATCATCAGCCGCCTTCATGTCGACCGGGCTGGTCGCGCGAAAGGCAAACAGGTTGACCATCCACACCCCACCATAGCCCCAGGCCTTGGCGTACTGAATACAGCGGTTCAGGGTGGGATCGTCCTCTACCGCATCTGCCGTCGAGGGGTTGAGTCCGATAAAAGCCACATAAGGCAGTTCAGAGTCCCAAATTCGTCCCAGAGTATAGCGATAGCGCTCACACGGGGAAATCTTAGCCACTTTCTTCATTACTATTACTCTACCCATACCATGTTGTCGGCTGTCAGCTCTTGCTCGCCATCCCAGCGATAGGCGCACAGCTTGTTCGGATCGTTACGTCGATGGTGACCACCGGCGATGCTGTAGTCCAGGCAGGCGATATGACGATTGAGCGGCTTTGGCGTGCCAGTCAGCCAGTAGTGGCCGACGAACAACGGCTTGTCGCCGGAGTAGCCCGGCAGCACATCCTCGGGAATAGTGGTGTGAGGGATATCATTGATGGCCTCAGCCGGTACCATGGCCAAATCGCGATAGGTCAGCCGCTCAAGCTCCCACCATTGGGTGCGAATATGGTGGCGCGGATTGCCATCCTTGTCGTGAAACTTATGTCCTTCAGGCAGTGGAATCTCCAGCCCCTTCAGCAAGGTCTCCAACGCCTCGAAGCCTGAACCTTTCTTGCGTGCCAGGTCGGGCCAGGCATGAGGCAGGATACGCTGCCGCTCATCGAGAAAGCCTTCCAGCGCAGCAATGGAGGAGGGATGCCAACAGGCGTGCACCACGCGCAGGCCCTCCAGGTCGAGGTAGAGCGGCAGCGTCTTGAACCAGGCGATATGCTCGCGATGTAGCTCGCTGCCTTCTCCCACCTGCTCCAGATAGGCCTGGTGCTGCCCACGATTCTTGTCGCTGTGAGAACGCAGGTGGTCACCGGGGTTGTCAGGATCCGGTGTGGCCCAGGCCACCGCATTGAACTCGTGATTACCCATCACGGCGAGCGCCGTACCGGCATCGACCATGGCACGAGCGATCTGCACCGTCTCAACCTGATGCGGCCCCCGGTCGACAAAGTCGCCGAGAAAGATCACCTGGCGCTGGTCAGGATGTGACCAGATGCCGCTGGATTCCCGGTAGCCGAGCGTCTCAAGCAGTCGCTTCAGCGGAATGGAATACCCATGAATATCGCCGATGAGGTCATACATGCAAGGCCTCCTGTGCCTATTGTTGAACGTCCTTATGCCCCACTGTGGCGGTGTCAGCAGAGCATGTCACCCGGTGAACCATGGATTGGCGAGCTATTCGCCAATAAGACTGTGCTTAGAACCCCGGATACTTCTCCCACACCCAGTCAGGGCGGGTGGTATATACCACGCAGGCTGCCGCATACATCGGCACGCAAGAGTCCCTCGGCAGCAAACAATGTCATCTGGGTGTCATCAGTGATCACGCCGAGCCCGCCAAGGGCTGGCGCATACTCACCAATGCCCTGCGAGCCAAATTGCTGGAAAATTCGCTGGCGGCTCATAAACTCGACTGGCGCACCCAGAGCATCACCGACGGCACCCCCGAGCAGGCAGCCGGTGAAACGTTCCTGAAGGGTCAATATCGAAGACATGGAGTGACTCCTTGTCGTGTCGTGAGTCCCGTGAAGGTCATTACTTTCAATATCACGGCGTAATGCGACATCTCATGTCGGAGAGTCTCCATTATTGAGCAGCACTGAAACTGGCTTGCCTTTTAGAGTGAAACTGGCCTGAGGCAGCTTCCTTTCCGAGGCATCCCCGAGCACCTCGCCACTCGGTGCGATCGCCAGCTTTCGCCCCTCAGCGTAACAGAACAGATAACGCTGGATGCGTCCCCAGGCTTGCAACTCTCCCCCGCTCTCAGCCATGTGCTCGCGCACTCGAGACTGGGCTCGGGTCAGCTGCTCATGCCAGGGCATACGCCAGGTATCTTCTGCCAGAACCAAACGACGATGCCGCTCCATCAGAGCCAGGGCAAACAGCGGCATGCCCGGCCGATCACAGCGGCGAAACCCGGTATCGACAAACAGCCAAGGCTTGAAGGCCTGACGCTCTGCCTTGTCGTTGGCATCGCGCTTTGCGATGAAGGCCTGGCAATTGTTTTCAGGGATGCCCAAGGCCCGGCAGAGGGCATGCAAGAAACTTCGGCAGTCATGGACGAAGTCGTACTCGGGCTTTCCCAGCCCTAGCTCGGGGTCGGCCAATACCTGAGTCAGGCGCTTGCGATGTCGATGATTCGGGTTGGCATAACCCATCTGGCGTAGCAGGTCGCTCTCCGGCCGAAACCGGGTCCGCTGCCGAATCTGACGCTGCAGTTCGCTCATGCACCCTCTCCTCTCCTGGAAGCCTCGGCGGCCAGAAGCTCGCACAATGAGAAAGCCAAGCGTCTCAGCGGAACTCTGTTCACCAACTCATCACCAAACGAGGTCGTCAAAACTTCCTGAAGTGCCGCATGAGGATCGACACCGTTTGCCAGTTGCTCGACCAGGCTCATGGCGACGGCGTCATATTCATCGAAGGCGTCGTTCTCCACACAACAGGTGTGCATGGGGTCCTTTGTGAAGAGCCAATGCGAGATTTGCACCTCCAGGGCGTTCAATCGCGCGGGAGTCCATGCGCTAAAATCGGGTGTGTCCATTGCCACCATCTCCTGTTCTGCGTGATAACCAAAGTCTGACATCAGGGTGCGACACAGCATGTCGCCTTGCTGTGTGAGCATGGGCATCCTCGATCCAGGGGGAAGAGACATGCGAAAGGACAGGAGGCTCGGTACACACCACGGAGCGACTACGGTTGTCGCCGCCGAGCAGGTGACGGCCTGGCTACTCAAGAACGCGTGGTTTGTCGACTCGTGATCCGTAGGCTGAGAGAGTAGGTTCAGCACCCCGACAAGGAACGTCCATGTCAGAGATTCGCGATACCCTATTCCGTTATCTAGCCATGCTGCAGCTGATCCCGCGTAGTCCGGGGCGCATCAGCACGCCTGTGCTGCTGGATAAACTCCAGGAACGCGGCTTTCAGATCGATCGACGCTCGCTGCAGCGCGACCTTCGCGACCGCCTCTCCCTGCACTTTCCGCTGGTATGCGACGACAGCCAGAAACCCTACCGGTGGTATTTCGACCGCGACTTCCACTGCAGCCTGCCCGCCCTCGACATCCCCAGCGCCCTGACTCTGGTGTTGGCCGAGGAGTACCTGAAGGGCCTGCTACCCCCGGTGGTAGTCGGCCAGCTCACCCCGCAATTCCGTGACGCCCGCCAACTGCTGGATAACCTGGAACAGAATGGACTGAGCCAGTGGGCTAGGCGGGTTCGCGCCATTCCCAATGGGAAGGCACTGATTCCGGCACCACTCAGCGCGGAGACGTGGCAGACGGTGTCCGAGGCCCTGCTCAGCCAGCGGGCCATCGACGTCACTTATCTGTCACGCAGCGCCGAAGAGGTGAAGCAATTCACCCTGCACCCCCAGGGCCTGGTCAGCCGCCACAGCGTGACCTACCTGCTGGCCACCGTGAACGACTACGAGGATGTTCGTCAGTTTGCCTTGCACCGCATCCGGGAGGCGCGTCTCAGTGATGCCAGCTGGCATGACGCCGGCGACTTCGATCTGGACGACTATATTGCGGGCGGTGCCTTCGGCTATTTGGAGAGCAAGGCTCCTGTGACCCTGGTAGCCAATGTCGCCCCCCAGGTGGCCTGGCTACTCAGCGAAACACCACTGGCCGAAGAGCAGCGACTCACACCGCTCCCGGACAGTGACTGGCAACGCCTGGAGGCCAAGGTGCCCAACGACCAGCAGACCCTGTGGTGGCTGATGGCCATGGGAGCTAATGTGGAAGTCTTGGCGCCTGAAACTTGGCGCGCCGATATTTTCACAACTGCCAAGACCATCGTTGAGCGCGGTGAGTAATTATCCAGTGCCTCTGAACTAGGCCTCAAGCTGGGGCAGCGGCACTATCCTTCTGATTATAGGGAATAATGACATTCTCTGCCCCTCACCCAAGGACACTGCCCTCGCGGAGAAAACTTCTAGATCCGCGTGAGTCTCTACCCTCCATTCGGGAAAACCATGAGATTTTACAGTTTTTAACGTCAAAGCTCTGACCTTGATGATTTCATCTACATGGCTTCGAACGAATGGTAATGAGGCTCACTGAATAGTGATAAGGCTCCCTAGTCACCCTTGCTGTCTCGCCAAACAGGCGCTATCACTCCCCCTCCTCGGGCTGGGCGGAGGCGAGTGGTAACGGTGAGCCCGACTTGAACACCAGGGTACGGTAGGGAAATGGGATCTCGATGCCGTGCTCGTCGAGAGCACGCTTGATCGCGGCGACCACCTGGTCTCGAGAGGAGCGAATATCCACCGGCCTGGAGCCGGTCCACCAGGTCACCTCGAAGTCGATCGAGCTCTCGCCAAAGGCCTTGGCGAAGACCTGGATATCGCGCACATCATCACGCACCGAGTCGACATGGCGCACCGCGTCCCCGATCACCTCCCGGGCGGTATCGACGTCCTCATCGTAGGCGATGCCGACGATGATCGAGGTGCGCCTCACATCGCGGTCGGTGCGCACGATGACCGGGTTCTCGAACAGCAGGGCATTGGGCACCACGATGCGCTGGCCGTCGGTGCGCCGAATATGGCTGTCGCGCACGGTGATCAGCTCGACCAGCCCCTCGACCTCATGCTCCTCCACGGCGATGTGATCGCCGATCTTGAAGGGTTCGCGCCACAGGATCAGCAGCCCTGCCAGGAAGTTCTCGAAGATATCCTTGAAGGCGAAGCCCACGGCCAGGGAGCCCAGGCCCAGCGTGGTTAACGCCTTGGCCGGGGTGACCGTGGGAAAGACCAGGGTGATCGCGACCAGCAGCCCGATCAGCCAGACCGCCAGATGGGTCAGCATGGCCAGCACATCGATCAGGTTGCGGCGCAGACGCGCCCTTCGCGCCAGTCGACTCACGAGGGCGCCAAGCAGCCGCGCCATCCCCCAGGTCACCAGGATCAGCACCACGGCGCCCAACAGTCGGGGGCCGGCCTCGACCAGCCCCCGAAGGTACTGTTCGACCTCCCCCATCAGCAGCGGCACGAACTGAATCTGCTCCATGGCCCGGACACCCTCTATGGCTTGGCGACTCGCCGCGGGGACGATGCCGTACCTCCAGAGTAGCCGGGAATTGGCCCTGCCGGCGTCTCACCGGCGGCCACGGGGCTGGGCGACAGCCCGGCTGCCGGTTCGGCCAGCCTCAGGAGGCGTAGGCCCCGGCGGAGTAGGTCAGCTCATAGCTGTGGCTATAGATCTCGAGAATATTGCCGAAGGGGTCTTCCATATAGACCATGCGAAACGGTTTCTCGCCAGGGAAGTACTCCCTGACCGGCATGCGCTGCTTGCCACCGGCCGCGAAGATGCGTTCGGCGAGCCCTTCCACGTCGGGGTCCTGGATACAGAAGTGGAAGATGCCGGTCTTCCAGTACTCGAAGTTGTTCTCGGGAGCTTGCTGATCCTTGAACTCGAACAGCTCGACGCCGACCCGGTCCCCGGTCGAGAGGTGCGCGATACGGAACGACTCCCAGCCCGGCCCGAAGACATCACTGCACATCGTGCCGATGGCGGAGTCGTCCTCGACGATGGTGGTGGGCTCCATGATCACGTACCAGCCGAGAACCTCGGTGTAGAACGCGACGGCCGCCTCGACATCGGGTACCGAAATGCCGATATGCGAGAAGGTGCGGGGATAGGGCTGACTCATGACGAAGACTCCTGTTGGTCGTCCGGAATATGACGTTGGCCATGCTAGGTGGCGCAGATCATAATAAAAACCATCATCCTCTTATCCTCGCGATAAAAGATACTTATGCTTCAACCTCAGTGGCTTCGCACCTTCGAAACCGTGGTCGAGCTTGGCAACTTCACCCGTGCGGCCGAACGACTGGACCTGACCCAGGCCGCGGTCAGCCAACATATCAAGCACCTGGAAACGCGACTCGGGCCGCTACTACTGCGCCAGCCGAGGCAGCTGGAGCTGACCCCCGCCGGCCATGCCCTGCTCGACTACCAGCGAGAGATGCACGCCGCCGACCAGCGCCTGCAACAGCGCCTGGCCGGTGATGACGCCACCCAGGGCGATCTCAGCCTTATCACGCCCGGCAGCATCGGCCTGGCGATCTACCCCCATCTGCTGGCCCTGCAGGGCGAAGCGCCCGGCCTCACCATTCGCCATCGCTTCGGTCCGACCGGCGAGGTCATCGCGAGCGTGCTCGACAAGCGTGCCGAGTTCGGGCTCGCCACCCAGCAGCCCGAGGACTCTCGCCTGTCGGTGTCGCTCTTCGCGCGGGAAGCCCTCGAGCTGGTGGTCCCGGCCGGGGAGCGAGTCGAGGGCTGGGCGGATCTGGTGCGGCTTGGCTTCATCGATCACCCCGATGGACACGACATGGCCACTCGGCTCCTGAGTCGCTGCTTCCCGGGTAACCCGGGAATCGGCCAACTGCCCTGCCGGGGGTTTACCAATCAGATCGGGCTGATTCTCGACCCGGTCGCCGCAGGGCTGGGATTCAGCGTCCTGCCTCGCTTCGCGCGTCAGGCATTCGCGCGCCCCGAGGCGATCCGGGTCGTCGAGGACCTGCCCAGGGTGATGGATTCGCTATGGCTTCTGCATCGCGCCGAATGGCCGCTCACGGCTCGCGCCACTCACGCCATCGAGTGGCTCAAGAACCGCTTGTAACTCCCCTCCCCCATACCGGACGGCGCCGACTCACATCGCCAGCAGCCGGCGGCGAAGCGCGTGATAGCGGGTCTCGAGACCCTCGAACAGGGTCTGTCGCAGCCAGGCATGGCCGGCATCCCCATGGTGGCGCTCATGCCACACCAGCCAGTAGGAGAAGGACGCCACCTCGAGGGGCAGCCGCCGCAGTGCCAGCGGCCAGTGCTCGAGCACGCTGGCGGCGAGGCAGCCCGGCACGCACAGCAGCAGGTCACTGTGCTGGGTGGCCGAGAAACTCGCCAGGAAGTGCGGCTGACGCAGGCTCACGTGTCGGCTCAGGCCTTGTCGGGCCAGCGCCAGGTCCACCGCCCCACGATCATCACCGCCCATGCTGATCAGTTGGTGATCCGCTTCCAGAAACGCCTCAAGCGTAAAGGCTGCTTCCGGCTCCCGGGCCAGCGGATGCGCCTCGCGCATCACGCAGACGAAATGGTCGCGACCGAGCTCGCGGCCATGCACATTGACCGGCACCTGGTCACCGAGCACGCAGAGCGCAAGCTCGGGGCCGCCCTCGTCGAGCCGCTGCTCGATGCTGCCGCTATAGGCCTGGATATCCAGCCGCAGATGGGGCGCCTGCCGCTTCAGGGCCTGCCACTGAGGCGCCAGGAAGGCGTGCATGCCATAGTCGGTGGTCGCCAGCTGAAAGCGTCGAGTGGTGCTGGCCGGGTCGAACTCCGGTGGCGCCAGCAGGGCCCCCAGCTCTTCCAGCAAACGCGCCAGGGGCGGCCCCAGCGCCTCGGCCCTCGCCGTGGGGCGCAGCCCACGGTGAGTGCGCACGAACAGTGGGTCATCGAAGGCCAGGCGCAGCCGCGACAGGGTCCGCGAGACCGCAGGCTGGCTCAGGTTGAGACGCTGGGCGGCCCGGGTGACACTGCGGGAGTCCAGCAGCGCATGAAGGGTCACCAGGGCATTCAGGTCGTGACGAGCGAGATCGGCGAGGTGCATGGGAGCGCATGCCTTGGTGATGGAAACCAGATTTTCAATGGCAATGATATCAGCTTAACGCATATTGCATTTAAGCAACTTGCATTGGCGTGATATCACTCGGATGGCGTAGCCTAGGCTCACCGTTGACAACCAAACGCATCGCTGCCAGGCGACGGGCGTCGAACCGAACGCTCCGATGCCTGCAGAGATCACTGAACTCGAAGGAGGCTCCATGCACAGCCGCTATTTCACCATTCACGAACACCCCGAGGGCATGCCCGACCGCGAGCTGTTCCAGCTCGAGGCGGCGGAGCTACCCGCCCTGCAGGAGGGCGAGGTGCGCATTCGCAACACCTGGCTCTCCGTCGATCCCTATATGCGTGGCCGCATGGATGGTGTCACCACCTATATCGAGCCCTTCACGCTCGGCAAGCCGCTTGAAGGCGCCGCCGTGGGCGAGGTCATCGAGTCACGGGATTCGCGCTTCAAGGAGGGCGACAGGGTTCGGCATATGGGCGGCTGGCGCGATATCGCCCAGCTTCCCGGTGACCAGGTCGAGCCGCTGCCCACCTTCGATGTGCCCCCCCAGGCCTACCTGGGTGTGCTGGGCATGCCGGGCACTACCGCCTGGGTCGGGCTCAACGTGATCGCCGACATGCAGGAGGGGGACAACGTGCTGGTCAGCGCCGCCGGCGGCGCGGTGGGCTCTCTCGCGGTGCAGCTGGCCAAGGCCAAGGGCGGCACCGTGGTCGGCATCGCCGGGGATCCCAAGAAGCTGGAGTGGCTCGAATCCCACGGTATCAAGGCGATCAGCTACCGTGGCAAGGATGCTCGCCAGCTGAGCGAGGCGCTCAAGGACGCCTGCCCGGAGGGCTTCGACGTCTACTACGAGAACGTCGGTGGAGACTGCCTGGAAGCGGCGCTGGATAACCTCAGGGTCGGCGCCCGCATCGCCATCTGCGGCATGATCTCACGCTACAACGCCGAAGGCCCCGCCGCCGGACCGGCCAACCTGGCGATGCTGCTGATTCGCCGCGCGCGCATGCAGGGCTTTATCGTCTTCGATCACTGGGAGCATCACGGCGACTTCCTGAGCGAATTCGCCCCCCGGGTCGCCAGCGGCGAGATCGACTACCAGGAAACCGTGATGGATGGCCTGGAGAGCACCCCGGATGCCTTCCTGGCCCTGTTCACCGGGCGCAATCAGGGTAAGATGCTGGTCAAGCTCTAGACCAAAAATGATCGGCCTTCATAACGAAGGCCGATCATGTCGTTCTCGCCGAGCGCTACCTCAGGCGCGTTCGGCCAGCACCGCGTAGTCGCCGCGTGCCTCCAGGCACAAGGTCTCACCGCACCAGAGTCGCTGCACCAGGGCGATACGCCCGCGCCCCTTCTCATCGAGCCTTGCGGCGAGGCGCTCGGGCCCCTCCTCCGCCTCGGGCAGACACTCCAGACGATAATCGCCGGTCACCGGTGCCAGGAATCGCTGGGTGGCCTCGGCCACCACCACATCCCGAGCCAGGCCGCGACGCCGCAACCAGAGGGTGGTCCAGCACCAGCCCAGCAGGGTGGTCTGGGCGGCGAGGGAACCACCGAAACCGGTGCCCTTGTCATTGAGGTTGGGAATAAGCGCCAGCTCCCAGTCGAGCCGGTCGCCCTCGCGGCGCATCTCGCGGATGCCCAGCTGTCGAACCAGCGGAATCGCCTCGCCTAGCCAGGCGAGGAATTCGCCGGGGTCATCCTCGCCGCCCTGGGGCGGCAGGGGGAGTCGCGGGTGGGGAACGCCGATGTCACGCATCTCAGCGCCAGTGCTCGACGAAGTCGTCGATATCATGCTGGGCGATGGGCTTGTGGCGGCCGCCCAGGGTGCCGAGATAGATGAAGGCCACCACCTCGTCGTCCTCGTTCAGCCCCAGCCCCTTGCGTACCACGGGGTCGAAGGCGTACTTGCCGCTGCGCCACATGGCGCCAAGGCCCTGGGCATGGGCGGCAAGCAGGATGGCGTGGGCGGCACAGCCGGCCGAGATCACCTGCTCCACCTTGGGTACCTTGGGCACCTCCGGGGTGACCTTGGCGATCACCGCAATCACCATGGGAGCACGCAGCGGCTTCTTGCGGGCGGCGTTCAGGGCGGTATCTCCGACATGAGGGTCCTCACGATACTCCGCCTCGGCGAACAGCTCGCCCAGCCGCTCCAGACCCTCGCCGGAGAACTCGATAAAGCGCCAGGGACGCAGCTCCTTGTGGTCCGGTGCCCGCAGGGCCGCCCGGTAGATGGCCTCGAGCTGCTCGGCATTGGGCGGTGGCCCCATCAGCTTGCCCATGGAGCTGCGTTCATGCAGCAGCGATATCGCGTCCATCATTAACTCTCCCTTGGCAATCTTGATACGAGAACAGTTCTCGCTACTCTAAATGGTTCTCGCCACTCTAGCAGCGCCCCGCTCGCCTGTCGTGCGAGTGGGCGGCGGCACCTATTGACGCGCGAGCCGCAGCGGCTCCGGGGGGCGCTCACCTTGTGTGGCGCGCCAGGGGCTGATATCGAGCCCGCCTCGGCGTACATAGCGCGCCAATACCAGCAGCCGCTCCGGCCGGGCGCGGGCCATCAGGTCGGTGAAGATGTGCTCCACGCAGTGCTCGTGGAAGTCCTGGTGCTGGCGATAGCCGATCAGGTAGCGCAACAGCTCCTCGCGGTCGAGCCTGGGGCCGCGGTAGCGGATCAGCACACTGCCCCAGTCGGGCTGGCCGGTAACCGGGCAGTTGGACTTGAGCAGGTGCGAGTGCAGGGTCTCCTCGACGACCTCCTCCCCCACCACCAGGTGCTCGGCACTGGGCGTGTAGTCGTCGATCTCGATATCCAGCTCGTCCAGGCACTCGCCGGGAAGGCGGCGCGGCATCAGCGCCTCGTCGTCGACGCCAAACAGCTCGACACAGACCGCGGCCCCGGCGACATGCGCCAGGTCGCGCTCCAGCGTCTCGATGACCGCCTCACGACTCTCGAAGCGGCTCTGGTTGAAGCCGTTGAGGTAGAGCTTCCAGGACTTGGACTCGATCAGATGGGGAGAGTCCGCGGGCAGACGAAAACGTGCCACGGCCACCATCGGCTTGCCGCGCGCGTTCAGCCAGCTGACCTCGAAGGCGTGCCACTCGTCCTCGCCGACGAAAGGCAGAGCCCCCTCCTCGATCCCCAGCGGCGCCCGATTGGCGGCACGCGGTATGGCATAGAGCAGCGAGGCATCGTAGTGCTCGGGATAGGCGGACTCACGCCCCAGCGGGGCATCCGCGAGGGTTTCGGGACGATGGTTCATGAACGGATCCCCTTGCCACGCTCCAGCATCCACAGGGCCACGCCAAACAGCACCACGATAAAGGTGAAGATCGCGGCCAGGGCCCAGCCCACCGGGATATCCGAGACACCGAGGAAGCCGTAGCGGAAGACGTTGACCATGTAGAGGATGGGATTGAGCATCGACACGCCCTGCCAGAACTCCGGCAGCAGCGAGATGGAGTAGAAGACCCCGCCCAGATAGGTCAGCGGCGTCAGGATAAAGGTCGGCACGATGGAGATATCATCGAACTTCTTGCCCAGCAGGGCGTTGATAAAACCGCCGATGGCGAACAGCGCCGCGGTCAGCACCACCACCAGCACGGTCAGCACCGGGTGCGCCACGCTCAGGCGGGTGAAGAACAGTGACACGACCGTGACGATCAGGCCGACCCCAAGGCCCCGGGCCATTCCGCCGAGCACGAAGCCGGAGAGAATCACCCAGTTGGGCATCGGCGACACCATCATCTCCTCCACGCTGCGCTGAAACTTGTTGGAGAAGAAGGAGGAGGCGACGTTGGAGTAGCTGTTGGTGATCACCGCCATCATGATCAGTCCGGGGACGATGAAGTCCATGTAGCTGTAGCCATCCATCTCGCCGATGCGCGAACCGATCAGGTTGCCGAAGATGATGAAGTACATGGTCATGGTGATCGAGGGCGGCAACAGGGTCTGCGGCCAGATACGCGTGAAGCGCTTGATCTCCTTGATCACCAGAGTCCACAGGGCGATCGCGATCTGATAGGGGTTCATGCGCTGGCCTCCTTGTCCTTGGCGGCGGCTTTCTGGTCCAGGGCCTCGTTGCCCTGCTCCACCATGGAGACGAACATCTCCTCCAGGCGGTTGGCGCGGTTGCGCATGGAGACCACCTGAATGCCACGCTCGGAGAGCGCCTCGAAGATGTCATTGAGGCGCTGGCCACGATGGACCGCCACGGCGAGCTGGGCGGGCTCCGACTGGCTGACCTCGAAGCCGGGCACCTCCGGCACCTCATCCAGCGCATGGGCCAGGTCGAACAGGAAGGTCTCGGTATCCAGCTCCATCAGCAGGTCGCGCACGCTGGTATTGCGAATGATCTCACCGTGGTTGATGATCGCCACGTTGCGACACAGGCTCTCGGCCTCCTCCAGGTAGTGGGTGGTGAGGATGATGGTGGTGCCCTCCTCTCGATTGATGCGGCGCATGTACTCCCACATGCTGCGGCGCAGCTCGATATCCACGCCGGCGGTAGGCTCATCGAGGATCAGCAGCCTGGGGCGATGCATCAGGGCACGGGCGATCATCAGGCGCCGCTTCATGCCGCCGGAGAGCATGCGGGCATTGCCGTTGCGCTTGTCCCACAGGCCCAGGTCACGCAGCAGCTCCTCGGCCCGCGGCAGGGCCTCGCGCCGCGACATGCCGTAGTAGCCGGCCTGGGCCAGCACGATATCGATGACCTTCTCGAACTGGTTGAAGTTGAACTCCTGGGGCACCACGCCCAGGTGGTACTTGGCGCGAGCGAAGTCACGGTCGATATCGATGCCGAAGATCGACACCTTGCCGTCGCTCTTCTGCACCAGCGAGCAGACCACGCCCAGTGTGGTGGACTTGCCGGCCCCATTGGGTCCGAGCAGCGCAAAGAAGTCCCCTTCCGCGACATCGAGGTCGATGCCCTTCAGGGCCTGGAAGCCATTGCCGTAAACCTTGGTCAGGCCACGGATGGACAGAGCCGGTTCGGCCATGTGCAATCCTTGAAACGATTCGGTGTTCGATAACTGGGATTCCGCAAAAAATATGCTGCTAACGATATGAGGGCGATACCTTACCGATTCAAGCGGGTATTCGCGCCATGTTGACCCCGTGACACCGGCCCCCTAAGCTGGGTCGCATTCCTGGGGGAGTCCTTGTGGACTGAGATTCCGGCAGCGTGCGCAGATGATACGCCCGGTGACCCTTCGAACCTGATCCGGATAATGCCGGCGAAGGGAAGGAAGTGCCATCCGGCCATGCTTCTCACCCAACGCAACTGCGTCCTCTCGTAGCGACGCTCGGCATCGTACCGGGCCTATCCACGCTAGGGAGTACGTCATGCTGTCGACCGCCCACGCCTTCTGGTGGCTCATCGCCTTCTCCGTGCTGTTCGCCGTGCCGGGCCTGCTCTATGCACGCCGCCACAACGAGAGCCTCGAGGACTTCATTATCGCCCGCAACAGCCAGGGGGCCACCGCCACGGTGCTGACCCTGATGGCCTCGACGCTGGGCACCTGGATCCTGTTCGGCCCCGCCCAGGCGGCCACCTGGGGCGGCCTGGGTGCCATTGCCGGCTATGCGCTGGGCTCGCTGGCGCCCCGGCTGGTGATGATTCCCCTGGGGCGGCGCCTGCGCGAGCTCTCGCCGGGCGGCCACTCGCTGACCGAGTTCGTGATGAGCCGCTACGGGCGCCCCATGTACGCCTTCACCCTGGTCATCATGCTGTTCTACCTGTTCATCTCCCTGGCCGCGGGAATCACCGCCATCGCCAAGATGGTCGGGCTACTGGCGCCGGTCCCGCTGTGGGCGACCAGCTCGGTGGTAATGGCGGCCACCCTGCTCTACACCCTGTATGGCGGACTGCGTGCCTCGATCTTTACCGACAAGGTGCAGATGATCGTGATCATGCCGCTGCTCGCCGTGCTGCTGATCGTCGGCTGGCAGGCCGCCGGCGGCGTCGACCCCACCCTCGCCGGACTCGAGGCGGCGGCGCCGCAACTGCTGGATATCACCGACCTGGGGGGGCTCAAGGCCGGCCTTACCTTCTTCCTGGCCGTGATGCTGACCGGACTCTTCTATCAAGGCAACTGGCAGCGGGTCTACGCGGCGCAGAGCAACCGCGCCGTGGGCCTTGGCTTTCTGCTCGGCGGCCTGTTGAGCGCCCCGATGATCTTCGTGATGGGCCTGTTCGGCCTGGCGTTCGTGGGGCTGGGTCTGCCCGGTGACGGCTCGGTCGCGCTGTTCAGTGTGCTGCTCGCCGATATTCCCGGCTGGTTCGCCGTGGGCCTGATCTTCCTGGGCCTGGCGCTGGTCATGAGCAGCGCCGACACCACCATCAGCGCCGCCTCGAGCATGATCGCCGTGGATGGCGGACGGCTGCTGCCTGACGCCAGCGGCCAGCGGCTGATGCGGCTGTCGCGCTGGCTGATCCTGCTGCTGGCACTGCCGGTGACCTTCGTGGCCGCCCAGGGCTACAGCGTGCTCTACCTGTTCCTGCTGGCCGACCTGCTCTGCTGCGCGGCGGCCTTCCCGGTATTCTTCGGGCTGTTCAATCGCCGCTTCGACGGCCGCGCCGCGGTACTGGCCACGCTCAGCGGTCTGGTCGCCGGACTCTTCCTCTTCCCGGCCCCGGGCGACGCCTTGAACACCCTGATGGAGTCCTTCCTGCTCGCCACCTTCGTGCCGGTCGTGACGGGCCTGGCGCTCCTGGCGCTGCTGCCGGCGAAGCAACGCTTCGACTTTGCGGCACTGAGCGCCGGCACCCGACGCTTCGAGGGGTAAGCGCCTTTCGCACCAGAACGCACAACGCCCCTCGAAAGGGGCGTTGTTTATTGTGGGGAACCGCTAACGTGAACGGATCACCAGGAGGTTCAGCCCGCCGGCCTCTCGAGGCCGAAGTGCCCCCGCAGCGTCGCCGCTTCGTACTCTTCCCGGAAGAGTCCGCGACGCTGAAGCTCCGGCACCACCTGATCCACGAAGTCCTCGATCCCGGAGGGTAGCGACGGCGGCATCAGGTTGAAGCCGTCCGCCCCGCGGCCGTGGAACCAGCGCTCCATCTCATCGGCAATGCTCTCCGGGGTACCGATCATGGTGCAGTGGCCGCCGCCCGCGGCGAGCCGCCCCAGCAGCTCGCGCAGGGTGGGCTGCTCGGTCTCGATGATGCGCAGGATGGTGGCATAGCGCCCCTGGGGACCACGAAACTCGGCCAGCGGCGGTAGTGGCGGCACCGGGGCATCCAGCTCCCAGTCACTGCAGTCCTGCTCGATAAACAGCCCCAGCTGACGCAGCGAGGCCTCCACCGGCAGACAGTCGTCCAGCTCGCGCTGCTTGGCACGAGCCTCCTCCATGGTAGCGCCCACATAGGTGACGAGCCCCGGCAGGATCGGCACCGGCGCGGTGCGCCCGGCCGCCGCCACCCGCGACTTGATATCCCGATAATAGGCCTGAGCGGCCTCCAGGTCGTAGGCGACCGCATAGATCGCCTCGGCGTAGCGCGCCGCCAGATCGCGCCCCTGGGAAGAAGCACCCGCCTGTATCAGTACCGGGTTGCCCTGGGGAGGACGCGGCAGGTTGAGGGGCCCATCGACCAGGAAGTGCTCGCCATGATGGTCAATCTGGCGCACCTTGTCGGGATCGGCATAACGGCCCTGACGATCGCGTTCGATGGCGTCGTCGGACCAGCTGTCCCACAGCGCCAATACCGTCTGCACAAACTCCTCGGCACGCGCATAGCGCTCGGCATGCGGTGGCATGGCCGCATAGCCGTGGTTGCGCGCCTCGCTGTCGAACATCGAGGTCACCACATTCCAGCCCACTCGCCCACCGGAGATGTGGTCCAGCGAGCCCACCAGCCTGGCGGCGTGGAAGGGAGTGTAGAAGGTGCTCGAGATCGTGCTGATCAGCCCGATCCGCCGAGTGGCCCGACTCATGGCGGAGAGTGCGGTCAGCGGCTCGAGGTGCCAGTGGAAGCCATCTTCCACGCTGCCGGCACTCATGCCGTCGGCGAAGAACAGCGCATCCAGCTTGCCACGCTCGGCGGTGAGGGCCAGGGACTCATAGTAGGCGATGTCGCCGAGGCGCTCGGCGCAGGAGTCGGGATGGCGCCATGCCGCGCGATGGTGGCCATTGCCCATCACGAACAGATTGAGGTGCAGCTTCTCGTCGGGATTGCGTGCCTTCATCACCCTTTCACCAGTCCACCGTCGACGATCAGGTTCTGACCGGTGACTGCCCTGGCCCAGGGTGAGGCGAAGAACAGCGCCGCGTCGGCAAACTCCTCCGGGGTGGTCACCCGCCGCAGGGGGGTGTTCTGCGCGATCAGGTCGAAGACCGCCTCCGGGGTCGCACTGGACGCATCGGTCGTGCGCAGCAACCCACCGGAGATCATGTTCACGGTGATGTTGTCGGGCCCCAGGTCGTTGGCGAGCGTGCGGGTCAGCGAGAGCAGCGCGGCCTTGCCGGCGGTATAGTCGTGGTACGGCACGACGGGGTTCTGGAACAGATTGGTGCCGATATTGACGATGCGCCCACCTCCCTGCTCGCGCATGCCGGCCAGCGCCGCCTGGATGGTGTTCAGCGCTCCCCGGTTGACACCCTCGAGCTGCTGCTGAAGCTGCGACCAGTCCAGGGCATCGGCGTCGGGACGCGCGTCGCCGTTGAAGGTGAACGCGGGCAGGGCATTATTGACCACGGTGGTAATCGGCGTGCCGAAATGCTCACGAGCCTGCTCGAACAGCGACTTGATCGCCTCGGCGTCACGCACGTCGGCCTGGACGGCCAGCACCCGCTGCGGCGCCTCCTTCACCAGTGCCTCGGCGGCATCGCGACTCTGGAAATAGTTCACCACCACCCGGGCGCCCTGACCGAGAAAGGCTCGGGTCAGATGAGCGCCGAGCCCACGAGCACCGCCGGTGACAAGCACGACCTGCCGGTCGATGGCCTGCTGGTCGATGGCTTGCTGGTCGATGGATAGAGAGGAAACGGCCATGACGACTCCTTGGTACGCGGCAAAGGGCGCCGCGCTGGAGCCGGCCGACATCCCTTCGCCAGTGTGAACTGGATCAGGTTCGACGGGTATTTTCTCAGCGGCCACGACCGCACCCCGTGTCTAGTGGGGCACCATAGCGCATTCGGACGGACAGCAACAGCCGGGCCGGCATTCCGGCTCATGCAGTGAGCCCTGGCCTGACCGGGTAAACAAGGGAATCTTCTGGAGTGAAATACGAAAAACGGCAAGACATCATCAGCCAGGCTGGCGCCTTGGCTTATGCTCAGAAGCTTATAATCAGAATTCAGGGGGGGGGGAACCGACTGGAGCGGGAAGGAGATTCGATCGGACTGGCGTTCCAGCTCATGACCCGAGCCTTGGCCAATAGCATGAAACCGACTGGAGCGGGAAGGAGATTTGACGGGGCTGCCTTCAGCCGGGCTGGCGCTCCAGCTCCTGACGCGAGCCTTGGCCAGTAGCATGAAACCGATTGGAGCGGGAAAGGAGATTCGAACTCCCGACCCTCGCCTTGGCAAGGCGATGCTCTACCACTGAGCTATTCCCGCATCATATCGGTACTACTGTCGGTGCAACGAGAGCGAGTTGGCGTCCCATAGGGGGTTCGAACCCCTGTTCCCGCCGTGAAAGGGCGGTGTCCTGGACCACTAGACGAATGGGACGCATGGAGCGGGATAGGAGATTCAACCGGGCTGGTGTACCAGATCCTGACCCGAGCCTTGGCTCTCTTACCGCAACATTGGAGCGGGAAAGGAGATTCGAACTCCCGACCCTCGCCTTGGCAAGGCGATGCTCTACCACTGAGCTATTCCCGCCTGTCTCGCACTTCTCGTTCTACTTCTACCTCGACGACTCACTGCTGCTGCCGAAGAAGTGGCGTCCCATAGGGGGTTCGAACCCCTGTTCCCGCCGTGAAAGGGCGGTGTCCTGGACCACTAGACGAATGGGACGCATGGAGCGGGAAAGGAGATTCGAACTCCCGACCCTCGCCTTGGCAAGGCGATGCTCTACCACTGAGCTATTCCCGCACTCCGGTTACCTGACGAGTCGAGTGGCGTCCCATAGGGGGTTCGAACCCCTGTTCCCGCCGTGAAAGGGCGGTGTCCTGGACCACTAGACGAATGGGACGCAATGTCTCGTCTCGTCGAGATGGCGCGCATATTAACGACCGCCTGGCGGAGTGTCAAGCACGACTAGACACCCAACAACCCCGGCTGTGCTGTCCGCGGCCAACCGCCCAGCGTCTCGCCGCTCGGCGACTGATTCGAACTTTACGCCATGGGAGTGGGCCGTGGCATCAGCAAGCCGATAGCAACATCAGTGATACTCACGCGACGCAATCGGGGACGACTTGATAATTACCCACCGCGCTCCCATCTATAGATTGCGTGGAATGCCGCAACATGGGGCCGACATGCCTCTTCCTGCCGGACCGACGACGGTTCTGCTTCTTCTTTTGCGACGTTTGCGACACTTCCACCAATAAGACTCGTTCGCACCCCTGGTGAGAACGTGCAGTGTCTGAAAACCGTGAGAAGAGGAGAAGACAATGCTGAATTTCGGATTGCCATCGGCACAATGGGATCCTTTTGCCGAGCTGAGGCAACTTCAATCGCAGATGAACCGCCTGTTCGCCGGCGGCGCGCGCACCGTCGGCGATGGCGCCTGGCCGCCGGTGAATATGTGGCTAAGCGATAACAGTGTCGTGGTCACCGCCGAGATACCGGGTGTCGGCACCGACGACATCGATCTGACCGTGCGTGAAAACACCCTGATCATCGCCGGCAAGCGCAGCTCCCCCACCGAAGACGAGAGTGCGTCCTGGCACCGCCGCGAGCGCCCAACGGGCGAATTCTCACGCTCGATCCGCCTGCCCCTGAGGGTGGATCCCGACAAGGTCGAGGCGCGGGCGAAGAACGGCGTTCTGGAGATCGAGATGGGCCGCCCCGATGCGGAACAGCCGCGCAAGATCTCGGTCAAGGCCAGTTGACGAACGGGAAAATAAGGAGGCGTGACATGGTACAGGAGCTCAAGAAGACAGGCGGTGACGTCGCAACGACCAGCGAGCGTAACGAAGAGAGCATCAGCGGCCCCGTGTTCCGACCGGCCACTGATATCGTCGAGAAGGATGGCGTTGTGACGCTGGCCATCGACATGCCGGGGGTGACGCCCGACAGCGTCGATGTCTCGGTCGAGAACCGCGCACTGACGGTGCGGGGAGTCATCGACGCGCCTGCGCCTGAAGGTTACCGGCGCATCTATGCCGAATATGCGCCAGGCACCTTCGAGCGGGCCTTCAGCCTGCCCGAAACAATCGATGCGAACGGCATCGAGGCCAGCCACCGCGACGGTGTGCTCACGCTCAGGCTAACGAAGAGCGAGGCCGCCAAGCCGAAGCGGATCGAAGTCAAGGCTACCTGAAGCGGCCTCGACCCACCTTGGCAACCACGTGGCAAACACGAAAGGAGGATCAAGATGGCATTCAGTGATCTTATTCCCTGGAGCCGGGAGCGAAACCGGGCGCCGGCCCGCCGCGAGGCGGACGAGAACCCGATGGTCACGCTGCAGCGTGACCTGAACCGTGTGTTCGAGGATTTCTGGGCACGCTTCGACAGCCCCTTCGGGGACAATCTCGCCGCCGGGCCGCGCACCAACATCTCGGAGACCGATGAGGCGATGCTGGTCTCGGTTGACCTGCCGGGGCTCGATGACAAGGACATCGAGGTGAACGTCACCGATGACATGCTGACGATTCGTGGCGAGCGCGAGGAGAAGAGCAACGAAGGCGACTTCACCTCGCAATCGCGGCGCAGCTTCCATCGGATGATCCCGGTGCCACCGGGCGTGGACCCCGAAAAGGCCGAGGCGGAGTTCAAGCGCGGCGTGTTGACCGTCACGCTACCCAAGACCGAAGAGGCCAAGTCAAGGGTGAAGCGTATCGATGTCAAGTCGGAGTAATCCGACAGAGCTGGCCGCGGACCGGACGATCTGGCCCGCGGCCAATCCGCTTTAATCGCCAGCCTCTCGCCGGTAGATGCGACACCCCGAAGAGGCCGTGCGGGATAATGCGGGATCAGGATCCACATCAAACGCTTGACAGTCCGTCCGGCGATGGATAGATTACGCGCCGCTGGCTACGTAGCTCAGTTGGTTAGAGCACATCACTCATAATGATGGGGTCCCCTGTTCGAGTCAGGGCGTAGCCACCAGAATCACGCAACCCGGCGCCATCGGCGCCGGGTTTTTTGTGTGCTCAAGCCAGCTCGAGGCGGTTGCAGAAGGCAGCCAGCACCCGCGCCAGATAGGCCACATCTTCGCTTCCCGCGGTCTCGCGGATCGAGTGCATGGCCCACTGCGGCACCCCCACATCGAGGGTCGGCACACCGAGCTCGGTGGCGGTGATCGGCCCGATGGTGCTGCCACACCCCATGTCGGCACGCGTCACGAAGCTCTGTACGGGCACCTCGGCCTCGCGACAGAGGTCGCGAAACAGCGCCGCCGTCGCACTGTTGGTGGCATAGCGCTGACTGGCATTGACCTTGATCACCGGTCCGCCGTTGAGCGCGGGACCATGGGCCGCATCGTGCTTGTCCTGGAAGTTGGGATGCAGAGCATGCGCGTTGTCGCAGGAGATCATCCGCGAGGCCTGGATCAGCCGAATGAAGCCCTCCTCGCTGCCGTCGCCGAGCCGCTCGTGAACCCGGCGCAGCACATCTCCCAGAAAAGGCCCCTGGGCGCCACAGGCGCTGGCGCTGCCGACCTCCTCATGGTCGTTGGCTACCAGCACGACACCCTGTTTGCCGTCACTGGCCAGCAGCGCCTCCAGGCCGATAAAGCAGGAGAGCAGGTTATCGAGCCGAGCACTGGCAATCAGCTCGCCCTTGACCCCCACCCGCGCAGGCGGCTGCATGTCATGAAAGCCCAGCTCGAAGTCGAGCAGCTCGAATGCCTCGATGGCATGCTGCTCTGAGATCCACTCCTTGAGCAGCCGCGGCAGGTCGCCCTCCTCACCGCCCTGCAACAGCACCGGCGCCATCTGGGTCTGAGCGTTCAGCGCACGACCGCTGTTGGCCTCGCGATCGAGATGGATGGCCAGACTGGGAATGATCGCCACTGGTCGGTCGACATGCAGCAGGCGCCCCTCGAGACGGCCATCGGGATAGCGGACATGCACCCGGCCGGCGAGCCCCAGTTCGCGGTCGAACCAGGGCGCCAACAGGGCTCCCCCATAGACCTCGACGCCGAGCTGCAACCAGCCGGCTGCGGTCTGGGCGGCATTGGGCTTGAGCCGCAACCCGGGGCTATCGGTATGGGCACCGATCATGCGCAGCGCCTCGAGCCGCGTCTCCGGCAACTGCAGGGCGATGATGGAGGAGTCGTTGCGCGTCACATAGACCCGATCGCCCGGCGTCAACGACCAGGCCTCTCGCTCGTCCAGGCGGCGGAAACCGGCGGATTCGAGGCGGGCCGCCATATTGGCAGTAGCATGCCAGGGGGACGGCGAGCGGTGCAGGAAGTCGAGAAGCCGCGTAAGCAGTTCATCCTGAGAGAGCATGGGTTCCTCTAGGGTTGGGCAAAAGTGTAGATGATGGGCACAGCGGGTAAGCTGCTACAATGGACGACCGCCCCGCGCAACTCGCGAGCCGGATTACGGTCAAGGGAATTGAGTGTACATCAAACCGGGAGTGCTTCATTGATGAGCCCGCTTGCCCATATGGGACGAACCATGGCCTTGTTGGCAGCGCTGCTGCTGGCCACTGGCGTCGCCCTGGCACAGCCAGAACCCACCGACGACCAACGCCGGGCTGCCACCGAGATGGCCGAAGCGCTGCGTTATGGTCACTACGCCGACATCAGCCTGGATGACAACTGGTCACGCCGAGCCTTCGAGCGCTATCTCGATGTGCTCGACAGTCAGCGCGCCTTCCTGACCGAGCAGGATGTGGCTGAATTTCTACCACTGGAGAAGCAGCTCGATGATGCCCTGCTCGATGGCGAGCTGGCCCCCTTCTTCGCACTCTATCAGCGCTACCATGAGCGCGCCGAAGCACGCTTCGAGTGGCTACTCGAGCACCTCGACCAGGGCCTCGACTTCACCTATGAAGGAGATCAGCGCCTGGAGCTGGACCGCGAGGATGTCCCCTGGGCGGAGAGTACCCAGGCTCTGGATGAACTGTGGACGCGCCGCCTCAAGAACGCCGCCCTGACCCTGGTAATCAGTGGCCAGGACGACGAACAGGTTGAGAGCAACCTTCGCCAGCGCTATGAGGGCCAGCTCAATCGCCTGCGGCAGACCAACGAGGAGGATATCTTCGGCCTGCTGATGGCCGCGGTCACCGGCAGCATCGACCCCCACACCGGCTACCTCTCCCCCCGCCAGGGTGAGTCCTTCGATATCCAGATGCGCCTCTCGCTGGAGGGCATCGGCGCACTGCTCCAGGCCGACGGCGAATACGTCAAGGTCGCAAGCCTGGTGCCCGGCGGCCCGGCGGAGCGCGCCGGTGTGCTTGAGCCCGCCGACCGCATCGTGGGAGTCGGCCAGGAAGATGGTGACATGGTCAACGTAGTGGGCATGCGCCTCGACTCGGTGGTGGAGCTGATCCGCGGCCCCAAGGGCTCGGTGGTGCGCCTCGACGTGGTACCCGCCCAGGCGGTGGACATGACACGCTCCAGGGAAGTCCGGATCACCCGGGATACCGTGAAGCTCGAGGACCAGGCGGCCCAAAGCGAAGTGCTGGAGCTTGAGCGTGATGATGGCGTGCATCGAGTTGGCGTGATCACCGTGCCTACCTTCTATGTCGACTTCGACGCCTGGCAGGCTGGCGAAGATAACTATCGCAGCACCACCCGCGACGTGGCCAAGGAGATCGAGACACTGCAGAACCAGGGCGTCGAAGGTATCGTCCTCGACCTGCGCAACAATGGTGGCGGCGCCCTGCAGGAGGCCAACTCCCTGATCGGGCTATTTATCGATCGCGGCCCGACCGTTCAGGTACGGGATGCACGCGGACGCATCAGTCTCTACGGCGATACCGAAACCGGTGCCGTCTACGATGGGCCCCTGACGGTGCTGGTCAACCGGCTATCGGCCTCCGCCTCGGAGATCTTCGCCGGCGCCATCCAGGACTATGGGCGCGGCCTGGTCGTCGGCACCCCCACCTTCGGCAAGGGCACGGTACAGACCCTCAATGAGCTCAGTCATGGCGAGATCAAGCTGACCCGTGCCAAGTTCTATCGCATCTCCGGCGAGAGCACCCAGCACCGCGGCGTGGAACCCGATATCATCTTCCCGAGCCTGGTCGACCCCGAGTTGATCGGCGAGAGCAGCCTCGACAACGCCCTGGACTGGGATACCGTCCGCTCGGTGCAGTACCGCGAATACGGCGAGCCATGGCGCTTCCTGGAGACGCTGCGGGCCCGCCATCGCGAGCGCGCCGACACCCACCCCAACTTCGTCTACCTCGAGCAGCAGGCCGAACTGAACCGCCGGATGCGCGAGGAGACGACCAGCGTCAGCCTCAACCGCGAACTCCGCCAGGCAGAGACCGAGGCACTCGAGGCCGAGCAGCTCGCCCTGGAGAATCAGCGTCGCGAGGCACTCGGCCTGGAGCCCCTGGAGGAGTGGATCGACGCCCGCGGCGAAGAGGACGACAGCGACCAGGAAAAGGAAGAGGAAGAGCCGGTGGAGCAGGTTCAAGTGCTGGAGGCCGCGCACATCCTGCTCGACCATTCCCAGCTCGAGAACAACTACCGCTTCGCCCACCGAGAGTGAGCCTTTCCCCACCATGAAAGAGGCCGTCGCCCCGGGGCGACGGCTTCTTTCATTGCATGCGACCCGCCGTGACAACCCCCATGATGAGCGCCGTACAGGCGCACGTAAACTCACTCAGTAACTCACCCAGAAACTCACCCAGAAACTGGCACAGAGACTTATAGACATGCAGAAGCACCGGTATAAAACCCGGTGATCATTACCGTACGCAGAAATCAGGTAAAGCTAGAGAAAACGAAGCTAGAGAGGGTGAAGCTAGAGAGGGCGAAATTGAAAAGGGTGACGCTGGAGAGGATGACGCTGGAGAGACGAGATGGCTCCCGGAGCAGGACTCGAACCTGCGACCCAGTGATTAACAGTCACTTGCTCTACCAACTGAGCTATCCGGGAATAACCTGAGGTGGCGATGCCGAGCGATTGGCTCCTCGAGCAGGACTCGAACCTGCGACCCAGTGATTAACAGTCACTTGCTCTACCAACTGAGCTATCGAGGAATCGTGTCGCATCGCTGTGTTGCCGTGTTGGCTCCCCGAGCAGGACTCGAACCTGCGACCCAATGATTAACAGTCATTTGCTCTACCAACTGAGCTATCGGGGAACGGCGTCGAACACGGTGCGTAGTATACGGATTCCCCCAGCAAGGTCAAGGACCTCCGCGAGGATTCCTGTGGCAACCCGTTCTAACGCACAGCGCCCGCCCGACGAATGTCGGGCGGGCGCTGAAATGTCCTGGTGGCTACGCCCTGATTCGAACAGGGGACCCCATCATTATGAGTGATGTGCTCTAACCAGCTGAGCTACGTAGCCTTTCCACTAGATTGCGCGACCTCGGCCGCGCAATGGAGACGCATTATGCACATGGACTCGCCGTTTGGCAAGTCCAGCGGCGACATTTCAGGACTCGATCTCGAGCGCTTCGCGAACGGCGGCCAGGCCGTCCTCGCCGTCGCGGGTCTCGACACCCTCGAGCCAGGCGTCGAGCACTTCCGGGTTGGCCTGCAGATAGTCACGGGCGGCGTCACGGGGGTCCTTGCCCTCCTCCATGATCTCCCCCATCAGCTGGCTCTCCATCTCGAGGGTGAACACGAGATTGTCCAGCAGGGTCGCCACATTGCCACACTCCTCGACGAGACCATCACGAGTGTTGGTATAGATCGTGGCCCCTCCCAGGTCGGGACCGAAGTAATCGTCGGCTCCCTCCAGGTAGGCCATATCAAAGTTGGTGTTCATCGGGTGCGGCTCCCAGCCCAGGAACACCATCCAGTTCTCGTCCGGCACCCGGGCGCCCAACTCGGAGAGCATGCCCGCCTCGCTGGAATCGATAAGTTGCCAGTCACCCAGGCCGAAGGCGTCGTCATCGATCATCTGCTGGATCATCTGATTGCCGTCGTTGCCGGCCTCGATGCCATGGATGCTGCTGTCGAACTTGTCGGCATGCTGGTCCAGGTCGGCCAGCGAGGTGACGCCGGCATCGTACACATATTGCGGCACCGCCAGGGTGTACTTGGCGCCTTCGAGGTTGGCACGCAGACGGTCGACGCTACCCTCCTCGACATAGGGATTGCTGATCGATGCCATGGAGGGCATCCAGTTGCCCAGGAAGATATCGAAGTCACCATTCTTCATGCCCTGATAGGCGATGGGCACGGAAACGGTGTCGATACGGGTCTCATAGTCCAGCGCCTCGAACACCTCGGTGGCCAGAGCGGTGGTAGCGGTAATGTCGGTCCAGCCCACTTCGGCGAAGCGCAGCGTCTCGCAGCTTTCGGATTCCTGAGCAAGCACCGGGGTGGCGCCCATCACCAGCGCGGCGGCACCCAGACCAAGGCTCATATGGCGACTGGAACGGCGGGAAATGCGAGATACGTTCATGAAATTACCTCCGTGAAGGGACTTGAGTATAGTCGGCGTCTGCCAACCCTTTATTGATTGAACGTTCAATAAAAAACTGGCAAGCTGGCACTATCCTAACCGCACATACCGGTGTGGTGGCAAGTCATCCGGACAAGGGAGGGCTCGAGAATGCCCAAGGTCGGAATGGAACCCATCCGCCGCCAGCAGCTGATCAAGGCAACCATGGCGGCCATCGATGAGGTCGGCCTTGCCGACGCCACCGTGGCGCGTATTGCGCGACACGCCGGGGTATCGGCCGGCATCATCAGCCATTACTTCGGTGGCAAGGATGGCCTGCTCGAGGCCACCATGCGACAGATCCTCAGTGACCTGGGCGAGGCCGTGGCCGCCTGCCGGCGCAAGCTGCGCAACGACACCCCTCGAGCCCGACTGGAAGCCATCATCGAGGGCAATTTCGACCGCAGCCAGGTAACCGACCCGGTGGCCAAGACCTGGCTGGCCTTCTGGGCCAGCAGCATGCACAAGCCACGCCTTGCGCGCCTGCAGCAGGTCAACGACCGACGCCTATACTCGAACCTGTGCGCCCAGTTCCGCCGTCTGATGCCGCTCGACGAGGCGCGTCTGGCATCGCGTACCCTGGCGGCGGTGATCGACGGCCTCTGGCTGCGCGGGGCACTCACACCGGAGGGCCTGGATGCCGAAGGCGCCCGCCGTGCGGCACTCGCCACCCTCGACAGGCTACTTGCCGCTTCCGACTCAGTTGCCGCTTCCGACTCTGCCACCGCCATCGACGCTCGCTGAGGAGAGACTCATGACCGATTCAACTGCCCTGCCCCTCTATATCGACGGGCATACCGCCGATGCCACCTCAGGCGCCAGCTTCGAGGTGCACAATCCCTTCGACGGCAGCCTGCTGGCCCGAGTGCAGCAGGCCGCCAGCGCCGATGTCGATGCCGCCGTGGCCGCCGCAAAGCGCGGTCAGCGCGAGTGGGCGGCGATGAGCGGCATGCAGCGAGGCCGCATCCTGCAGCGCGCCGTGGCGCTGTTAAGGGAGCGGAATGATGAGCTCGCCGAGCTCGAGACCCGCAATACCGGCAAGCCGATCAGCGAAACCGCGGCGGTGGACATCGTCACCGGTGCCGACGCCCTGGAGTACTACGCCGGCCTGGCCGCCGCCATCGAGGGCACCCAGATCCCGCTGCGCGAGGACTCCTTCGTCTATACCCGCCGCGAGCCGCTGGGGGTGATCGGCGCCATCGGTGCCTGGAACTACCCCATCCAGATCGCCTGCTGGAAGGCCGCACCGGCCCTGGCCGCCGGCAATGCCGTGGTCTTCAAGCCCAGCGAGGTGACCCCACTCACCGCCATGAAGCTGGCCGAGATCCTGACCGAGGCCGGGCTGCCCGACGGAGTCTTCAATGTGGTGCACGGCGACGGCCGGGTGGGCGCCATGCTCACCGAGCATCCGGAGATCGCCAAGGTCTCCTTTACCGGCGAGGTGGGCACCGGCAAGAAGGTGATGGCGGCCGCCGGTGGCTCGACCCTCAAGGAGGTGACCATGGAGCTGGGCGGCAAGTCGCCGCTGATCGTGTTCGCCGATGCCGACCTCGACCGCGCCGCCGATGCCGCCATGATGGCCAACTTCTACTCCAGCGGTCAGGTCTGCACCAACGGTACCCGGGTCTTCGTCGAGCGCTCGGTGAAGGCCGACTTCGAGGCGAAGCTCAAGGCACGGGTGGCACGCATCAAGGCCGGCGACCCGCTGGACCCAAGCATCAACTTCGGCCCGCTGGTGAGCTTCGAGCACCAGGCCAAGGTGCTCTCCTATATCGAGCTGGGTCAGCAGGAGGGTGCCACCCTGCTGGCCGGCGGGGAGCGCTGGGACAAGGACGAGCAGGCCGGTGTCGCTTGGTCCAGGGGCGCCTGGGCGGCTCCCACGGTATTCACCGACTGCACCGACGAGATGCGCCTCGTGCGTGAGGAGATCTTCGGCCCGGTGATGGCGCTCCTCACCTTCGATGACGAGGAGGAGGTCATTCGCCGCGCCAACGATACCCACTATGGGCTGGCAGCCGGGCTCTTCACCGAGAGCCTCAACCGTGCCCACCGGGTGATCCATCGCCTGGAGGCGGGTATCTGCTGGATCAACACCTGGGGCGACTCCCCCGCCGAGATGCCGGTGGGCGGCGTCAAGCAGTCCGGCGTGGGCCGCGAGAACGGCCTCGAGACCCTGGCTCACTACACCCAGACCAAGTCGGTACAGGTGGAGATGGGCCCCTTCGAGTCGGTGTTCTAAGGAGACCCCATGACCCAGATCCGCGAATTCGACTACGTCATCATCGGCGCCGGTTCCGCCGGCAATGTGCTGGCCACCCGCCTGACCGAGGACGCCGACGTCTCGGTGCTGCTGCTCGAGGCCGGCGGGCCCGACTATCGCCTCGACTTCCGTACCCAGATGCCGGCGGCCCTGGCCTACCCTCTCCAGGGCACGCTCAACAACTGGGCCTTCGAGACCGACCCCGAGCCCCATATGGACGGCCGGCGCATGGAGTGCGGCCGTGGCAAGGGTCTGGGAGGCTCATCACTGATCAATGGCATGTGCTATATCCGTGGCAACGCCCTGGACTACGACCATTGGGCCAAGACGCCGGGACTCGATGACTGGACCTATGCGGACTGCCTGCCCTACTTCCGCAAGTCCGAGAGTCGCGATATCGGCCCCAATGACTACCATGGCGGCGACGGGCCGGTGAGTGTCACGACTCCGAAAGCGGACAACAACCCGCTCTATCGCACCTTTATCGAGGCGGGCAAGCAGGCCGGCTACCCCGAGACCGACGACGTCAACGGCTACCAGCAGGAGGGCTTCGGCCCCATGGACCGCTTCGTCACGCCCAGGGGGCGACGTGCCTCCACCGCCCGGGGCTATCTTGACCAGGCCAAGGGACGCTCGAACCTGACCATCGAGACCCGCGCCATGACCGACATCATCGAATTCGAGAGCAAGCGTGCGGTCGGCGTGCGCTACCGCAGGCGTGGCCAGGAACAGCGGGTGCGCGCCCGCCGCGAGGTATTGCTGTGTGGCGGCGCCATCGCCTCGCCACAGATCCTGCAGCGCTCGGGCGTCGGCCCCGCCGATGTTCTGGAGGAGTTCGGCATTGCCCCGGTGCATATCAACGACAATGTCGGCGCCCATCTCCAGGATCATCTGGAGATGTATATCCAGTACGAGTGCACTCAGCCAATCTCTCTCTACCCGGCCCTGAAGTGGTGGAACCAGCCGAAGATCGGCGCCGAGTGGCTGTTCCTCGGCCGCGGGGTCGGCGCCAGCAACCAGTTCGAGGCCGCCGGCTTCATCCGCAGCAATGACCAGCAGGCCTGGCCCAACCTGCAGTACCACTTCCTGCCGATTGCCATCAGCTACAACGGCAAGAGTGCGGTACAGGCCCATGGTTTCCAGGCCCATGTGGGCTCCATGCGCTCCAAGAGTCGCGGACGCATCCGCCTGACCTCCCGTGACCCCAAGGCCGCGCCGAGCATCCTGTTCAACTACATGTCGAAGGAGGAGGACTGGCAGGAGTTTCGCGACGCCATTCGCCTGACCCGCGAGATCATCGCTCAGCCCGCCTTCGACGCCTATCGTGGCCGCGAGATCTCACCCGGCCCAGAGGTGCAAAGCGATGCCGAGCTGGATGCCTTCGTGCGCGCCAATGCCGAGACCGCCTACCACCCCTGCGGCAGCTGCCGCATGGGCGATGGCGACGACGCCGTGGTGGACGGCCAGGGCCGGGTGCATGGGGTCGAGGGCCTACGCGTCGTGGATGCCTCGCTCTTCCCGCAGATCCCGACCGGCAACCTCAATGCGCCGACCATCATGCTCGCCGAGAAGATCGCCGATCGCATCCGCGGCCGCGAGCCGTTGCCGCGCAGCGATGCCCCCTACTACGTGGCGGGCGACACCCCAGCACGCGGCGAGCCCCAGCGCCGACTCGACTGAGGATACCGCTGCCGCACCACTGCGCCCCGCCCTGCAACTGCAGCGCGGGGCGTTTTTTTGGATGAACACATTCCCGGATGACCACCACGTTCGAAGCTTGTCCGGCGACGGTCCCTCTCACGCCTCTTCAAGGCCCTGGCCAAGAGTCGTGCCGCTGGCCGGTTGCACACATCTACGCTAATCTGGAAGAATTCAAACGTCTGTTCGATCTTTCATCGCCTACCCTCATCGGAGTCACTCTATGCTCACCCTGATCCTGCTGATCGTGGCCATCGTCGGCCTGCTGGCGGTGATGCGCCGCGAGGCGGGCGCCCTGCCCGCCCTGGCGGTACTCGCCATCACCGGCCTGACCAGCCTGCTCGTCGCCTCCCCCGTGCTCGGCATCCTGCTGCTGCTTGGCGCCGCAGGCGTGGCCGCCGCCGGGCTGCCGGCCCTGCGCGGCAAGTGGTTGACCCCTCGCCTGTTTACCATGTTCAAGAAGGTCTCGCCCAGGGTCTCCGAGACCGAGCGCGTGGCGCTGGAGGCCGGCAGCGTCGCCTGGGACGGCGAGCTCTTCACCGGCAAGCCGAACTGGCAGGCCCTGCTCGACTACACCGACGAGGGGCTGAGCGAGGAGGAGCAGGCCTTCCTCGACAAGCAGTGCTCGGTGGCGGCCGGCATGTGCAATGCCTGGGATATCGCCAAGGAGCGGGCCGACCTGCCCCAGGAGCTGTGGGATCACCTCAAGCAGGAGCGCTACTTCGGGATGATCATTCCCAAGGAGTACGGCGGCCTCGGCTTCTCGGCCAAGGCCCAGTCGTTGGTGCTGCAGAAGCTGTCGATCAACGAGACCCTGATGGTCACCGTTGGCGTGCCCAACTCCCTGGGGCCGGGTGAGCTGCTGCTGAAGTACGGCACCGACGAGCAGAAGAACCACTACCTGCCCCGCCTGGCCGACGGCCGTGAGATACCCTGCTTCGGCCTGACCGGCCCTCGCGCCGGCAGTGATGCGACCTCGCTGCCCGATACCGGCGTGGTCTGCAAGCAGGTGATCGATGGCGAGGAGGTGATCGGCCTGCGCCTCAACTTCGAGAAGCGCTGGATCACCCTGGCACCCATCGCCACCGTGGTGGGCCTGGCCTTCCGCCTCTTCGACCCGGACCATCTGCTTGGCGAGGAAGAGGATCGCGGCATCACCCTGGCACTGATCCCTCGCGATACCGAGGGCATGGAGATCGGCCGCCGGCATCACCCCATCGGCAGCCCCTTCCTGAATGGTCCGATCCGCGGCAAGGATGTCTTCGTGCCCCTGGATACCATCATCGGCGGCGAGGCGATGATCGGCCAGGGCTGGCGCATGCTGGTGGAGTGCCTCTCGGTGGGTCGCTGTATCACCCTGCCCTCCGGCGCCACCGGCACCGCGCGTTACGCCATCGGCTGGAGCGGCGGCTTCGCCCGCATCCGTCGTCAGTTCAACGTGCCAGTGGCCGAGATGGAGGGCGTTCAGGAGCCGCTGGCCCGCATGACGGCACTGGGCTATATCGCCCAGGCCGCGGTCTACCAGACCGCCAACACCATCGATCGTGGCGAGAAGCCGGCGGTCCCCTCGGCGATCCTCAAGAGCCAGCTCACCGAGTTTCAGCGGGTGATCCTCGGCGATGCCATGGATATCCATGGCGGCAAGGCGGTGACCCTGGGCCCGCGCAACTATCTGGGGATCGGCTATAGCGCCAACCCGGTGGCGATCACCGTGGAGGGCGCCAATATCATGACCCGCAACCTGATGATCTTCGGCCAGGGCGCCATCCGCTGCCATCCTTATGTCCTCGAGGAGCTGGCCGCCAAGGATGCCGATGATATCCAGGCCTTCGATCGCGCCTTCTTCGGCCATGCCGGCCTGATCTTCGGCAACGCCGCCCGCGCCTTCACCCAGGGGCTGGGCATCGGCAAGCCGGTGGTGCCCTTCGATGGCGAAGCCGCCCGCTACGCCCAGGAGATCGCCCGACTCTCGGCCGGCTTCGGACTCTGCGCCGATGCCGCCATGGCCAGCCTCGGTGCAACCCTCAAGCTGCGTGAAATGCTCTCCGCACGACTGGGCGATGTGCTCTCCAACCTCTACCTCGCCTCCATGGTGATCAAGCAGTGGCACGAGGGTGACAGGGTCGAGGGCGAGGAGGCCCTGCTTCACTATAGCTGTCAGCTACTGTTGGGCCGTGCCGAGCAGGCCCTGGATGAGCTGTTCGACAACCTGCCCAACCGTGCCCTCGCCGGTGTACTGCGGCGGGTGGTGATGCCACGGGGCAAGCGCTTCAAGCGCCCCCACGATGACCTGGCACGCCGCATCGCCCAGGCGGTTTCCCACGACAGCGCCCTGCGCACGAAACTGCTGGCCAATACCTGGAGCAGCGACGATGGTCCCGAGGCCAACTTCCTGGCCCGCTACAACGCCCTGCTGGCCACCCAGGAGCGCGCCGAGGGGCTCTACCGCACGCTCAACAAGGCCTACGCCAAGGGCGAGCTTGCCGCCGATGCCCTGCATCCGGAGCAGCGGGTCGAGGCCGGCCTGGCCCAGGGGATCATTTCACAGGAGGATGGCGCCTTTATGCGCGAGCGCGAGGCCCGGGTACTGGAGCTGCTGACCGTGGACGACTTCGAATACGACGCCTTCGTGACCGACAAGTCCAAGGTACTGCGCCATAACGCGTCCTGACGTTCATCTACCTCTCCGTCGCATGCCCCGGCCAATGCCGGGGCATTTTCGTTCGGCCTCGGGCAGCGGTCCGTCTCTCCTTGGTTGTTCGCCTACCGCTGCCTGTACCACGCCCCCGGCTTCCTGTTTCCCCCCCCACTCCTTGCTTCTCTCGCACCTCGCACCTCGCCCCTCGTTCCTTGCACCCCGTTCCTACAAGGGCCAGACCAGCAGGATCATCGGCACGGTCACGGCCATCACCACCAGCGAAAGCGGCAACCCCAGCCGCCAGTAGTCACTGAAGCGGTAACCACCGGGTCCCATCACCAGAGTATTGGACTGGTGGCCGATGGGGGTCAGGAAGGCACAGGAGGCACTTACCGCCACCACCATCAGAAAGGGGTCCACCGAGGTATCAAACCCCGACGCCAGGCTCGCGGCGATCGGTGCCATCAACAGCGCCGCGGCGGCATTGTTGACGATATTGGAAAGCACCATGGAGAGAAGGAACAGCACCACCAGCGTGACCACCACCGGCCAGTCGCTGCCCCAGGCGAGCATCGCCTCGGCGATGAGGGTCGCCCCGCCGCTGGTCTCCAGCGCCTCGCCCACCGGGATCATCGCCCCGAGCAGCACGATCACCGGCCCGTCGATGGCCTGATAGCCCTCGCGCAGCGGCAGCACGCCGACCAGCAGTGAGACCAGGGCCGCCGTGGAGAGCGCCACCGCCGCCGGCAGAAGATCAAGCAGCATGGCCAGGATGGCGGCGGCGAAGATGGCGAGGGATACCAGCAGCATGCGCGGCTGCCCCAGGGTCAGATTGCGGCTGGCCAGCGGCAGGCAGCCCAGGGTCGACAGACTCTCGGCCAGCTCGCTCTCATCGCCCTGCAGCAACAGCACATCCCCGGCACGAAAGCGGATCTCGTGCAGACGCTGCCTGAGGCGACCACCATCCCGGGCGACGGCGACCAGATGCAGGCTGAACTGGTTCTGCAGTCGCAGCTGGGCCACCGTGCGGTTGATCATCTTCGAGTCGTTGCGCACGACGGCCTCGACCAGCTGCAACCCTTCGGTATCAACGCCCTTGCTCTCCCTATCTGGTTTTCCGCTGGCCTTCCTGTCCACACTGTTGCGCTTGCTGTCATCCTCCACGACAGCAGGGGCATGCTCCGGCGCGGCCTCCCCAGTGCCCTTCTCCTCATCTTCCTCGCTATCGTGCCCCGCTTCTTCGTCCTGCTCCTCTTCGACTTCCTTGCCCAGATGTAGGCCAGCCTTGTCCTCCAGCAGCTTCATCTCCTCGGGCCCCGCCTCCATCAGCAGGATATCCCCCTCTCTCAACACCCCGAAGAAGGCATGGCCGGCGCGGCGCTTCTCATCGCGCACCACCGCCAGCACCGGCACCGCCTCCTTCAGCTTCTGCTGAAGCTCACGCAGGGTCAGCCCCCTGGCCTGGGAGTCTTCACCGACACGCAGTTCGACCAGATAGTTGGCGGTGTCGAACATGGCCTCCGTGGAGGCCTTGCCCGCGCGCTGGGGCACCAGGCGCCAGCCGACCAGGAGAATGAAGATCAATCCCGCCAGGGCCACCGCCACGCCTACCGACGAGAAGGAGAACATGCCGAAGCTCTCGCCGGTCACGCCGCCACGGTAGCTGGCGATAATGATATTGGGCGGGGTGCCGATCAGGGTGGTCAGTCCGCCCAGCAGCGACCCGAACGCCAGGGGCATCAGCAACAGCGAGGGGGAAATATCGTGTTCGCGCGCCATGCGCATGGCCACCGGCAGCAGCAGTGCGAGCGCTCCCACGTTGTTCATGACGCCGGAAAGCACCACGACCGTGCCCACCAGCACCAGCAACTGCAGGAAGAGGCGCTCGCCCACCTTGAGGAGCTGCTTGGCAATCAGGTCCACCACGCCAGAACGTTCGAACCCCCGGCTGAGGACGAGGACAGCGGCAACCGTAATCACCGCCGGATGGCCGAAGCCCTGGAAGGCCTGATCGCCGGGAACCAGGCCCAGCACCACCGAGCCCAGCAGCGCGGCCATCGCCACCAGATCATAGCGAAAGCGCCCCCAGACAAAGGCTGCCAGGGTCGCGCCGAGGACGAGGAAGATCAGGGTGCTGTCGGCCATCGGTGCACCTCCCTGTGAGATCGGATGTCCACAGCATCGCCAGTCAGGCGCCCTGGCGACAAGTGTTTTCTACCGTTCGAGGCCGCCCCATCGCCTCTCGCCTGGCTACCAAGGAGAGACGGGCATCAGTCGGTGCGGGCAGGGTCGGATTCTTGTCCTTGTTCTTGCGAAGGATCACGTCCTCCGGGATGACGGTCGCCCATTACGGCTCGGCGAACGGCAGAGGCTCACTGCCCCGGCGCACCTCGAAGACGTTGAGGGTCATGGCTACCAGGGCGTAGTAGCCGAAGACCCCCACCAGCTCGACCACCGCCGGCTCGCCGAAGGCGGCCACCGCCTCGGCGTAGAGCGCCTCGTCGACGCGCCGAGTGGTGTAGAGGGTCGTGCCGAGGCGATACACCAGCGCCTCGTCGTCGCGCTCGAAGGCGGGCTCGCGGCCCGCCCGCAGGGCCTCGATCACCGCCTCATCGAGCCCCGCGTCGCGGGCGATGGGCGCGTGGATCTGCCACTCGGCCTGGGACCGCCACCAGGCCGCGGTGACGAGGATCGCGAGCTCGGTGAGCCGCAGCTCCAGGCGCGTGCCGTAGCGGCAGAAGGCGCCGAGGCGCTGGGCGTGGTCGGCCAGCTCCGGGCTGTGGATCCAGGCCAGGAAGGGGCCATCCAGATTGCCGCGCGGGCCGCTCAGGATGGCGTCCAGAACGCGGCGCTGCTCGGGGGCCATGGCGGCCTCGTCCAGGGGAGAGAGGCGGGAGTCGATCGACATCGGGCGGGGCTCCGTTACGAGTGGGTGAGGACGCGCGTAAGCGAGGCGTCGAGCTTGTCGACGATCTCGTCCAGCTGGGCGTCGTCGAGGATGAAGGGCGGCGCCAGCAGGATATGATCGCCCCGGCGGCCGTCCAGGGTGCCGCCCATCGGGTAGCACATCAGGCCCTCGTCCATGGCGGCGCGCTTGACCGCCGCGTGCAGCTTGCGTTCGGGGTCGAAGGGCGTCTTGGCGTCACGCTCGGCGACCAGCTCAAGGCCGCGGAAGAGCCCCCGGCCGCGGATATCGCCGACGTGGGGATGGTCGCCGAAGCGCGCCTCGAGGCGCTGCTGGAGCCCCTCGCCCAGACTCACGACCCGCTCGAGCAGGCCGCGCGCCTCGATGGTGCGCTGCACCGCCAGGGCGGCGGCGCAGGCGGTGGCGTGGCCGATGTAGGTGTGGCCGTGCTGGAAGAAGCCCGAGCCCTCGGCGATGGCCGCGCGGATCCGCTCGCTGACCAGGGTAGCGCCGATCGGCTGGTAGCCGGCCCCGAGGCCCTTGGCGATAGTGACCAGGTCCGCCGTCACGCCCTCCTGCTCGGCGGCGAAGAGGGTGCCGGTGCGGCCCATGCCGCACATCACCTCGTCGAGGACCAACAGGATGCCGTGGCGATCGCAGATCTCGCGCACCCGCCTGAAGTAGCCGGGTACCGCCGGCACCGCGCCCAGCGTCGCGCCGACCACCGGCTCGGCGACGAAGGCCATCACGTTCTCCGGACCCAGGCGCTGGATCTCGGCCTCGAGCTCCGTGGCCAGGCGCTCGCCGTAGGCCTCCGGAGTCTCGCCGGGAGCCTGGTCGCGATAGGCGTAGCAGGGGCTGACGTGGCTCACCTCCACCAGCAGCGGCTCGAACTGCTGCCGGCGCCAGGCGTTGCCGCCGGTGGCGAGCGCGCCCAGGGTGTTGCCGTGATAGCTCTGGCGACGGGCAATCAGGTGCTTGCGCTGGGGTTCGCCGCGCTCGATGAAGTACTGGCGGGCAAGCTTCAGGGCCGCTTCCACCGCCTCGGAGCCGCCGGAGACGAAGTATACCGAGGAGAGGCCCGCCGGCGCCCGCTCGACCAGGAAGTCGGCCAACTCCTCCATCGGCTCGGTGGTGAAGAAGGAGCTGTGGGCATAGGCGAGCCGGCCCACCTGGTCACGCACCGCCTCGATCACCTCGGCATCGCTGTGGCCCAGGCAGGAGACCGCGGCGCCGCCGCAGGCGTCCAGGTAGCGCTTGCCCTGGGCGTCGATCAGGTAGGGGCCCTCGCCGCCCACGGCGGTCGGGTAGGCGTGCTTAAGGTGGCGGTGGAAGACGTGGCTCATGCGATCCTCTCGTAGGATATGCAAATTCATGATCCATTCTGATAAAACGGAAATATATTTGCAAATGGATTCGACTCTATCCTGACGCCGGAAACGACGAAGGCTACAATGCGCGCCTCAATCCCTGCAGGCCGATGCCCCCTCATGAGCTCCCCCTCCTCCCCACGACCGGACACCCTCGATGATCTCGAGCAGCTGCTCGCCACCCTCGAACAGGGCGAGGGACCGGTGCGGCTGGGCAAGCGCTCGCGTCGGGTACTCGCAGCCATGGTCACAGCACCCCAGCAGGCCGCGGTCTCGTCGATCAGCGAACTGGCCGAACGGCTGGGCGTCAGCCCCTCGACCCTGTCGCGACTGGCCCAGCGGCTGGGGTTCGACGGCTTCGCCGGCCTGCAGGCGGTGTTTCGCCGCCACATCACCGAGGGCAAGAGCTTCTATAGCGATCAGGTCTCGCGCCTGCTGGACAGCGAGGGAGATGACGATGCCCTCGCCCGGCTGGCCCGCCTGGGCCGCCAGGAGAGCGCCAATATCGCCGACACGGTGGCGGGGATCGATGGCGAGGCCTTCACCGAGGCGGCAGGGCTGCTGGTGGAAGCGAAGCGCGTGCGGGTTCACGGCATGCGCCAGTTCGCCTCGCTGGCCTCCTTCCTGGCCTATGGCCTGGGCATGCTGCGCGCCGATGCCGCACCGCTGGACGCCGTTCGCCACGGTGTGGCGGACGCCCTGGCCCAGCTCGAGGCGGGGGACGTGCTGGTGGTGGCAAGCTGCTTTCCCTACACCCCCAGCGTGCTGGCAACGGCGGAGGTAGCGGCGCGCCAGGGCGTGCGCGTCATCGCCCTGACCGACTCTCGGGGCTCACCGCTCGCCCGGGTGGCGCACCACGTCTTTCCGGTGCCCGACCACAGCCTCTTCTTCAGCAACAGCATGTGCGCCTTCATGCTGCTGGCCGAGGGGCTGCTCTGCGAGGTGGCGAACCGACTCGGCGATGCGGGGCTCGCCTCGCTGAAGCGGCGCGAGCAGTTGATCGGCGAGCTCAGCGAGTCGCTGTAGGTGCAGCTCGCGCCTTAGGCAGGAAGCCGTTCAGGGAATCAGGATGGTGGAACCGGTGGTCTGGCGCCCCTGCAGGGCGTCCTGGGCCTTGCCGGCCTCGGCCAGCGGGTAGCGCTGGGCGATATCGACCTTGACCTTGTCGCTCTTGAGCATCTCGAACAGCTCGGCGGCCATCATCTCCAGACGCTCGCGGGTATCGGCGTAGCCGTTGAGACTTGGACGCGTGGTGAAGAGCGACCCCTTCTGGTTGAGGATGCCGAGATTGACGCCCTCCACGGCCCCCGAGGCGTTGCCGAAGCTGACCATCAGCGAGCGCGGCTTGAGGCAGTCCAGCGATGTCTCCCAGGTGTCCTTGCCCACCGAGTCGTAGACCACATCACACATGGCACCATTGGTCAGCTCACGAACCCGTTCGACCACGTTCTCCCTGGTGTAGTCGATGGTCGCCCAGGCACCATTCCGCTCGGCAAGTGCCGCCTTCTCCGGCGAGCTCACCGTGCCGATCAGCTTCACCCCTAGCGCCCTGGCCCACTGACAGGCGATGGAGCCCACCCCGCCGGCGGCGGCGTGCCAGAGCACGGTCTCACCGGCCTCGAGGCGGTGGGTCTGACGCATCAGGTACTGCACGGTCAGCCCCTTCAGCATGCTGGCCGCGGCGGTTTCGAAGTCGACGCCCTCGGGCAACACCACCACCTTGTCGGCAGGCAGCGTATGCCGCTCGGCATAGGCGCCCAGGGGGCCCTGAGCGTAGGCGACGCGATCGCCCTCCCGAAGGTGCGTCACGCCCTCGCCCACCGCGTCAACCACCCCGGCCGCCTCGGTGCCGAGGCCGGTGGGTAGCGCGGGTGCCGGATAGAGGCCGGTACGGAAGTAGATGTCGATGAAGTTCAGGCCGACGGCCCGGTTGGCGACTCTTACCTCGCCGGGACCGGGGTCCGCCGGGGCGACGTCGACAAGCTCGAGGACCTCGGAGCCGCCGGTACGGGACAACTGGATACGCTTGGCCATGTCGCTGTTTTCCTTTGCTGGCTACTGGATGAACCCACCAGTCAAGCGCCAAGGCCTCCTGCGGTCAAGTCGTGCCCCTTCAAAGGGTGGCGGGAAAGGCTTCCAGGCCGCGGATAAAGCGCGCCTTGTAGTCATCGAACTGTTGACGGTCCTGCTTGAAGGACTGGATCACCGCCGCCTCGTCAAAGGTCAGCGCCTGCGGCAGGTCCTCCAGCGAAGCAGCCGGGTGCTTAGGGCCCAGGCCGATATGCACACCGGCCCTGCCTTCCAGCCAGCGTGAGACCCCTGCTTCGCTGAAGCGTCTCTTCTGCTCATCGTCCTGGGTATCGACGCGCAGGGGCGCCTTGAGCGCCAGCTCGGCGACCAGTCGTTCGGCAGGTCGCGCCACGCTTTGCTCGTCGAGCTCAGCCAGCAGCATGACGGTCATGCTGCTGCCATGCTCGTCAAGTACCAGCAGGGCCAGTGCGACGGGGCGCGCCTGATCATCCACCAGCGCCAGCACCCTGGCCGCCTCCTGTTCGACCAGCACCGCCAGGGTGCCGGCAAAGGTGGCCAGGGGGCGAAGGCCAGCCTCATGGCCATAGGCCTCGGCGCAGAGCCGGGCCAGGCACGCCTCGCGCTGGTGGGGGTTGTTGATATTCACGACTCTCATCTCACTCTCCTGCACCGGCGGCGGCGCTCTGGCTGCATCGAATCTGGCTGCATCGAAAGTGGCGCAGCCTACCATATCCAGACCAGGCCATATCCAGAACAGGTGGATGGCGATACGCTAGAGCGGCTATTCACCGCCGGTGACGGCGCTTCGCTGACCAGGACGATGGCTGATGCCCCACCCCGATATCTCTCTTCCCCGCCTGATGGCCCACCGGGGCCTCTCCTCCCAAGCCCCCGAGAACACGCTGGCCGCCGTACGCGCCGCCCATGACGCCGGCTGCAGCTGGGTCGAGCTTGACGTTCAGTTGCTGGGCGATGGCACCCCGGTGATCTGGCATGACGCCGGGGTCCGGCGCTGCTCCGATGCCCGCGGCAGGCTCGCCGATCTTGACCTGCCCGCCGCTCGGCGGCTCGACGTGGGGGGCTGGTTCTCCGATGCCTTCCGTGGCGAGCGTATCGCCACCCTGGACGAGATGCTGACGCTGATCGACGAGCTGGGGATGGGGCTCAACCTGGAGCTCAAGGTCAACCGTGGGCGCAATGCCGAAGCGCTGGTCGAGGCGTCGCTTCCGGCCGCCCTCGAGGCCCTGCCCCCGGAGCGACTGATCGTCTCCTCCTTCAATGACCAGGCCCTGAGCCAGGCGCGCCGGCTGGCGCCCGCTTCGCGGCTGGCGCTGGGTGTCCTCTTCGAGGGGGTCGGTCGCGGCTGGCAGAAGCGCTGCGCCGGGCTCGAGGCCTACAGCATCCATGCCGACTGGCGTCGGCTGAGCCGTCGGGCGGCCAAGGCGATCAAGGAGAATGGCTACGCCCTGCTCTGCTATACCCCCAACGACCCAACCGCCTTCACCCATCAGTGGCAATGGGGTGTCGATGCGGCGATCAGCGATGTCCCTGATCGCTTTATCGATCACCTTCCCTGACCCGCTCCCTCAACGACCACGGGCCGCACAGAGGCGGCCCATGGTCATCGGGTAACCTCAAGCAGGCTACCCCCTCTTCACCTTGCTGATGATCCACAGCAGGATCAGCGCGCCGACCACGGCACTGAACAGCGACCCCAGAAACCCGCCGGTACCCATGCCGAGGATCTGCTTGAAGATAAAGCCGCCGATCACCGCGCCGACCACACCGACGCCGATATTGCCGAGGATGCCGAAGCCCCCTCCCCGCATGATATGGCCGGCGATCCAGCCGGCCAGGCCACCAATAATCAACCAGGCGATAATTCCCATGATGCCTCCCGTATGTGTCGTGACGAATAGTGAGTGGTGAGTAGTAAATGGAGAGTGTGATGTGGCGCCAGTATAAAGACGCTAGAAGGAAGAGCCCGGTTGTGCCAGAAACTCCAGCTCCTCGGGGGTAGAGTCACGGCCCAGGATGGCATTGCGGTGGGGATAACGCCCGAAGCGCAGAATGATCTCGCGATGGCGATGCTCGACACCCAGGTGCCTCTCGAGGCCCGGCTGATCGAACAGCCATGCTGCCTGCTCGTGGATCACCGCCGATTCGCTATGCATGAAGGGCATATACAGGAAGGCTCGCCTCTTGGGTGGCAGCTCGGCATCGTCGCCGCAAGCCACCGCTTCCTGCGCGAGTACCAGCGCCATGGGATCGGCAGCGAAAGCCGCCGGGGTGTCGCGATGAATATTGCGCGAGAACTGGTCGAGCACGATGATCTCGCCAAGTCGACCCGCCGGCGTCTCTCGCCAGCGCCACAGCTCGCCACGACAGGCCGCGGCCAGACAGGCACCGAAGCGTCTGGCGATCTCGGCATCCAGGCGTGGATCCTTGCGGAACCACTGGGCCGGCTTGAGCTCATCAAACCAGAATGTCAGCACCTCATCCGATGACACCATGCCGTCCTCTCCTCCCTCTCTCCTCCCCCTCCTCGTTACAACTCGCCTCGCGCTCTCGCCGCCTTCTCAAGCGGTCTTCTCTTGCTCCTGCGAGCGTCTTACGCTCCCTTCACCGCGCCCTGGTGGCTCACCGGGATGTGGTTATCGAGCAGCGTAGCATGCTCGGTTTCCTGGGCCAGCACCTCGAGCAGCTCGGGCACCAACCGCTCCGGCGCCGTGCCATTACGGTAGAGTGCCGCCACCGACCGAGCCACGTCGTCCTGCGCCGCCAGCTCGTCGGCCATTCGACAGTAGTATTCGAGATCCTTGCTGGCATTGGCCACGCTGAAGCGAAAGCCCGCCGGGTCGCTGGCCTCGATATAGGGCCGTAGCCGCTCCAGCACCACGCCGGCGCCACCGCCGCTACCCAGCACCTCGAGCAGCGCGGCATCGTCGATGCCAGCCCGGCGCGAGGCCGCCGCTGCCTCCAGCAACACCGCCGAGAAACCCAGCGACACGTAGTTGTGCAGCAGCTTGAGGGTGTGCCCCGCGCCTACCTCGCCGGCATGGGTGATGGTCTCGGCGAAGCTGGCCAGCAGCGGGCGCATGGCGCTGAACAGCGATACCGGTGCCCCCACGATCAGATTGAGCCGCCCCGCTTCCGCCTCGCGGGGGGTGCGGGTCATGGCGGCATCCATGAAACGACCGCCGGCCTCGGCCACGCGCCGCGCCACCGCCGTGGTCGAGCCGGGTAGCGCCGTGGAGCAGTCGATCACCACCCCGCCCTCGGCCAGCCCGGATAACACGCCTTCGGGTTCGAACAGCACCGCCTCGACCTGGGGCGAGCCGGTCACACACAGCAGCACCACATCGCTGACCGCGGCCACCTCACGCCCGCTGGCCACCACCTGGGCCCCGGCAGCCTGCAGGTCGGCCACCGGCTGGTTACCGGGATGATCGAGCAGGGTCAGCGGATAGCCCGCCTTGAGGATGTTGCGGGCGATGCCGTGGCCCATCAGGCCGGCACCCACCAGGCCCACTCGCCGGATCTGCGTCATCGTTCTCTCCTTGCTGATGGTTAGCGACGTTCAGCCGTGGCGCAGGGCGACGGTCTTGAGCCGGGTGTAGCTGCGCAACCCCTCGAAGCCCTTCTCGCGCCCGTGCCCCGAGCGCCCCACCCCGCCGAACGGCAGCTCGACGCCGCCGGCCGCACCGTAGTTGTTGATAAACACCTGGCCGCTGCGGATGCCCCGCGCCAGGCGCAGCTGACGCCCGCCGTCACGAGTCCAGACCCCGGCGCACAGCCCGAAGTCGGTGGCATTGGCCAGGCGCAGCGCCTCGCCCTCGTCACGGAAACGCTGCACCGCCAGCACCGGGCCGAACAGTTCCTCGCGCAACACCATATGGCCCTCAGGAATCTCGGTGAGCAGCTGCGGCACCACGAAGTGGCCCCGGGCCGGTGCCCCATCGGCCAGGTGTCCTCGGGCCAGCACCCGGACGCCGCTGGACTCGGCCTCGGCCAACCGCGCCTCCAGCCGGGCCTTCTGTGCGGCGCTGATCAGCGGTCCGCAGTCGGCATCTGCCTCGCCCACGTCGCAGCGCAGCGTCTCGAAACGGGCCGCCAGCTCACGCAGCACCTGATCGGCGATCTCCTCCTGCACCAGTAGCCGACTACCCGCAGAGCAGGTCTGGCCAGCATTCTGGACGATGCCGCGCACCACCGCGGGCAGCGCCGCGTCGAGGTCGGCATCCGCGAACAGCAGCTGGGGGGACTTGCCACCCAACTCCATGGTGGTGGGCACATGCCGCTCGGCGGCGGCCTGGGCCACCCGGGTGCCGGTCTCCGGCGAGCCGGTGAAGGAGAGGTGGTCGATGTCCGGGTGGGCCGCCAGGGCCGCCCCCGCCTCGCCGCCCAACCCCGGCACCAGATTGAGCACTCCGGGGGGCAGCCCCTGCTCGACGGCCAGCTCGGCCAGGCGCAGCACGCTCAGACAGGCCTGCTCGGCGGGCTTGAGCACCACCGTGTTGCCGGTGGCCAACGCCGCGGCCACGCAGCGGCCGAAGATCTGCGCCGGGTAGTTCCAGGGAATGATCTGTGCGCAGACGCCGTAGGGCTCGCGCAGGGTCATGACGGCGAAGTCGTGCTCGAAGGGGATGGTCTCGCCGTGCAGCTTGTCGGCACCGCCGGCGTAGAAGCGGAAGTAGCGTGCACAGGCGGCGATATCGCCACGTGCCTGGCTCAACGGCTTGCCGGTGTCGGCGCACTCCAGCGCCGCCAGGCGCGCCTGGTCGGCCTCGATGGCCGCGGCAAAGGCCGCCAGCCACTCGCCACGGCGGCGGGCCGTCCAGTGGACCCACTCTCCCAGCTCTCCGGTCAGCGCCCGGCGGGCGGCACGCACCGCGGCGTCCACGTCCGCCGGCTGACAGCGGGCGATATGGCCCAGCTCGGTGCCATAGGCCGGCGCCTCGACGGCCAGTCGCTGGGGCGTCTCGATCCAGCGCCCACCGATCAGCGCAGCGACGGGGGGCAGGGTATCCGGGGGCAGAATCGATGATGGCATGCTCAGGGTTCCTCACGACGGGCGGAGACGGGGGCGGCACCGGCGGTGGCCGGCGTCAGCGATGAACTACGGCGCGCCACCGAGCGGTAGCGCCAGGGGGCGGCGATGCGGAAGAAGCGCTCGACCACGGCGGCCTCGGTGGGGGTGGTGACCCGCGACACCAGCACGAACAGCGGCAGGTTGACCAGCAGCCCCCAGAAGCCGGCGTGGATGCCCAGCGGATGGGGCCACAGGGTGGTGAAGGCAACGGTGATCACGAAGCCGGCCAGGATGCCGGCCGCCACCCCGGCCCGGGTGGCCCGCGGCCACAGGAACATGCCGACGAAGGCCGGCAGCACCTGGGAGGCAAAGCCCAGTCCAATCAGCAGGATCATCACCAGATTGCCCGGTTCGGCGATCGCCAGCGGCGCCACCACCAGCGCCATCAGGGGGAACAGCAGCCAGCGCGCCAGTCGGCCGGCCTGACGGTCCGACAGCTTGAGTGCCGGCTGCAGCACATCGCGACTGCAGGTCAGCGCCACGGAGTGCAGGAACGGCTCGCAGGAGGACATCGACGCCGCCAGGGTACCGGCGCCCAGCAGGCCCACCAGCAGCGCCGGCAGATGCTGCATGGCGTACTCCAGGGCCACGGTGTCGGCGCGCGCCAGCTCGGGCAGCGAGAAGATGCCGATAAAGCCCACCACCACCATGGGCAGGATCACCAGGTAGTAGGTGGGCAGCCAGGTGGCGCTGCGCCGAATGGTGCGCGCCGAGGAGGCGCTCATCCACTGGGTCCAGACCGGCGGCATGAACGACACCATGGAGACCAGGATCGAGGTGGTCCAGAAGGCGAAGCTCATGTCGCCGCTCGCGCCGGGCAGGGTCAGAAACTCGGGATGCTCGCGCTGCAGCCGCGCGAACACCGCGCCGAAACTCCAGCTGCCGGTGGCGCTGTGGGTGGCCCACAGCCCGATGCACCAGGCGACGAACAGCATCAGTACGCCCTGGAAGGCGTTGGTCTTGCCGATCGCCCGCTGGCCACTGGCGTAGAGGTAGACGGCGATGCAGCTCAGCACCAGTATCACCCCGGCCCAGATCGGAATCCGCCCGCCGCTCATCACGAACAGGATGTAGGCCGAGCCGATGGTCTGCAGCACCGCATAGGCCACCGAGCCCACCGACATCACCAGCGCCGCCAGGGCGCCCAGCGCCGGGCTCTGGTAGCGGTCGGCGATGGCGCTGGCCTGGGTCACATGGCCGAAGCGCTCGCCGAAGGCCCACACCTTGGGCCCGAAGTACCAGGCGACCAGCGCCAGGTAGGCCAGATAGATCGCCACATAGAACACCGGAATGCCCTTGGCATAGGCCCAGCCCGGCGCCCCCATGAAGGTGTAGGCGCTGACGCTGCCGGCGGCGATCAGCAGGTAGAGGGTCACCGGCCCCATGCTGCGCCCGGCCACGCCCCACTCCTCCAGGCTGCTCATGGAGCGTCCGCCCCGGGCGCGCAGGCCGATCACCATGGCGATGGCCACGTAGCCGAGGGTAATGATCAGCGGCAGTGAACTAGTCATCGTCACCGTCCTCCTCGGCCACCAGCCGGTTGCCCAGCGCCATCACGGCGCAGCAGGCGAAGATGATCAGATAGCTCCAGGCCGCCACCGCCGGCAGCCCCGCCACCAGCGTCGGGCGGTTGATCCAGCCGATCACCGGCCAGATGCCGGCGACAATCACCGCCACGAAGCCGGCCAGCACCAGCCAGCCGCGCCAGCTGGCGGGTCGAACGAAGCGTTGCGACATCGGTCTCTCTCCTTGTTCTTGTCGTGCTCTTGTTCTTGTCGTGCTCTTGTTCTTGCCATGGCCTTGTTGCCGAGCGCGCCTGTCGAATGCCGCCGAGTTCGGCGGCGGCCTCAGGCCGGCGGCGCCGGCCACTGGGTGACCGGCCCGACCCAACGCTCCAGAGCGTGCGCCAGGCGCAGCACCAACGCATCGTTGAAGCGCGCGGCGATCAGCTGCACACCCAACGGCATGCCGTCGCGGCTGAAGCCGCCGTTGAGCGAGATCGCCGGCTGCTCGCCCATGTTCCACGGCACGGTGTAGACGATGTGCTCGAAGGGACGTTGGGGGTCATTGGTCGGCGACGGCCACTCGGCGGGGAAGGCGATCATCGGCGTTGTCGGCGACAGCACCGCATCGACTTCGGCGAACACCCCTTCGGTGGCACGCCGCATGGCCAACGTCTGCTCGAAGCCCTGCACCACCTCGGTGCCGCTCAGCCGGGCACCATCATCCGCCCAGGCCAGGATCTCCGGCAGCACCTTGGAACGCTCTTCCGGCGGCAGCGCCTCGAGCTCGCTCCACTGACGCGCCCGCCAGAAGCGATCGAGCCCATCGAGCATGGTCCGCGTCATCACCGGTGCCAGCGGCACCAGGGTGGCCCCGGCCGCCTCGAAGTGATTTGCCGCCGCCTCGACGCAGGTGGCGATCTCATCATTCAGCCCCAGTCCACAGCCCGCCTCCAACATCACGCCGATGCGCAGGCCGCGCATCGGCTGCTCCAACGACTGCCAGTCGATGCTTTCGGGCGGCAGGCGCATGGCATCGCGACGGTCGGTGCGCGACAGGCTACCCATCATCAGCGCCACGTCGGCCACGCTGCGGGTCATGGGGCCCGCGCAGCGTCCAACATAATACGGATCGATGGGCACCCGGCCCAGGGTAGGTTTAAAGCCCACCACGCCGCACCATGCCGCCGGCAGGCGAATCGAGCCGCCGATGTCGGTCCCGACATGCAGCGGCCCGTAGCCAGCCCCCGCCGCCGCCGCGGCACCGGAGCTGGAGCCGCCCGGATTACAGGAGAGATCCCAGGGGTTGCGGGTCAGGCCGTGAAAGGAGGAACGCCCCGACGACAGCATGCCGTAGTCCGGACAGGTGGTCTTGGCGATCAGCAGGGCACCATCCTCGGCGAGCCGCGCGGTGGGCGGAGCATCTTCGGTGGCGGGCGGATGCTCTCCGGCCAGGGTACCGTGAGGAATCGGCGTGCCCTTGGTGGCGATCAGCTCCTTGATCGTGACCGGCACGCCATCCAGTGCGCCCCGCGGCTCACCCTTGGCCCAGCGGACACTGGACGCCCGAGCCGCCTCGCGAAGCGCCTCTGGCGCATAGGCGTACAGTGCATTCAGCTGCGGCTCCCAACGGGCAATATGCGCGATCAGCGCCTCCACGTACTCGCTGGGCGACAGCCGCTTGTCGCGGTAGGCGGCCAGCAGTTCGGTCGCCGTCCAGGCCAGACACTCCGCCATGCCCCTCTCCTTTTTTTATCAGTTGCGGGTTGTCGTCTCATCATGGCCGGCCACAACATCCACCGCTATTGCAATCTTGGCGCCCGGGTGTCCACAAAATGTGTTCACCCAAGGGGCGCTAATGCATTGAAGGCGGACCTGCAACAGGCGCAGGCCGCCAGCAGCTAGGCGCTATTCATCGACGCTACCAGTCGCTCCAGGCACGCTTGCATGGCGAAGCTGGGTGTTCGATGACGGTAGACGCAAAGATCGACCCGGGCACGCTCCAGCTCCCCCGCGAGCAACGGCACCGCCACCAGCAGGCCCTGTCGACACTCACGAGCCACCGCCATGGCCGGCAGCAGCAGCAGAGCACTGCCCTCCATGGCCAACGCCTTCTGAGTCTCCAGCGAGGCGGTAGCGAAGGTCGGTGTAAGGTTCAGCTTTCGGGCCTTGGCCGACCGCTCCAGCGCCTGGCGTAACCCGAACCGCTCATCGGGTAGCGCCAGGGGCACGCCAACCAGCTCCGCCAGGGTTAGGCGCTTGCGCCCAGCCAGCGGATGAGCGGGCGCCATCACCGCGCAGTGTTCGAGTTCGGCGCTGGCCACGCACTCGATATCTTCCCGCGGCGGCATGAAGAATCCCAGTCCAATGTCGGCATCCCCTGCGCGCAGCCCGGCGAGCACACCGCCGGCGCTGGCGGTGCTGATCTCGAAGGTTAGCCGGGGGTGGTCGCGATTCAGCTCGGCCAGCACCGGTACCAGCAGCCCGGCCACGGTGCCCTCGGCAGCGAGTAGCGCCACTCGACCGGTATGCAATCCTTTCAGGTCGGCAATGCGCGCCTCGACTCTCTCCAGATCCCGCAGCGTGCGGCGTGCCTGCTCGGCCAGCAGCTCGCCGGCCGGGGTTAGCCGGATGCCCTCCGGACCGCGCTCCAGGAGCGGCGCGCCGAGCTGATGCTCCAGCAGATCGATCTGTCGACTGATCGCGGTAGGCGCTATATGTAGCCGCGAGGCCGCCTGCCGCAACGACCGACACCGGGCCACGGTGTCGAAGTAGCGCAACGCTCTCGAGTGCATTTCGAGTTTTCCATAGCTGGTCAATCATCAGTGATCAACAACATACCATTCGGAAAGGCTCCGCCAGAGAGCTTGAACGGTGGATGTCACTGCCGCATGCATGGCTCTCCTGATACCATCCCCGATCTGACACCACAAGCGAGGAGCGTCAGCGCATGAATCCCGACCCGCTCTGGTCGATGATCACCTATCTGTTCAATATCCTCGGCATGCTGATCTGCCTGGGGGGCTTGAGCCTGGCCCACTACAGCCGCCACCTGTGGCCGGGACGCCTCATCGCCGGCGCGGGATTCTTGCTGGCCGCCTCACCGACCCTCTACGGCCTTGTTGCCGGCTGACGGAGCCCCCGCATGCGCCAGCCCTTCACCCGTGAGCTACAGGATCTACTGGAGCGCGGCCGCGACCGCCAGCTGCGGCTGGCGGTCACCGGCCTCTCCCGCGCCGGCAAGACCGCCTTTCTCACCTCCCTGGTCAATCAGCTGCGTCATGCCGGCCTGGAGGCGCGCCTGGACCTGCTGCCTGCCGCCAGGGAGGGCCGCCTGCTGGGTGCCCGACGTATCAGCCAGCAGGACCTGGGGGTGCCACGCTTCCCTTACGACCAGGCCATGGCGGCACTCTCGGCGACCCCGCCGCGCTGGCCGGAACCGACCCGCGGCATCAGCGAACTGCGCCTGACCATCCGCTACCGTCCGGCACGCCCCGGCCTGCTGGGGGGCGACTCCCGCCAGCTGACTCTGGACCTCTTCGACTATCCGGGCGAATGGCTCCTCGATCTGCCGCTGCTGGGCCTGGACTATCCGGGCTGGTGTGCGCGACAACATACCCTGGAAGGCAGCCAGCGCGCGGCCCACTTCGCCGACTGGCAGGCCGCGGTGGCCAGGCTCGACCTCGCCGCCGAGGCCGACGAGGCGCAGCTGGCCGAGATCAGTGAGCACTTCGCCGCCGGGCTTCGCAGCGCCCGGGAGGCGGGCTTCGCCGATCTGCAGCCCGGTCGCTTCCTGCTTCCCGGGGACCTGTCTGGCGCGCCGGTCCTGCAGTTCTTCCCGCTGCCCGGAGTGGACGACACGGACCCCTCTGTCCTGGCCGGCCTATCCGAGTCGAGCAACTACGCTACCCTGGCGCGGCGCTTTCGTTACTATCAGCAACATGTGGTGCGCCCCTTCTATCGCGACCATTTCCGGCGTTTCGATCGTCAGATCGTGCTGGTCGATCTGCTGGGAGCGCTGAATGCGGGTCCCGAGCGTTTTCAGGACCTTTCCCGGGCACTTGCCAACCTGATGCAGAGCTTCGATTACGGCCAGCGCAGCCTGCTCTCGCGGCTATTCGCCCCGCGTATCGATCGCCTGGCCATCGCCGCCACCAAGGCCGATCATGTAACGCCCGAACAGCACCCTCGCCTGGTGGCGCTGCTCGAGGCCCTGCTGACCGAGCCCCTCAAGGACCTGCGCTATGCCGATGTCCCCGTACGCGCCCTGTCACTGGCGGCGATCCGCGCCAGCGAGTCACGCGAGGTCGAGAGCCAGGGGCGGCGCACCCCGGCGCTGCGCGGCACCGGACTGGATGGCGAGCCGCTGCTGATCTATCCCGGCGAGGTGCCGGAGCGACTTCCCGACGACGCCTTCTGGACACGTCAGGGCTTCGACTTTCCGGCCTTCCGCCCGCTGCCCATGGAAGATGGCGCCCTGCCCCATATCCGCATGGATGCCGCCCTCGACTGGCTGATCGGAGACAAGCTGACGTGAGCACGCCCCATGACCCCCGCCCCGGACGGCGTTTCTCCCTGGAGGAGCCGCCCCCCTCCCCCGCACCAAGGGATCCGCGCCCACCCGAGGCCTATGCCCACGACCTGCCGAGCCAGGCACTGGCTACGAGCCATGAGCCAGCCGAAGTGGCGATAGAGGCCAGCCTGGGGCGCCCCCGCAAGCGCCGCTGGGGATTGCTGATGCTGCTTGGCGGCACCCTGGGGCTGGGGACCATCGAGGCCGGCACCACCCTGTATGCTGCTGGTCTTGGCGGCGACTGGCTGGCCGGCGCCTGGAGCCTGCTGTTGCTGATCGCCCTGGCCCTCGGCGCAAGCGCCCTCGGCCGCGAACTCTGGCGGTTGCGCCGACTGCGCCGCCATGACCGGCTACGCAAGCGTCTGGGAGACCTCTCCACGGCCACCCGCGGCGAGGCCGACGCCACCGCCGATACCCTGCGCCGTGCCCTTGACCTGGATACCGACCATCCGCACTGGCAGGCCTTCCTGACCGCGCGACAACCCCATCACGGCGCGGCCGAACTATATACTCTGCTCGACCATCACCTGCTGGCCCCACGCGATCGGGCGGCCCGCCGTCTGATCTCTCGGATGTCCGGAGAGACCGCGGTCATGGTGGCGGTCAGCCCGCTCACCCTGGTGGACATGTCGCTGGTGGCCTGGCGCAGCCTGGCGATGGTCGACCGTCTGTGTCGCCTCTACGGGCTGGAACTGGGCTATGCCGCCCGCCTGCGCCTGCTGCGGGAAGTGCTGCGCCAGATGGCCTTCGCCGGCGCCACCGAGATGGCCGGCGAGGCCGGCATGGAGATGCTCTCGATGAACCTGGCCGGGCGCCTCTCCACACGGGCCGCCCAGGGGCTCGGCATCGGCCTGACCAGTGCGCGGCTGGGGCTGCGCACCCAGCGTCTGACTCGCCCGTTGTCCTTCGAGGAGGAGCAGGCCCCGCGCCTGGCGGATCTGCGCCGGGAGCTATGGCAGCAGCTGCGTCGCCTCGAGGCGGAGGGGGAGCGTGGCGGACCTGATGCAGGTCAAGCTTAGGCCCACCGGGCGCCATGGCACATGACCCGTGCTGGGAAAGCGGCTAGGCTCGAGTTAGGCCCCAACCGATAAGGAGTCTCACCGTGTATACCTCCATTCTGGTTCCCGTCGATGGCTCCAAGCACGCCCAGCAGGCGCTCGCCGTGGCCTGCCAGCTGGCACAGCAGAGTGAGACCAGGCTGACCCTGCTGCATATCCCCGAAAAGCTCGCCCACGATACGCTGCTGGTGTGGGGCATCGGCGCTGTCGACCTCAAGGCCTCGGAAGAGGAGCTCGAGGCAGCCGGTCGCAAGATCGTGGCGCGCGCCGAGCAGGCCGCCCGCGACGCCGGAATCTCCAACGTCGAGACAGTGATCGCCCAGGGCGATCCGGCACGGACCATCCTCAGCGAGTCACACAGGCGAGGCGTCGACGCCATCGTCATGGGCAGCCGCGGCCTGGGCGATCTCAAAGGGTTCGTGGTGGGCAGCGTCTCCCACAAGGTGGCACACGCCGCCGAATGCTCGGTCATTACGGTGAGCTGAGCCCACAAGACACGCTTGGTGCCGGCCCCGGCAGGCGTCGTCTTGCGTTACCGGCACCTGCGTTCCGCGCCAAGCCACTGATTCATGGCGCGCCCTCGCGACGTGTTTGGCGCGGCGAGCGGGAATCCGTATAGTGGCCAGCCTACCCCCGCCACACGTTCGTGATCATGCTGCAGAACAACGCCTTGCTTGCTCAGCTCAAGCAACAGATTCGCTCCACCACCCCTCGTGTCGAGGGCGTGATCAAGGCCACCGAGAAGGGCTTCGGCTTTCTCGAAACCGATGAGGGCGACTCCTACTTCGTACCGCCCCCCGCCATGAAGCAGGTGCTGCATGGCGATCGCGTGGCAGCGGTGCTTCATGAGGAGGGCGAGAAGAAGAGCGTCGAGCCCGACACCCTCATCGAACAGGGACTGGAGCGCTTTATCGCCCGGGTCCAGAAGCGCGATGGCCGGCTGGCCGTGGTGCCGGACCACCCCTCCATCAAGAATGTCCTCAAGGCCCGCATCAAGCGCAGCCTCGATGAGAGCACCATCGGCGATGCCGACTGGGTGGTGGCACGCCTGGTACGCCACCCCCTGAAGGCCGACGACCGCGGCTTCTTCACCCAGATCGACGAGCTGGTGGCCAAGGCTGATGACCCGGCCGTGCCGTGGCGCGTGACCCTCGCCCGCCACGCCCTGGAGCAGGAGTGCCCGGACGCTGGTGACGACTGGCCGCTGCGTGACGAGGGCCTCGAGCGGGTGGACCTGACCGCCGAGCCGTTCTTCACCATCGACGGCGAGAAGACCCGCGACATGGACGATGCACTGCGCATCGTGCCGCGTGCGGAGGGCGGCTGGGACCTCAGCGTGGCCATCGCCGACCCCACCGCCTACGTCGAGGAGGGGCATGCCGCCGACCTCGAGGCGCGCACCCGTGCCTTCACCGTCTATCTGCCGGGCCAGAACGTCACCATGCTGCCCGAGCAGCTGGCCGACGACCTCTGCTCGCTGTGGGAGGAGAAGGAGCGCCCCGTGCTGGCCTGCACGCTGACCGTGCACGCCGATGGCAGCCTGGGCGACTACCGTTTCTTCGCCGCCACCGCGATGTCGCATGCTCGTCTGGCCTACGACCGGGTATCCGACTGGCTCGAGGGCCAGGGCGACTGGGCGCCGGCAGACGCGATCGGCGAGCAGCTCAAGGCGCTGCGCGACCTCACTGAGGCACGCAGTGCCTGGCGTGCCGAGCACGCCCTGGTGTTCAAGGATCGTCCCGACTTCGTCTTCGATCTGGACAGTGCCGGCAATGTGCTGGATATCCGCACCGAGGAGCGGCGTATCGCCAATCGCATGATCGAGGAGTCGATGATCGCCGCCAACGCCTGCTGTGCCGACCTGCTGTCGGAGCATATCGGCCACGGTATCTTCAACGTGCACCGCGCCTTCGAGGATGACAAGGCCGAGGCCGCCCAGGAGTTCCTGGCCAGCCAGGAAATCGCCGTGGAGCGCGAGGCGCTTACCGAGCTGCCCCGCTACAAGGAGCTCAAGCGTGAGCTGGAAGGCCGCGATGACGCCTGGCTCGACGCCCGCCTGCGCCGCTTCCAGGGCTTCACCAGCATGTCGGCCAAGCCCGGCCCGCACTTCGGCCTGGGCCTCCCCGCTTATGCCACCTGGACCTCGCCGATCCGCAAGTATGGCGACATGGTCAACCATCGCCTGATCAAGCGAGTGCTCAAGGGGGAGCAGGCACCGGCCGAGGCGAGCCTCGAGCTCACCGAGCAGCTCACCGAGCGGCGCCGCCTCAACCGGATGGCCGAGCGTGACGTCAAGGACTGGCTCTACGTGCGCTACCTGACGCCGGCCGCCGAATCCCAGGAGACCTTCGACGCCGAGATCATCCAGATCAACCGCGGCGGCATGCGCGTGCGTCTGACGGCCAACGGTGCCACCGCCTTCGTGCCGGCACCGATGATGCACAGTGAGCGCACCAAGGTCGCCATCGACGACAAGGAAGGACGTATCCAGATCGAGAGCGAGGAGCGCTACAAGCTCGGCGATCACGTTCGCGTGGCGCTGATCGAGGCCCGCGAGGAGACCCGCTCGCTGGTGGCGCGCCCCGCCGAGTAATCTCGCCTCTCCCCCAAGAAGCACGCAAGCTCGCAGGCGATTGCCATGCCGATCCCGCCATGGCGATCGCCCTGCTCCCTCCCGCCCCCGCGTCGAGGGTCGTCGAACGACGGCAATTGTGGCATTGTTTATTCAACAATGAAGAACAAGGGTTCCGAATAGGCCGGTCATGCCAGGCCGCTTCGGGATCGACGCAAGGGAAACCCCATGGCCTATCGCTGGGGACTGCGCGGACAGTCCACCCTGAGCCTGCTGCTGGCCTGTCTGCTGGCCCTGATTCCAGCCCTTCTGATCGGCTGGCTGGCCCTCGACAATGTCCGTCACCACTTCGCCACACGCTACGCCGAGCAGTACACCCTTCTGCACATGCAGAAGATTCTGACCCCCGTTTCCCGTGAGCTGGCTCTCTCCCGACGCTTCGCCGACTCGGTAGTGACCCGCGAATGGCTCGGCGAGCCGGATCACGCGGCACGCCGTGACCGCTTCTTCCGCGAGGCCAGAGGGTTTCGCCAGCAGTTCAGTGGTGACGCCTACTTCATCGTCAATCACGAGACCGGCAACTACTACTACAATGACGGCCTTGCCCCTCAGAGCCGTCTTCCTCGCTACCGGGTCGTTCCCGACGATCCCGACAACGCCTGGTACTTCGCGACCATGGCCGGCGGCGACGGCTACAACATCAACGTCAACCTCGACGCCAAGCTGGAGCTGGCCAAGGTCTGGTTCAACGTCAAGATCATGGACGGCGACCGCCCCCTGGGTCTGGCCGGCGGCGGCCTCGACCTGAGCCGCTTCCTCGACGACTTCATGCGCAGCAGCGCCCCCGGTCTGACGCCGCTTATCATCGATGCCCGGGGTGCCATTCAGGCCCACCCCGACCGCAGCCAGCTGGCGCTGAGTTCCGGCGCACTGACCGACCTCAACGATGACGCCCCCCGTCTGCAGGCGCTGCTCGGCAACGATGCCCAGCGCAACCGGCTGGAGGCGTCAATCGCCGATGTGCAGCGACATCCCGGCACGGTAGTCACCCTGGAAGCGGAGCTCGAGGGTGCACCGCGCCTGGTCACGTTGGGCTATATCCCCGAGCTCAAGTGGCTGGTGGTGACGGCCCTGGACCTGAAGAGCGCCCCGCTTATCGACAGCCGCTGGCTTCTGCCCCTGGCGAGTGCCCTGCTGCTGGTATTCCTGATCCTGATGGCGGGATTCGCCTACGGTATCGAACGCCTGGTTCTCGCCCCCCTGCGCCGGCTGCAGCATTCGGCCCAGGCCATCGCCAGCGGCGACTACGACAGCCGTCTGCCGACCGAGCGCCGTGACGAAATCGGCGAGCTGTCGAGGGCCTTCTCGCATATGGCGGGTCAGGTACAGCGTCACACTCGCGAACTGGAAGAGAAGGTTCGCCGGCGGACCCAGGCCCTGGAGTCCAGCAACGCGAGGATGACCGCGGCCCGCCGCCAGATCGACGCCTCTCTGGAGTATGCCAGCATCATCCAGCGCGCCATCCTTCCCGACCGACAACTGGCACGCCACCTGGCCGACCGCCATGCGCTTCTGTGGCGCCCGCGAGACCAGGTCGGCGGTGACTTCTACATCTTTCACGCCACCGACGGTGGCTATCTGATGGGGGTGGTCGACTGTGCCGGGCATGGTGTGCCGGGGTCGCTGATGACCATGCTGGCTCGAGCGATCATCGACCACGCCATCCTCAAGGTGGGAGCCGACGACCCGGCGGGCATCCTCAACGAGACCCACCGCCAGAGTCGCGAGACGCTGCATCACGAGAGCCTGCCCGCCTCCATCGCCACCAATATGGATATCGGCCTGGTCTGGATAGAGCGCGACGGCGAACAGCTGACGTTCGCCGGCGCCAAGATGTCGCTCTATGCCAGCGACGGTGAGGAGCTGGCGATCTACCCCGGCGGCCGCCGCGCCCTGGGCCAGAGGCGCGCCATGACCTACGAGAATCGCACCCTGCCGCTGCATGGTCACTGGACCTACTCCCTCTGCTCCGATGGCTTCCTCGACCAGGCGGGGGGCGAACACGGCTTCGGCTTCGGCAATGCCCGCTTCGAGCAGATGCTCAAGCGCCATGCCACCGCCCCGCTTGATCAGCAGATCGCCCGCTACGAAGCGGAGCTCGATGCCTATCGTGGCCAGCATCCCCAGCGCGACGACATTACCCTGCTATGCTTTCGCTTCACGCCGGCCGCGTCAGCGGATACCTGATCACGGCGCCATCACCAACCTCATACGCGGAGAGGCCATGGACCTTCTGACCTTGCGTAACACCTATCTCCAGCAGCGCATCATGCTGTGCTTCAACGGCCCCATCTCACGCAGCCTGATCGAGGAGATCGGGCACGCGCTGCGCAACTACCTGAACCATCAGTCTGCGGCGCCATCGGCGGCCATGGATGTCTTCGCCGTCTATATCGAGATGACCCAGAATATCCGTCACTATGCGACCCGCCGCGAGTATGGGGAGGAGGATGCGACCGCGACCATCGCCGTGGCGCGAGACAGCGAAGGGCACTATCAGGTATCGGCCGGCAACCTGGTGGAAGACGCCGACGGCCAACGCCTGGTCGAGGCCGTGGAGAGCCTGGCCCCCCTGGATGCGGCGGCTCTCAAGCGTGCCTACAAGCAGCAGCTGCGACGCCCCCGCGACGAGTCGGCCGACAGCGGCGCGGGCCTGGGGCTGATCGACATGGCGCGCAAGTCGACCCGCCCGCTGGTGGCGTCTCTGCAGCCACTATCCTCAGGCCGAAGCTTCTTCAACCTGACGGCGACCATCTAAAGGGAGAGTGATCATGAACCAGGACCTGAACCTGGCGGGTAGCGTGTCCACCCCCGCCATCCAGAGTGACTGGCAGGCGGGACGCCTCTGCATGCAGGGAGACTCCTATCCGGAGAACTCCTATGAGCTGTTCGGCCCGGTGATCGACTGGGTCGAGAGCTATCTTACCCAGGAGTCACGCCCTCTCGAACTCCGCCTCGAGCTGGTCTATCTCAACACCAGTTCGGTAAAGGTCATGATGGATATCTTCGACCTCCTCGAGGAGGCCTACCAGGGGGGCCGCCGGGTCGAGGTCGTGTGGCACTACGATGTCCGCAACGACCGCATCGCCGAGCTGGCCGAGGAGTTCAAGGAGGACTGCAGCTACCCCTTCACCATTCGTGCCCTGGAAGTGTCCACGTGAGCCAACGCGAGCGGGAGCTGCTGGAGGAGGTGGCGGACCTGCTGGCGACGGAGGAGTACCGGGGCCACAGGCTGCACTCGGCGCTGCAGCGCCTCTATCGGCATCACCTGTCGCAGCAGGAGCGGCTGGAACGGTTGGTCACCATCGCCGACGGCTTTCAGAAGGGGGCCCAGCAGGACCTGCAGGAGACACGGCAGCAGCTCGAGCGTCAACACCGACGCCAGCACAAGCTATCGCGCATCGCCGACGGGTTTCAAGACCTCCTGCACGAGCGCAACCAGGCGCTCCGGGATGTTTCGCGCCAGGACCCCCTGACCGGCCTGGCCAACCGACGCTGTCTGCATGAACGGCTGGAAGGGCTGACCGTCGGTACCGCTCGCCAGAGCGGTACGCTGAGCCTGGTGATGCTGGACATCGACCACTTCAAGGCCGTCAACGACTGCCATGGGCACGTCACCGGCGACCGGGTCCTGGTGACCCTCGCCAAGCACCTGATGGGGTCGCTGCGACAGCATGACATGTGCGGGCGCTGGGGCGGGGAAGAGTTCCTGCTGGTGCTGCCAGAGACGCCACTCGACAAGGCCCACCTCCTGGTGCAGCGACTGACCGATCAGTTACGAGACCTCAGAATACCAGCCGATGGCGATACCCTCTCGGTCTTTATCACCGCCAGCGCCGGCATCGCCGAATGGCAGCCCGGCGAGGGGTATCAGGCCACCATCGAGCGCGCCGACCGGGCCCTGCTGGCCGCCAAGCGCCAGGGGCGCGACCGCTGCTGCCTCGCCGAGGCATAGATCCCCTGCCCCTCGCCCCGAAAAAGGCCTACGAAAAAGGGCACCCGAAGGTGCCCTTTGGCTATCGCTCTACATGAGCAGCAACTGACTTACCAGCCGGTCACTTCCTTCAGCGCGTCGCCGATCTGAGCCAGGGAGCGCACGGTCTTCACACCGGCATCTTCCAGGGCGGCGAACTTCTCGTCCGCGGTACCCGTGCCACCGGAGATGATGGCACCGGCGTGGCCCATGCGCTTGCCGGGAGGCGCGGTGACGCCGGCGATGTAGGAGACCACCGGCTTGGAGACGTTGGCCTTGATGTAGGCGGCCGCCTCTTCCTCGGCGGTGCCGCCGATCTCGCCGATCATCACGATCGCCTCGGTGGCCGGGTCCTTCTCGAACATCTCGAGGATGTCGATGAAGCTGGAGCCCGGGATCGGGTCGCCGCCGATGCCCACGCAGGTGGACTGGCCGAAGCCGTGATCGGTGGTCTGCTTGACCGCCTCGTAGGTCAGGGTGCCGGAACGCGACACGATGCCGACCCGACCGGGCTTGTGGATATGGCCCGGCATGATGCCGATCTTGGTCTCGCCGGGAGTGATAACGCCCGGGCAGTTGGGGCCGATCAGGCGCACGCCCAGCTCATCACACTTGACCTTGACATCGAGCATGTCGAGGGTCGGGATGCCTTCGGTGATGCACACGATCAGCTTGATGCCGGCGTTGGCAGCCTCGAGGATCGAGTCCTTGCAGAACGGGGCCGGCACGTAGATCACGCTGGCCTCGGCGCCGGTCTTCTCCACGGCTTCCTTGACGGTGTTGAACACCGGCAGACCGAGGTGCTCCTGGCCGCCCTTGCCCGGGGTCACGCCACCGACCATCTGGGTACCGTAGGCGATGGCCTGTTCGGAGTGGAAGGTCCCCTGGCCACCGGTGAAGCCCTGGCAGATGACCTTGGTGCTCTTGTCGATCAGGATGCTCATTACTTGCCCTCCGCTGCCTTGACTACCTGCTGAGCCGCATCGGTGAGGCTCTCGGCAGCGATGATGTTGAGTCCGCTGGATGCCAGCTTCTCGGCGCCCAGTTCGGCGTTGGTACCTTCCAGACGCACCACGACCGGCACATTGACACCGACCTGCTCGACGGCACCGATGATGCCCTCGGCGATCATGTCGCAGCGCACGATGCCGCCGAAGATGTTGACCAGCACGGCCTTGACGTTGTCGTCGGAGAGGATCAGCTTGAAGGCCTCGGCCACGCGCTCCTTGGTGGCGCCGCCGCCAACGTCAAGGAAGTTGGCCGGGCTGCCGCCGTGCAGGTTGACGATGTCCATGGTACCCATCGCCAGGCCGGCACCGTTGACCATGCAGCCGATATTGCCGTCGAGGGCCACGTAGTTGAGTTCCCACGCCGCGGCCTCGGCCTCACGCTCGTCCTCCTGGGAGGGGTCACGCATGGCCTGCAGGTCCGGATGGCGGTAGAGGGCGTTGCCGTCCAGGCCGATCTTGGCGTCGAGGCAGTGCAGGTTGCCCTCGTCGGTGATCACCAGCGGGTTGATCTCGAGCAGCGCCAGATCCTTGTCGTGGAACATCTTGGAGAGGCCCAGGAAGATCTTGGTGAACTGCTTGACCTGGTCACCCTTCAGGCCCAGGGCAAAGGCCAGCTCACGCGCCTGGTAGGGCTGTGCACCCACCAGCGGATCGATCTCGGCCTTGAGAATCTTCTCGGGGGTCTCCTCGGCGACCTTCTCGATCTCGACACCGCCCTCGGTGGAGGCCATGAAGACCACGCGGCGGGTGCCACGGTCGACCACGGCACCCAGATACAGCTCGTCGGCGATATCGGTGCAGGTCTCGACCAGGATCTTGGCGACCGGCTGACCATTGGCGTCGGTCTGGAAGGTCACCAGGTTCTTGCCCAGCCACTGCTCGGCGAAGGCCTTGGCCTCCTCCGCGCTCTTGACCAGCTTGACACCACCGGCCTTGCCGCGACCGCCAGCGTGGACCTGGGCCTTGACAACCCACATGTCGCCGCCGATCTTCTTGCAGGCTTCCGCGGCTTCTTCGGGGGTATCCACGGCAAAGCCCTTGGACACCGGCAGACCATAGTCGGCAAACAGCTGCTTGCCTTGATACTCGTGAAGGTTCATCGATTCATGCCATTGGTTGCATGTGACTCGAACGGCACCCCCGGCTCGACCTCGGCGGTCTGACTCAGGAGGCACCACCGTCCCCTCCGATGCATCGCCGGAAGGGGCACGCCGCCCGGTGGGCGGCGCTTGTTATCCTTACTTCTTTTTCTTCTTGCGATTGGCCATGTGGATGGCATGGCCCTCCACGGCCAACGCGGCCTCATGCACCGCCTCCGACATGGTCGGGTGGGCATAGCAGGTCAGCGCCAGATCCTCGGCGCTTGAACCGAACTCCAGGGCGATGACCCCCTGGGCAATCATCTCGCCGGCATGCTGGCCGACGATATGCACACCCAGCACGCGGTCGGTCTCGGCATCGGCGATGATCTTGGCCTGGCCCTCGGTGGCATTGTTAGCCATGGCGCGACCGCTGGCGGCAAACGGGAAGGCGCCCGTCTTGACCTCGATGCCCTTGGCCTTGGCATCCTGCTCGGTCATGCCGACCCAGGCCACCTCGGGGAAGGTGTAGATGACGTTGGGGATGGCGTCGTAGTTCATCTCGGCCTTATGGCCGGCGATGATGTCGGCCACCATGATGCCCTCTTCGGACGCCTTGTGAGCCAGCATCGGGCCGCGCACGCAGTCGCCGATGGCGTAGACGTTCGGCACGCTGGTGCGGCACTGGTCATCGACCTGGATAAAGCCGCGCTCGTCGGTCTCCACGCCAACGCCGTCGCCAACCACACCCTGGGTGTAGGGCTTGCGGCCGACGCAGACGATCAGCTTGTCGAAGGTCATCTCCTGGTCGTTGTCGCCGTCGCTGTACTTGACGGTGACCTCGCCATCCTTGACCTCGGAGCCGGTGACGCGGGCGCCCAGCTTGATATCCAGCCCCTGCTTCTTGAGCAGCTTCTGGGTCTCCTTGGCGATGGCACCGTCGACCATCGGCAGGAAGCTGTCCATGGCCTCAAGCACGGTGACCTCGGAGCCCAGGCGGTTCCAGACGCTGCCCAGCTCGAGACCGATCACGCCGGCGCCGATCACACCCAGGCGCTTGGGCGTCTCGGTGAACTCCAGGGCACCGGTGGAGTCGACGATGATGTCGTCGGTCAGCGGAGTCGGCGGGATCTCCACCGGCACGGAGCCAGCGGCGATGATGATGTTATCGGCCTCGTAGGTGGTGGCCTTGCCATCCTGGTCGGTGACCTCGACCTGCTTGCCACCGGTCACCTTGCCGGTTCCCTCGATGCCGGTCACGCCATTGGCCTTGAACAGGCCGGCGATGCCACCGGTGAGGTTTTTCACGATCTTGTCCTTGCGGGCGATCATCTTCTCGACGTCCATCTGGACGTCGCTGGCCTGGATACCCAGATCATCGAAGTCGTGCTTGGCTTCGACGAACTTGTGGGAGGCCTCGAGCAGCGCCTTGGACGGGATGCAGCCCACGTTCAGGCAGGTGCCACCGAACACGACCTTGCCTTCCTTGCCGATCCACTTCTCGACACAGGCCGTCTTGAGACCCATCTGGGCGGCACGAATGGCGGCCACGTAGCCACCGGGGCCCGCACCGATCACGATCACATCAAACTTGTCGGCCATATTGGCTCCTGTTGCATGTCTTGGGTTCAGGCGCCGCCGGGATCAGCCGGCGGCTCGTGCCGCTCAGATATCCAGCAGCAGGCGTGCCGGATCTTCCAGCAGCTCCTTGATGGTGACGAGGAACTGCACCGCGTCCTTGCCGTCGATCATGCGGTGATCGTAGGAGACCGCAAGGTACATCATCGGACGGATCTCGACCTTGCCGTTCACCGCCATGGGGCGTTCCTGGATCTTGTGCATGCCCAGAATCGCCGTCTGCGGGGGGTTGATGATCGGCGTGGACATCAGCGACCCGAAGATACCGCCGTTGGTGATGGTGAAGGTACCACCCTGCATCTCGTCGATGCCGAGCTTGCCGTCACGCGCCCGCTTGCCGAAGTCGACGATGCCCTTCTCGACATCGGCGATCTTCATGCTGTCGGTATCACGCAGTACCGGCACCACCAGGCCACGATCAGTGGAGACCGCCACGCCGATATCCTGGTAGCCGTGATAGACGATGTCGGTACCGTCGATGGAGGCATTGACGTCAGGGAAGCGCTTGAGAGCCTCGCTGGCCGCCTTGACGAAGAAGCCCATGAAACCGAGCTTGACGTCGTGAGTCTTGACGAAGGTGTCCTTGTACTGGGCACGCAGCGCCATCACCGCGCCCATGTCCACCTCGTTGTAGGTGGTCAGCATGGCGGCGGTCTGCTGGGCCTGAACCAGACGCTTGGCGATGGTCTGGCGCAGGCGACTCATCGGCACACGCTTCTCGGGGCGCTCGCCCTCGACGGCAGGCGCCGGAGAGGCTGCCTTGGCGGCACCGGTGGACGCCTTGGCGCCCTTGGCGGCAGAGCCCTCCTTGACGGCGCGCTGCACATCCTCCTTGAGGATGCGACCGCCCTTGCCGGTCCCTTCGATCTTGCTGACATCGAGGTCATGTTCGGCCACCAGCTTGCGTGCGGCCGGGGCCAGGATCTTGTCCCCCACCTGCTCGTCGCTGGCGCCATCATCGGCGGAGGCAGCCGGCTCGACATCGGCGGCCGTGGCTCCCTCACCGCCGGCACCCTCGGCGAAGATGCCAAGCACCGCCTCGGACTCGACCTGACTGCCCTCCTCGGCCTTGATCTCGACGAGGGCGCCATCGGCGGGCGCCACGACTTCCAGCACCACCTTGTCGGTCTCGATCTCGGCCAGCACCTCGTCGCGCTTGACCGCTTCACCGACCTGCTTGTTCCAGCTGGCCACGGTGCCTTCCTGGATCGACTCGGGGAAGGTCGGCGCCTTCACCTCATGCTTCTCGCCGCCGCCGGCAGCCGGCTTCTCGGCCTTGGCCTCGGACGACTTCTCGGCCTTGGCGTCTTGCTTGTCGCCGCTCTCTGCCGACGCCTTGCCGCCCTTGGCCTCGCCTTCACCGATACGTCCCAGCACCTGCTCGGACTCCACGGTGTCGCCCTCCTCGACCAGTGTCTCGGAGAGAACGCCCGCCTCAGGGGCCAGCACTTCGAGCACCACCTTGTCGGTCTCGATCTCGACGATCAGCTCGTCACGCTCGACGCTGTCACCCGGCTTCTTGTGCCAGGCAGCGACGCTGCCTTCGGCAACGGATTCCGGAAAGGTTGGGGCCTTGATCTCGGTAGCCATGTCGTATCCCTTGTAAGTTCTCTCTCGTCCCGGTGGGCGCCATTACAGATTGAAGGCGTCTTCCACCAGCTGGCGCTGCTGTTCGGTGTGCACGGACATGTAACCGGCCGCGGGTGCCGCCGATGCCGGACGACCGGCAAACTTGAGCTTGCCACCCAGACCGTCCTTGAGCATTTCCGCTACGGCACGCATATGGTGCTGACTCGGGTACCAGGCGCCCTGGTTGAGCGGCTCCTCCTGGCACCACACGATGTCGGTGACGTTGGTGTACGCCTTGATCGCCTCGAAGAGCTCCTCCTTGGGGAAGGGGTAGAGCTGTTCGACACGCAGGATGGCGACATCATCACGGGCATTCTCCTCCCGCCAGGCGGCCAGGTCATAGTAAACCTTGCCGGCACACAGGATGATGCGCTCGACCTTCTCGGCCTCCAGTCTGGCCTGGTCGGCCAGCACCATCTGGAACCCGCCATCGGCCAGCTCATCCAGGCTCGATGTCGCATCCTTGTGGCGCAGCAGGCTCTTGGGCGACATCACCACCAGTGGCTTCCTGACCTTGCGAATCACCTGACGGCGCAGCAGATGGAAGATCTGCGCCGGGGTGGTCGGCACACAGACCTGCATGTTGTGCTCGGCACACAGCTGCAGGAAGCGCTCCAGGCGTGCCGAGGAGTGCTCAGGCCCCTGCCCCTCATAGCCATGGGGCAGCAGCATGGTCAGCCCGCACAGGCGTCCCCACTTGGTCTCGCCAGAGGAGATGAACTGGTCGACCACGACCTGGGCGCCGTTGAAGAAGTCGCCGAACTGCGCCTCCCAGATCACCAGATCGTTGGGCGCGGTGGTGGCATAGCCATACTCGAAGGCCAGCACCGCCTCCTCGGAGAGGAAGGAGTCGTGAATGGTGAAGCGTGGCTGACCATCAGCCATGTGCTGCAGCGGCACATAGGCGCTGCCATCCTTCTGGTTATGCACCACCGCGTGGCGATGTGAGAAGGTACCGCGTCCCACGTCCTGGCCGGTGATGCGCACCGGGTGCCCCTGGTCGATCAGCGTGGCGTAGGCCAGGGTCTCGGCGAAGCCCCAGTTGAGGGCCAGGCCACCGGCCTGCATCTTGCGCCGATCGGCGTAGATCTTGGCCACCTGGCGCTGTACCTCGATGCCATCGGGAATCTCGCACATCTTCGCCGCCAGGCGCTGCAGCTTCTTCATCGGCACCGTGGTGTCGGCGTAGCCCGTCCACTCATGTCCCAGATAGGGTTTCCAGTCGACGAACAGCGAAGTATTAGGCTGCTGCACCAGGGCGTTGGCCACATGGTTGCCGGCGATCAAGTCCTCGCGATAGGTCTCGACCATGGCCTTGGCTTCCTCCTCGGTGAGGACGCCCTGTGCCACCAGTCGCTCTGCATAGATCGCCCGCGAGGTGGGATGATCCTTGATCTTGCGGTACATCATCGGCTGGGTGCCGCTGGGCTCGTCGGCCTCGTTGTGGCCACGACGGCGGTAGCAGACCAGATCGATCACCACATCCTTCTTGAACTGCTGGCGATAATCCAAGGCCACCTGGGTCGCGTGCAGCACGGCGTCGGGATCATCACCATTGACGTGGAAGACCGGCGCCTGAACCATCTTGGCGATATCCGTGCAGTACTCCGTGGAACGCGAGTCCTCGGGATGCGAGGTGGTAAAGCCTATCTGGTTGTTGATGACGATGTGCACCGTGCCGCCGGTCTTGTAGGCACGGGTCTGGGACATCTGGAAGGTCTCCATGACCACGCCCTGTCCGGCGAACGAGGCATCACCATGGATGTTGATCGGCAGTACCTTGTTGCCTTCACTATCGTCACGGCGATCCTGACGGGCGCGCACCGAGCCCACGACCACCGGGGCGACGATCTCGAGATGAGAGGGGTTGAAGCCCAGTGCGAGGTGCACCTCGCCACCCGGCGTCATGACGTTGGAACTGAACCCCTGGTGGTACTTGACGTCGCCGGAGCCACGCTCTATGACCTTCTTGCCGTCGAACTCGTCGATCAGCTCGCCGGGGTTCTTGCCAAGGATGTTGACCAGCAGGTTGAGGCGCCCGCGGTGGGCCATGCCGATCACCACCTCCTTGATGCCATAGCCACCGCCACGCTGGATCAACTCATCCATCATCGGAATGAAGGACTCGCCCCCCTCCAGGCCGAAGCGCTTGGTCCCCGGATACTTGGAGGCCAGATAGTTCTCCAGGCCTTCGGCGGCGGTCAGCCTCTCCAGCACGTGCTGACGCACGTCGTTGCTGAAGGCGGGCGCACTGCGTACCGACTCGAAGCGCTGCTGCAGCCAACGCTTCTCCTCGGTATCGACGATGTGCATGATCTCGCAGCCGATGGAGCGGCAGTAGGTCTTCTCCAGGGCGTCGACGATCTCCTTGAGCGGTGCCTTGTCCATGCCCAGAAAGAACGAACCGGTCTGGAACTCGGTATCGAGATCGGCCTTCGTCAGCTGGTGGAAGGAGAGGTCGAGGTCGGGGACCGGCGTCTCGCTACGCAGCTTGAGGGGATCGATATCAGCCTTCTGGTGACCGCGGAAGCGGTAGGCGTTAATCAGCTGCAGAACCCTGACTTGCTTACGGTTCTCCTCGCCATCGGCGGCAGCGGGCGCGAGTGCCGTACGGCGCTGCCTGGCCAGCTGATGGAACTGTTCGCGGACGGGGGTCAGGGGAACATCATGGTGGGGGCCGTCATCGGGGCGCGGCAGCTCGTCAAAGTATTGGCGCCACTCGTCGGGAACGGCGGAGGGATCATCGAGGTACTGCTCGTATAGCGCTTCCACGTAGTGGACATTGCTGCCACTGACGTGCGAGGAGCGCCACATCAACTCCATTATGCCTTGTTGCATCTCTCGGTCACCCTGCACTGATGGGGTGTGATCGGCGTCACCGCGACGCGGCCACGGCGACATCGGTGGTGCCCTGCCGGCTGGGGCCCATGCGTTTCCGGCATCTCCGGCCATCATGGGCCGGAAACCTTGAATCTGTGGTTACGGAACCTGTGGTCACTGAACCTGTGGTCACTGAACCCATGGTCAAAAGCCGGCGCCCAGGGCACCGGCTTCCGACACTATGTCATCACCCGCTGCGACACGGGGTCACAGGGGGTGAGCTGCGGCATATGATAACAAGCCACGGAGCTCGATTTAAGTGCCATCGGCTCAGGTACTGTCGGCCAGCAGCATCTCGCGGATCTTGCCGATCGCGCGCGTGGGGTTGAGCCCCTTGGGACACACCGCCACACAGTTCATGATGCCGCGGCAGCGGAACACGCTGAACGGATCCTCGAGCTCGGACAGACGCTCGCGGGTAGCCGTGTCGCGGGAGTCCACCAGGAAGCGATAGGACTGCAGCAGCCCCGCCGGCCCCACGAACTTGTCCGGGTTCCACCAGAACGACGGGCAGGACGTGGAGCAGCAGGCGCACAGGATACACTCGTAGAGGCCGTCGAGCTTGTCGCGATCCTCCGGCGACTGCAGGCGCTCGATGGCCGGCGCCGGCTCGTCATTCTGGAGGTACGGCTGAATACGCTCGTACTGCTGGTAGAACAGCCCCATGTCGACCACCAGGTCACGGATGACCGGCAGACCCGGCAGCGGGCGCAGCACCAGCTTGTTGCCCTTCGCCACCTCGGAGATCGGGGTGATGCAGGCCAGGCCATTCTTGCCGTTCATGTTCATGCCATCGGAGCCACACACGCCTTCGCGGCAGCTGCGACGGTAGGCCAGGCCGTTGTCCTGCTCCTTCATCATGTGCAGGACATCGAGCACCATGATGTCGCGGCCCTGGGTGTCGACCTGAAACTCCTGCATGTACGGCGCGGAGTCGGTCTCCGGGTTATAGCGGTAGATGGATACCTGAAGCATCGTGACTCACCCTCGTGTTAGCTGAATTAGTAGGTACGGACTTTCGGCTCGAAGGTGTCGACGGTCTTCGGCGCGAAGTTGACGTCGCGCTTGCCAATCGTCTTGTCGGCCGGGAAGTAGAGCGAGTGCTTCAGCCAGTTGACATCGTCACGGTCCGGGTAGTCGTAGCGAGAGTGTGCGCCACGGCTCTCCTTGCGCTCCAGTGCCGCGATGGCGGTCGCCTCGGCAACTTCCATCAGGTTATCGAGCTCGAGAGCCTCGACACGAGCGGTGTTGAAGGCGTTGGACTTGTCGGGCAGGTAGGCATTGTCGATACGCCCACGCAGCTCGGCCAGCTGCTTGACGCCCTTCTGCATGTTCTCCTCTTCGCGGAACACGCCGAAGGAGTTCTGCATGATGGCCTGCAGCTCACGCTTGAGCTCCGGCACCGTCTCGCCGCTCTCGGACTCGTTCCAGCGGGTGATGCGCTTCATCGCCGTCTCGATATCGGACTCGGAGGCATCGAGGTAGTCGATACCCTCGTTGAGCGCCCCTTCGATGAACATGCCGGCCGCGCGACCGAACACCACCAGGTCGAGCAGCGAGTTGCCGCCCAGACGGTTGGCACCGTGAACCGACACACAGGCCACTTCGCCGCAGGCGAACAGGCCGTTGACGATCTGATCCTTGCCATCCTCACCCCGCATGATGGCCTGGCCATGCACGTTGGTCGGCACGCCACCCATCATGTAGTGACAGGTCGGCACCACCGGGATCGGCTCCTTGGCCGGATCCACATGGGCAAAGGTCTTGGAGAGTTCGACGATGCCGGGCAGACGCTTGCCGAGGACCTCCTCGCCCAGGTGATCCAGCTTGAGGTAGACGTGATCGCCGTTCTCGCCGCAGCCACGCCCCTCGAGGATCTCCATGACCATGGAGCGGGCCACCACGTCACGACCGGCCAGGTCCTTGGCGTTGGGAGCGTAACGCTCCATGAAGCGCTCGCCATCCTTGTTGACCAGGTAGCCACCCTCACCGCGGCAGCCTTCGGTCACCAGGGTACCCGCACCGTAGATACCGGTCGGGTGGAACTGCCACATCTCCATGTCCTGCATCGGGAAGCCGGCACGCAGCGCCATGCCGACGCCGTCACCGGTATTGATCAGGGCATTGGTGGTGGAGGCATAGATGCGACCGGAACCGCCGGTCGCCAGGACGGTGGCCTTGGACTTGACGTGCACCACTTCGCCGGTCTCGATATCCATGGCGATGCAGCCCACCACGTCGCCATTGGCATTCTTGACCAGATCGACGGCGTACCACTCGTTGAGGAAGGTGGTATTGTTCTTCAGGTTGTTCTGATAAAGCGTGTGCAGCAGGGCGTGTCCGGTACGGTCGGCCGCGGCACAGGTACGCGCGGCCTGGCCGCCGGCACCGAAGTCCTTGGACTGACCGCCGAAGGGGCGCTGATAGATGCGGCCATTGTCGAAACGCGAGAACGGCAGACCCATGTGCTCGAGCTCGAAGACGGCCTTGGGGCCCTCGGAGCACATGTACTCGGCGGCATCCTGGTCGGCGATATAGTCGCCGCCCTTGACGGTGTCGTACATGTGCCACCGCCAGTCGTCATTGGGGTCGGCCGATGCGATGGCACAGGTGATGCCACCCTGGGCAGACACGGTGTGCGAGCGCGTCGGGAAGACCTTGGAGAGCACCGCGGTCTTCTTGCCGGACTTGGCCAGCTCGAGGGCGGCTCGCAGGCCGGCACCACCACCGCCGATGATGATCGCGTCGAAGGACAGGCTACGCATGTTGGACATGAATCAAGCTCCCCACAGAATCTGAATGCCCCAGACCAGGAAGGCGAAGATGGCCAGGATGACAAGAAGTTGAACGGTCAGGCGAGTGGCGGTCGACTTGAGGTAGTCGGTCGTCACGGTCCACAGCCCAACCCAGGCGTGGCCAGCCAGAGAGATAAAGGCCAGCAGCGAGAAGATGCGCATCCAGGTCTGGGCGAACAGGCCGCTCCAGGTCAGGTAGTCGAGATCCGGATTGAACAGCAGATAGAGAACGATGAAGAGCGTATAGGCCGCCAGGATAACGGCGGAGACCCGCTGGATCAGCCAGTCGGAGAGGCCACTGCGGCCGAGGTTCGTGATGTTGGTTACCATACCCAGACTCCCGCCAGAATGATCAGTACGGCGCTGGCCACCACGGTGATCTGCGCCTTCTTGTGGCCGCCCTCGAGGGTCACACCGATATCCATATCCATGACCAGGTGCTTGATGCCGGCCACGAAGTGAAAGGCCAGAGCCGACAGCAGGCCCCAGGCGATCAGCTTGGCCAGGAAATTGCCGGCCAGCGCATCGCTTACCGCGGCAAAGCCTGCCGGCGATGAGAGCGACTCGCTCAGTGCCCAGAAGGCAAAGATGGTACCGATGAAGAGGATGACGCCGGTGATGCGGTGAGCGATCGACGTCAGGGCGGGTAGCGGAAACTGTATCGTGGACAGATCCAGATTTACGGGTCGTTTGCTATTCACGGCTCTCTACACACTCTCTATGGCCCACACGGTAAGCTTCGGGTGGCTCCGGGCGGGCGGTGGTTTCGGGAAGGCATCGGCCGTTGCCGGGGGGCGGCAAGACCGGCTTTACCTGCCAGTCGCGCGGGGTGGATTATAGGGGCCCGACCGCCCCATGACAAACCGGGAGCGCCTTGACTAGACAATGGTGCAAAGCCTGCTGCTCTCCCTTTAGCGCAGGTTTTATTGCGCCGTTGGCGCCCCGCAGCCCAACATGGTGCTATGCACCAATTCCTAGACAACTCCTGGACAGGAGCAGGACCCTTGCACATGCGGCAGCGCACCATTGACCAATTGACAATCGCTGGGACGCTTCTATAGTGGGCAAACCTTTTTCGCCGGCTCCCCCAGCGAAGATGCCCAAGAATGAATGACTTATCGCCCTAACACGAACTCGAGAGGAGGCCTTCCATGGCTGACAGGAAAGCGACGCTTACGGTTGACGGCCTGGAAAAGACGATCGAACTGCCCGTCTATTCGGGTTCTCTAGGCCCCGACGTTATCGATGTCCGCGGACTCGGCGCCGAGGGTCTGTTCACCTATGACCCCGGCTTCATGGCCACCTCCTCGTGCCAGTCCGCCATTACCTACATCGATGGCGGCAAAGGTGTACTTCTGCACCGCGGCTACCCGATCGATCAGCTGGCCAAGCAGTCCAACTTCGTCGAGCTGTGCTATCTGCTGCTGTTCGGGGAGCTGCCCGATGATGACAAGTACGCGGACTTCGAGTCCCGTGTGCGTAACCACACCATGGTCCACGACCAGATCATCAACTTCTTCAAGGGCTTCCGCCGCGACGCCCACCCGATGTCGATCCTCTGCGGTGTGGTTGGAGGCCTGGCTGCCTTCTATCACGACCATATGGACATCAACGTCGAGCAGGATCGCACCATCAGCGCTATCCGCCTGATCGCCAAGATGCCGACCATCGCGGCGATGTCCTACAAGTACAATGTTGGCCAGCCGTTCAACTACCCGCGCAACGATCTGAACTATGCAGAGAACTTCCTCTACATGATGTTCAGCACCCCGTGCGAGGACTACAAGATCAACCCGGTCTATGCGCGTGCCATGGACCGCATCTTCATGCTTCACGCCGATCACGAGCAGAACGCCTCCACCTCCACGGTGCGTCTGGCGGGCTCCACCGGTGCCAACCCCTTCGCCTGCATCAGCGCCGGTATCGCCGCGCTGTGGGGACCGGCCCACGGCGGCGCCAACGAGGCCGTGCTGAAGATGCTTGACGAGATCGGAGATGACTCCGAGGAGAACATCCAGCGCTTTATCGACAAGGCCAAGGATAAGGACGATCCGTTCAAGCTGATGGGCTTCGGTCACCGCGTCTATCGCAACTTCGACCCGCGCGCCAAGGTGATGAAGGAGACCTGCGACGAAGTTCTGGCGGAGCTCGGCATCGACGATCCTCAGCTGAAGATCGCCAAGCGTCTGGAGCAGATCGCTCTCGAGGACGAGTACTTCGTCGAGCGCCAGCTCTACCCCAATGTCGACTTCTACTCCGGCATCATCCTCAAGGCGATGGGCATCCCCACCAACATGTTCACGGTGATCTTCGCGGTCTCCCGGACCATCGGCTGGATCTCCCACTGGAACGAGATGCTCAGCGACAGCTACAAGATCGGTCGCCCCCGCCAGCTCTACACCGGCCACGACCAGCGCGACTACCCTGGCAAGTAAGCCCGGTTGCGCGCGCCCCGTTGCCGCACACGTTATGCTGCAGAGAGCCGCCTTCGGGCGGCTTTCTGCATCCTGACAGCGTTCGACCACCCACATGAAGAGAGAGCCATGAGCAATACTATCTCGACAGTCGCCTTTATCGGCCTGGGCGTCATGGGCTATCCCATGGCCGGCCACCTGGCCCGTGCCGGCCTCGACGTGCGCGTCTACAACCGGACCCCGGCCAAGGCCGAGGCCTGGAGCGAGGAGTACGGTGGCAGCCACCACACCACACCGCGTGAAGCCGCCAGCGGAGCCGACCTGGTGCTGGTCTGCGTCGGCAATGATGATGATGTCCGCCAGGTTATCCGCGGCGAGGATGGCGCCCTGCACGGCATGGCCCCAGGCAGCCTGCTGGTGGACCACACCACCGCTTCGGCCGACCTCGCCGAGGAGCTCGATGCCGCCTGCCGTGAGCAGGGTATCGGCTTTATCGACGCCCCGGTCTCCGGCGGCCAGCAGGGCGCCGAGAATGGCGCCCTGACCATCATGTGCGGCGCCGACGAGGCCGACTTCACTCGCGTCGAGTCACTGCTCGGCCACTTCGGCCGCGCGGTGACACTGATGGGGCCTGTCGGCAGCGGCCAGCTGACCAAGATGGTCAACCAGATCTGCATCGCCGGTCTGGTCCAGGGACTGGCCGAGGGACTGCACTTCGCCGAGCAGGCCGGCCTCGACAGGCAACGCGTGGTGGACGTCATCGCCAAGGGCGCGGCCGGCTCATGGCAGATGGAAAACCGCCACGCCACCATGATCGCCGATGAGTACGAGCACGGCTTCGCCGTGGACTGGATGCGCAAGGATCTCGGCATCTGTCTGGAACAGGCACGTCGGCTACAGGCTCGCCTGCCGGTGACCGCGCTGGTCGACCAGTTCTATGCCGACCTCCAGGTGCTGGGCGGCGGTCGCTGGGACACCTCCTCCCTGCTGCGCCGCCTGCGCTCCATGAAGCTCGATTGACCCCTTCGCGGCGGTCCGTCACGGCCGCCGCAGCATGACTTTCCCACCGCCCTGGCGTTTTCCACACTTTCTGTGGATAACCCTGTTCAAAACCCCTCCAAAAGGTCGCACAATCGCCATGGGAAGCGGCCTGAGCTTAGATTGATCATTTTTTGACCTAATTTAAATTGTTGTTTTATAAGGCTTTTTAGACAAAGCCCGGCGACATGGGCATTTCCGGTCGGCTGCACACAGACAGCCGGCCGGAACGCCGCAAAGTGGACAAGTCAAGTGAAAATCGTCGTGGAATCGCGATCGATGGCAGGCAGCCTCGAAGAGTGATCGCCGCCGGGGATAGACATCGGAGAACAAGAAAGGGCATCCTGCTGGATGCCCTTTCTCGAAGGAAGGTGGCGTCCCATAGGGGGTTCGAACCCCTGTTCCCGCCGTGAAAGGGCGGTGTCCTAGGCCACTAGACGAATGGGACGTTATCTTCACGCATGGCACGTTTGGTGGAGCCTAGCGGGATCGAACCGCTGACCTCAACACTGCCAGTGTTGCGCTCTCCCAGCTGAGCTAAGGCCCCGTGTGCCGTGAAGACGAGACGTATAGTACTGATTCCCCTCCCCTTCGTCAACCCCCTCGTGCTTTGCACGAGATATTTAAGCTGGAAGCTAAAAGCAGCTTGAGAGTTCGCCGACTCGAATCTCAAGCCCTTTCTTCAAGCTTCTCGCTTCCTGGAGCGAAGCGACGCTCTCCCAGTTCTCGGCGAAGCCGAGCACTTCAAGCTTACAGCTCCCGGAACTCCTTCTCGAAGCGCTTGGCCTGCTTCTTGGAAACGCCTCCCAGCACCGCGATGGCGTGACGCAATCGCGCCCGGGTCATGTCGGAGCCCAGTATCGCCATGGCGTCCATGACCGATGTGCTGGCACTGGAGCCCGTGATGGCAATGAAGACAGGCGCCAGTAGATCCTTCATCTTCAGCTCGAAGTGTGCGGAGAGCGCCTTCACCTCACCAAGCAGCGCCTCCTTGTGCCAGGCAGGCAGGACCTCGAATCGCCATACCAGGAACTGCAGCAGCTTGACCAGGTCCTCGCGCCCCAGCTTGACGGCGTCGAAGCTGGTCTCGCTGATCGCCGGCACGCCGGAGAAGAAGTGGCCGGCCAGAGGGGCAACCTCCGAGAAGGTTTCGACCCGCGGGCGTACCTGAGGCAGGATCTCCTTCACGTACTGCTCGTTGAAGGCCCACTCCATCAGCGCCTTGAGGAACCCCTCATCGTCGAGTTCCTCACGAATATAGAGGCCGTTGAGCCAGGTCAGCTTTTCCAGGTCAAAGACCGGCCCGCCCAGTGAGACCCGCTGGATATCGAAGTGGGCCATCATCTCATCAAGGCTGAACTTCTCACGCTCATCGGGCATCGACCAGCCCATGCGACCCAGGTAGTTGGTCACCGCCTGCGGCAGATAACCCATGCGCCGATAGTAATTGATCGATGTTGGATTCTTGCGTTTGGAGAGCTTCGACTTGTCCGGATTGCGCAGCAGCGGCATATGGCACAGCTCCGGCATCTCCCAGCCGAAGTACTCGTAGAGCAGCTGATGCTTGGGCGCCGAGTTGATCCACTCCTCGCCGCGCAGCACATGAGTGATGCCCATCAGATGGTCGTCGACCACGTTGGCCAGGTGGTAGGTGGGCATGCCATCGGACTTGAGCAGAATCTGAGCATCGACCTGGGCCCAGTCCACCTCGATGGTGCCGCGCAGCATGTCATGAATGACACAGGTACCGGTCGCCGGCACCTGCATGCGCACGACATGGGGCCAGCCCTCGCTCTCACGACGCGCCTGCTCGTCGGCAGGCAGGGCGAGATCGGCTGGCTTGAGCGCCAGATGCATGCCGGCGGCCTTGCGCGACTCACGCAACTCATCGAGCTCCTCGCTGGTGCGGTAGCACTTGAAGGCATGACCCGACTCGATCAGCTGGCGGGCATACTCGGCATAGATCTCCCCCCGCTCGCTCTGACGATAGGGCCCATGGGGGCCTCCCACATCGGGCCCCTCATCCCACTCGACGCCCAGCCAGCGCAACGAGTCGAGGATCATCTGTTCCGACTCTGCGGTGGAGCGCACGCGATCGGTGTCTTCGATTCGCAGGATGAACTGCCCGCCGTGCTGGCGAGCGAAGCAGAGATTGAACAGGGCGATATAGGCGGTGCCGACGTGAGGATCGCCGGTCGGTGACGGCGCGATACGCGTGCGTACGGTCATGTCGTTGCGGTGTCCCGGATCCGAGGTGGATGGATGAGTGAGTGACCGCATTATACGCACCTGCCGACGCCTCGGCAGCCGTGGCCCGGGAATCATCGGCGGGATCGGGGGTCAATGTCTGGCAACCCGACGAGGAGCCCCCCATGCTGCCCACACTTCCCCCAGACTATACTGCCCTGGTCACCGGCGCCTCCGGCGGCATCGGTGGCGCACTGGTCGAGGCGCTGCTGGCAGACCCACGCCTGGGCCGAGTGATCGCCGTCGGCCGCTGCCCGCCCGCCATGGATAACCCTCGCCATGAGGCGCTGGCCATCGACCTCACTCGTGAGGAGGGCTACCAGACACTGGCCGAGCGGATGGGGGAAGGTCCACTGCATCTGCTGTTCAATGCCATCGGCACCCTGCACGATGCCAATCTGGGGATCCACCCGGAAAAGAAGCTGGATGATCTGGACCCTGCAAGCCTGACACATCTGTTTCACATCAACGCCGTGACACCGGCCCTTCTGCTCCAGGCCCTGCAGCCCAACCTGAAGGGGAAGCACACCGCACTGGTGGCAAGCCTCTCGGCGCGGGTGGGCTCCATCGGCGACAACCGGCTGGGAGGCTGGTACGCCTACCGTGCCAGCAAGGCGGCCCACAATATGCTGATGCGAACCGCCGCCATCGAGCTGAGGCGCCTGAACCCTAAGCTGGCGGTAGTCTGCCTGCACCCCGGCACCACCGACACCGGCCTCTCGCGCCCCTTCCAGGCCCGGGTGCCCGCCGAACAGCTACTCTCTCCGCGCTTCGTTGCCTCACGCCTGCTGACGGTGCTGGGCGAGTGCGGCCCGGAGTCCAGCGGCAGTTTTCTCGACTGGGCAGGCAAGCCCGTCCCCTGGTAACTACCGACGGGGCTACTCGACCCGGATCACCTCTACCTGATCGTGGGTGCGCCGTGTCTCGCTCCCCACCAGGAAACGCTGACTGTAGCGGGCCACCTGCCCCAGGCCGTGCCGCGACTGCTGAACCAGAGGCCCGCTGAGGTGCTCATTCTCCTCACCCAGGCGCTCACGCACCGAACGCGGCTGGACGCTGCCCTCCTGAACATCGACCGTAACGCGATAGCCACCATCCGGCAGTCCACTGCCGGGGCCGAAGGGGCCTGCCACGAAGCCCCCCTCCGCCACCGACACACGCTCCCGCCAGCGCACCCCGCTAAGCTCGCGCTCCACGATCACCTGCAGGCGGGTCGCCTGGGGCAGGTTGGTCTCGCCCTCCACCGTCAGGCGCCGGTCGCTTCCCAGCCGAGAGCTCAGTTCGAACATCACCGGCTCATCGAAGGGCGGCACCTCGGGCGCCTCCTCGGTGGAGGCCATCTCACGGCTGTCGCTGGCCGAACTCACCTCAGCGGCCGTCGTCCTGTCGGCGTCCGTCTCGGTAGAGTCCGGCGACGACGTCTCCTCGCCACCACAGCCGGCCAGCATGATCGCCAGCACCAACGGGACTGCCTTACACAGTGCCCTTGTCATCCACTCTCTCCAGACAGCATCATCAGCCTTCAGGCTACCACCGCTCGGTGTCTGCGTCGTCCACCCCTCGGCCTGACGCCTGCGGGCTGGTAGAATGCGTCCTCCTCCCCGCCCGACCTCCGTGATGCCGATGCCTCAGCTTGACCGCACCTTCTCCGTGGCCCCCATGATGGAATGGACGACCCGCGACTACCGCGCGTTCGCCAGGACCCTCACCCGTCACGCCCTGCTTTATACCGAGATGGTCACGACCGGCGCCATTCTCCATGGCAGTCCCCGGGAGCGCTTCCTGGGGTTCGACGAGGTCGAGCATCCACTGGCCCTGCAGCTGGGCGGCAGCGACCCCGGAGCGCTCGCCGAGTGTGCTGCCATCGCCGAGGCGTGGGGCTATGATGAGGTCAACCTCAACGTCGGCTGCCCCAGCGACCGGGTCCAGAACAACCTGATCGGCGCCTGCCTGATGGGGCACCCCCAGAAGGTCGCCGCGGCGGTCAAGGCGATGCGCGAGGCGGTATCCATTCCGGTCACGGTCAAGTGCCGCATCGGCATCGACGACCAGGACGAGGATGCCGACCTCTCGCGCTTTATCGATACCGTTGCCGACGCCGGCTGTGACACCTTTATCGTGCATGCGCGCAAGGCATGGCTGGAGGGCCTCTCCCCGAAGGAGAATCGTGACGTGCCGCCGCTCAACTACCCCCGGGTGCATCGTCTCAAGGCGAGCCGCCCCGAGCTGCATATCGGCATCAACGGCGGCCTCAAGACGCTCGACGCCTGCCAGGAGCAGCTCGAGTTCGTCGACAGCGTGATGGTGGGTCGCGAGGCCTACCAGAACCCCTGGCTGCTGGCCGGCGTCGACCAGGCGCTCTATGGCGTCCCCGGACCGGCAGCCAGCCGCCATGCCGCGGCCCGCGCCCTGCGCCCCTATATCGCTCGCCGCCTCGCTGAGGGGGCCAGGCTCAACCACCTGACCCGCCACCTGCTGGGACTCTTCCAGGGCCAGCCTGGCGGGCGCAAGTTCCGCCGCCACCTGTCGGAGAATGCCCATCGCGAGGGGGCCGGCCTGGCAGTGTTCGATGATGCCCTGGGCCTGGTCGCCGAGCGCGAGACGCCCGCCGTGGCCTGAGGCCGCTCGGCACACTCTTCAGTACAGCGGGTCGGGGGGCGGTTCCAGGCTGGAGTGAAAGCCTTCGATCGCGCTCTGGGCCTCCTCGATGGCATCGAAGCGGGCGATATGAAACAGCGCCTCGCCCTCGTTGGCCAGTGGCAGGCGACTCATGCCGATCACGATACCGTCCGCCATGGCCAGCACCTCCCCTTCCGCGTTGCCGAAGGGGTCGGCCACCCGGCCCAGCACTTCGCCCCTGGCCACCCGCGCCCCCAGGCGTACCCTGGGGCGCAGGATGCCATCGATGGGCGCCCGCGCCCAGCTTGAGCCATTGGCCACCTCGGCGGCCGGGGGCTCACGGCGGCGATGCTCCCCGCTCAGCATGCCCAGGCGACGCATCACCCGGAGCACCCCGCGCACCCCGGGGGTGATCGCCCATTCGTCGAAGCGCAGCGCCTCCCCGGCCTCATAGGTCAGCACCGGTATCCCGCGGTTCTGGGCATAGTGTCGCAGGCTCCCCTCGCGCAGCTCGGCATTGAGAATCACCGGCGCCCCGAAGGCATTGGCCATGCGCTCGGTCTCCCCGCCCGTCACCAGCTGGGCGCGGATCTGGGGCAGGTTGGTACGATGGATCGCACCGGTATGCAGATCGACGATATGTGTCGCCTGATCGACGATCGCCTCGCGAAACAGCGCCGCCATGCGGCCTCCCAGGGAGCCCGACTCACTGCCCGGAAAGCAGCGGTTGAGGTCGCGGCGGTCAGGCAGATAACGGCTGTTCTGCACGAACCCGAAGACATTGACGATCGGCACGGCGACCAGGGTCCCACGCAGGCCCTGCAGCTGCCTGGAACGCAGCAGACGACGCACGATCTCCACGCCGTTGATCTCGTCGCCGTGGATGCCGCCGCATACCAGCAGGGTCGGTCCCGCCTGGCGGCCATGGACCACCTCCACGGGGATGGAGAGCGGGGCGTGGGTGTACAGGCGCGCGGCGGGCACGTCGACCTGGGTACGACTGCCCGGCGCGATGGCGACACCGGCAAGGTCGAAGGGGGCTCGAGGCATGGGAACTCCTGCGGCAGAGGTGCCGATCCTGGCGCCCTTTTATACGGCAGTGCGCGGCGAAAGACGAGCCTCGTGACATACAGGAATGAATGTAAATCTCGGACGCATCGGGTAGAATGAAGGTATCCACTTCTCACGAGACCTGACCATGGCTCGACGCACCAAGGCCGAGGCCGCCGCGACTCGCGAGGCCCTGCTCGACGCTGCCGAAGAGGTCTTCCTCGAAAAGGGTGTCGCACGCACCTCCCTGGAGCAGATTGCCCGTCACGCCGGAATGACCCGGGGCGCCGTCTACTGGCACTTCAAGAACAAGGCGGACCTCTTCCAGGCCATGCTGTGCCGGGTGCGCATGCCCTTCCAGGAGCTGATCGCGGAGATTGCCGAGCCGAGCCTGATGGAGCGTCCCCTGGAGGCCATCCGCCTGGCCATCCAGAACGGCTTCGAACGCCTGGAGCAACCCCGCCATCGGCGCGTACATGCCATCCTGGTCCATCACTGCGAGGTGTTCGGCGATATCGACCCGCTGGCCATGCAGAACGAGATGGCCAATGAGGCCTGTGGGGCCCTGACCGACCACTTCACCTGTGCGGCGCGCCTGGGGCAGTTGCGTGAAGACCTCTCCCCCGAGAACGCCGCCGAACTGATGCAGGCGCTGCTCGGTGGACTCTTCCATGACTGGCTGCGCAACCACGAGCGCTTCTCGATCGCGATCAAGGGCAGCGAGCTGGTGGCTCTCCAGCTCGAGCTGATGCGCCGGCCCTAGGCCGCCGTGGTCGAGCGTCGCCCACCCAGCCGCAGCCGCCTGAGGTGAGCGCGGGCCTCGCGAAACTCTCCATCCTCGACGCTGCGATAGGCGCCCTCCTCCACCAGATACTTCACCAGCACCCGCCGCTCGCCGGCCCGGGGCATGCTGTCAGGCTTGCCCTGCAGGCGCACTTCGCACTGGGGATCATCGAGCAGGATCGCACTGGCCACCCCCTCGGCATCCGGCGCCGAGCGCACCTCGACACGCTCACCCAGCAGACAGCGCCGATGGCTGTGCGAATGGCGGTGAAACCAGCGCCTCATCGCCGCGCAGAGCGTGGCGGCGAGCGGCGAGGCGACCGCGAAGGCCCCCCACAGCACCACGATCCCCAGCGGGACCCGGAACAGGCCAAGTTCCATCCAGCGCAGCGCCACGAGCTCCACCGTCAGGGTGATGGCCGCCGCCAGCCCCAGCAGCACCGAGAGCGAGACGCTGGCCGGCACACCCACAAAGCCAAGGGCGACCAGCGAGCTGGCCAGATAGTCACCCTTCAGGCTGTCATGCTCGAACAGCTCCAGCGGTGCCAGGCGCAGCGCCACCAGCACCCAGTAGAGCAGCAGCAGCGGCATCAGCACACTGAACACCACCACCGGAAAGCTCAGCGCAACCATCATGACGAACTCCATGGCCACCTCCCCGACACTACTTAGCCAACGAATGGGACCCTGAGAATCACTATAGCCTCTCCTTCCGGACGAAGGCCAAGGACCGGCAGCACGGTCAGGTAGCACAGTGAGCCTCGTCGGCGGGAGCGGTTTCCCCGGAAAGACAAGGGGCGCCTCATAAGAGGCGCCCCTTGTAACAGCCGGCCGAGTCAGGCGATGACTAGCCCTGCTCGGACCCTGCGACCTGGCGCGGCGCCTCCTTGCCGCGCAGCTTGCGTCCCAGCCAGTCGGAGACCGAGGCGATCATGGCGTAGAAGCTGGGAATGAAGAAGCTTCCCAGCACCGCGACAGACGCCATGCCCACCGCCACCGTGGTGCCGATATGGTGGCTGCTGACATCGCTCGCCCCACTGGCCAGGGCCAGCGGCAGGGTACCGAAGATAAAGGCCAGCGAGGTCATCACGATCGGCCGGAAGCGCAGCTCCGCCGCGCTGATGGCCGCCTCGCGGATCGTCTTGCCCAACTCCTTGCGCTGCAGCTCGGCAAACTCGACGATCAGGATGGCGTTCTTGGCCGCAAGGCCAACCACTACCAGCATGCCGATCTCCACATAGACACTGGAATCCAGCCCGCGCAGCGCGATGCCGCCGATCCCTCCCAGGAAGGCGAAGGGGGTGGCGGTCAACACCGCCAGCGGCAGCGACCAGCTCTCGTACTGGGCCGCCAGAATCAAGAACACCATCAGCAGGCCGAAGATGATCGCCAGGCTGGCGGCACTGCCCATCTGACTCTCCTGATAGGCGGTACCGGTCCAGCCCATCCCCCAGTTGCTGCCCAGGGTCTCGGCAACGACCTCCTCCATGGCGGTGATCGCCTCGCCGGAACTGTAGCCAGGCGCCGGGCCACCCTGGAACTGCGCCCCCAGATAGACACCGAAGCGCGACACCACCGCGGGCTTGGCCTGGCGCTCCAGGGTCACGAACTCCGACAACGGAATACGCTCCCCATTGCCACCGCGCACATAGACACTGCTGATATCATCGGGTGTCTTGCGGAACTCATCCTCGTTCTGCAGATAGACCTGGAAGTTGCGGTTCTGATAACTGAAGAAGTTGACGAAGCCGGTACCGAAGGTATTGGAGAGCGTCGCGTTGAGCTGCTGCAACGACACCCCGTAGCTCAACGCCTTCTGCTGATCGATCTCGGCGCGGTAGCCCGGCACATTGACATTGAAGGTGGTAAAGACACGCTGCAGTGCCGGGTGCTCACCCGCCGCCTGCATTACCTTAAGCGACGCCTGGAACAGCTCCTTGGGCGTGGCTCCCTCGAAGGACTGCAGATAGCCCGTGAAGCCACCGGTGGTGGAGAGCCCCATGATCGGCGGCATGTTGAAGGCCATCGCCGAGCCCCCCGGAACCTGGGCGCCCAGCTGCATGATCCTGCCGACCAGCTCATCCGCGGTCAGCGTCCGCTCATCCCAGGGCAGCATATTGATGAACATGATGCCGCGGGCCGAGTTGACCGCACTGGAGAGCATGTCATATCCCGCCACGGCGGAGCTGAACTCGACCCCCTCGATCTCCTCGACACGGGCGCTCAGCTCATCCATATAGGCCCGGGTACGGTCCAGGGAGGCGGAGTCGGGTAGCTGTACCGCCGCCAGCACCAGGCCCTGATCGGTCTCGGGCACCAGGGTCGAGGGGGTGATCTGGTAGAGCCACCAGGAGCCGCCGACCACCAGGCCGGTCAGCAGCAGGGCCACTCCCCAGAAACGCACCAGCGACCTGACCACCCACATGTAGGCGGCGGTGATACCGGCAAAGAGGCTGTCGAACAGGCGCAGCGGGGTGTGAAGGGCGCGCGCCAGCTTCGACTGCCCCATCTGCGGCTTGTGCTTGATGAACACGGCCGACAGGGCCGGCGTGAAGGTCAACGCCATCAGCGCCGAGAAGGCCACCGAGATCGCCACGGTCAGGGCAAACTGCTGATAGATCTGGCCGGTGAAGCCCCCCAGGAAGGCCACCGGCAGGAACACCGCGGCCATGATCAAGGAGGTGGCGATGACCGGGCCACCCACCTCCTTCATGGCCTGGATGGTCGCCTGGGGGACCGTGATCTCCTCATCCTCGCCCAGCACCCGCTCGACGTTTTCCACCACCAGGATGGCGTCGTCCACCACGATGCCGATGGCGAGCACCAGCGCGAACAGCGTCAGCAGGTTGATCGAGAAGCCGAACAGGTAGAAGCCGGCGAAGGTCGCCAGTACCGACACCGGCACCACCGACATGGCGATCAGGGTGAAGCGCCAGTTCTGCAGGAAGACGAACAGGATCACCCCGACGATCAGAAACGCCTCGATAAACACCTTGGTCACGGTATCGACGGAGGCGCCGATAAACAGCGTGGTGTCATAGGGCACCACCTGCTCGAGCCCCGGCGGGAAGCGCGCCTCCAGTTCGGCCATGGTCTCGTGGACCAGTCGGGCGGTCTCGAGGGCATTGGCACCAGGCTGCTGGTTGATGATGATGGGCGTCATGGCGCCACCGTTCAGCTTGGCGTTGACCCCGTAGTAGGAGGCGCCCAGCTCGATGCGTGCCACGTCGCTGAGACGCAGCGACGAGCCATCGGGGTTGGTGCGCAGCAGGATCTCACGGAAATCGTTGACGCTGTTGAGGCGCCCACCGGCGGTGATCGTATAGGAGAAGGCCCTCGGGTCGCTCTGCGGAGTGGCGGCCAGCCCCCCCGCGGGGACCTCGGTGTTCTGGGTGCGAATCGCCGTCGCCACCTCGGTTGGGGTAAGATCGTACTGGGCCAGCTTGTCCGGGTCCATCCAGATGCGCATGGCAAACTCGCCGCCACCCAGTACCGAGGCATCCCCCACCCCCGGGAGCTGACGCAGCTCATCGAGAATATTGAGGGTGGCGTAGTTCTGCATGAAGATGTTGTCGTAGTCGCCCTGTGGCGAGATCAGCGCGACCAGCATCAGAATCGAGCTGGAGCGCAGCTCCACGGTCACGCCCTGGGCCTGCACCGCCTCGGGCAGCTGAGAAAGCGCCCCTTGCACCCGGTTGTTGACGTTGATGGTGTTGATATCGCCTTCGGTGCCGATATTGAAGGCCACGTTGAGGCTCATGGAGCCGTTGTCGCCACTGGTCGAGGTCATGTAGAGCATGTCCTCGACACCGTTGATGGCCTCGGCCAGGGGAGCCGCCACCGTCTGCGCCACCGTTTCGGCATCGGCGCCGGGGAACTGGGCGCTAACCGAGACGGTGGGCGGCACCACACTGGGATACTGCTCCACGGGCAGCACACGCAGGCTGACCACCCCGACTAGGGTCAGGATGATCGCCAGTACCGTGGCGAAGATCGGCCGCTTGATAAAGAAGTTGGAGAAGTTCATCAGGCGTCGCCCTCACCGGCCTCGGCCGGCCCCGACTCGCTCTCGGCCGCTGCCTCCTGGGCCGCCTGGCCCTCCTGGCCGGGCTGGGCAGCCGAGCCACCCGCTGCCGCCGCGCCCTGCTGCATGGAGCGCTCGACCAGCGCCTGGGCATCGCCATCGAAGGACAACGGCTTGATGGTCACGCCCGGCTCGATCCCGGCGAGATCCCCGACCACCACACGCTCACCCGGCTCGACCCCGTCACGCAGGATGTTCCAGGACCCGGCCACCTCGCCCAGGCCAACGGGCCGAGCGCGGGCGACGTTATCCTCGTCGAGCACGAATACCTGGGGCCCCATCAGGCCCTGGCCGATGGCGATCTCGGGGACTGCCAGCACATCGAAGCGCTTGAGGCCCTCGAGTTCGACACGCACGAACTGCCCGGGAAGCACGCGGTGCTCGGGATTGTCGAAGGTGGCGCTGGCCTGCACCGTGCTGGTGCCCTCCTCCACGCGCGAACCGAGGAAGGTCAGCCGACCCACGAGCCGCTCGCTTCCTTCGAGCCCGGGCAGCTGAAGGACCGCACGAATCTCCTCGGTGCCGTCACGCTCCTCCATCTGGCGACGCAGCTCGAAGGCGTCGCGCTGGGGCAGCTGGAAACGCACCTCGAGCGGATCCAGCGGCGTGATGGTGGCAAGTTCGGTGCCATTGCCCACCACATTGCCGACATTGATCCGGCTGAGGCTGATCATGCCCGATACCGGGGCGGTGACTTCGGCATAGTCGAGATCGATCCGTGCGGTGGCCAGTGCCGCCTCTGCCTGGACCACCGACGCGCGTGCCACGCTCAGCTCCGAGCGCGCCTGGTCGACCTGCTGGCGACTCACCGAGTTCTGACTCAACAGCCGTTCGAAACGATTGGCATCGCGCTGGGCACGCTCCAGCTGGGCGCGGGCACTCTGCAGGTCGGCCTCACGCTGCCTGACCGCCGCCTGATACACATCCGGCTCGATGGAGTAGAGCACCTGCCCCTTCTCGACCATCTCACCCGGCTCGAAGTGACGCTTCTCCAGGGTGCCGGTGACGCGGGCCACCAGCGTCACCTCATCATCGCTGCGCAGCAACGAGGGATAGGAGCGCTCCAGGTCGAGATCCTGTCGGGCCAGCTCGGCGACCTCCACCGGGTGTGGGGGACGCTCCTGGGCGCCGCCCTGCTGGGCCTGCTGAGGCGACTCATCTTGACCACAGGCGGCCAGCATCAGGCCGGCGGCCAGGGCAAGAAGGCCCGCCCGGCCGATTCGGTATGCAGTTTTCATGCGCGTGGGGTTTCCTTGGGAAATAGCGGATGAACGAATTTTACATTCACCAGTGTATGGATGTAAAACTTAGCTGCCTAAGCAAGGCTCGGGGCACCGCCCTGGATAATCGGCTGGCGCTGACCTGTTATCGCTGACCTGTTATTGCTGACCTGCCATTGATCAGCTGCTCGCGATGGCCAGTCATGCATCAATAGCCAGTGCTCAGGGGCAGTGGCTATCGAGCGACTGTCCAGGGCCCAGAAGACTCACTGGGGCGTAGGGCGCTCACCGATGTTCATTACTGGATCCTTGCCCGCAGCATCCGGCAACTGAAGGTCGACGCTGCCGCCGTCCAGCCAGGCGTTGATCTCGGCCAGGGCCTCCTCATCGAGGGTGCCCGCACGCTGACGCAGGGTCAGCAGGTTGATCACGTAGTCGTAACGCGCGCTGGCCAGCTCGGCGATGGCGTTGTAGAGATTCTGCTCGGCATTGAGCACATCGACGATATTGCGGGTACCGACCTCGTAACCGGCGCGGGTCGCATCCAGGGCGCTCTGGTTGGAGACTACGGCTTGGGCACGGGCCTCCACCGTCGCCACATCGTTGGTCACCCGGGTATAGCTGGAGCGTACGTCCTGGATGGTGCTGCGACGCTGGTCCTCGAAGTCGTACTGGGAGGCCTCCAGCAAGTAGGTGTTCTGGCGTACCGAGGCGCTGGTACGCCCCCCGGTATAGAGAGGCATGCTGACGCCTACCCCGACCTGGCTGCTGGAGTCATGGCCATCGATGCGATCGGCATCGCTATCGGCATAGTTGTAGCTGGCGAAGGCATTGACCTGAGGGAGGCGGCCGGCGCGGGCGATCTCCACCGCGCTGCGCGACACCTCGACACCGGCCTGGCTGGCCAGTACCCGGGGATTGTTCTGCATGGCCAGCTCCACCCAGGCGCTGCGCTCCAACGGCATGGGCGGAGCGATGGTCAGCTCCTCGCCCAGGGCATCGATACTCTCGTAACGCTGACCGGTGAGCCGTTCGAGCACCTCGAAACGCACCTGCAGATCGCTCTCGGCGCCGATGCGGATCGCCCTGGCCTGGTCGAAGGCCGCCTTGGCCTCTTCTACCTCGGTAATGGCGATCAACCCCACCTCGAACTGCTCGCGGGCCTGCTCCAGCTGGCGGTTGATGGCCCGCTCCTGGGCACGACGCGCCTCGAGCACCTCATGGGCGCGCAGGATCTCGAAGTAGGCGGTCGATACACTGATCAATACGCCCTGCTCGGTAGCCGCCAGCTGATAAAGCTGTTGATCGACCTGACGTGCGCTGCGCTCTACCTGCCGTGTGGCGATGGCATTGAAGAGGGCCTGAGTGGCCTCGAGAGTGACGCCGACACGATTGACGTTGTCATCCCCTTGGGGCTGACCGGGAATCGACTGCGCCTCATATTGACGGTTGTGGGTCAGATTGCCCGAGGCCGTGACCTGGGGCAGCAGATCCGCCCCCTCCACATCACGCCCGGCTTCGGTACTACGGGTCAGGGCACGAGCCGAGGCCAGCTCGGCGTTGTTCATCAGGGCATCGTTGGCGATGGTCAGCAGGTCCGCCGCCTGGGCGGGTGTCGACATGATGGTGGCCACCATCATCGGCAACAGGGCACGGCGCAGGACGCGCGACGGGCGGGAACAACGCGACGGGCAGGAAGACGTCATCGGCTCATCCTCGATCGATGGGATATTTACATACATTGTCGCATGTTCAGACCTCGATTCCACCTTATCATCGAGGAACAATATGGCATATCGTGGTCACCCCAGCGGCGGAGGCGAAGCATGCAACACCTTGATTGGGTCAGCGTAGACGATCTCGACGTGGCAGTGCGGGTATGGCATCCCGACGCCCCTCGCACCCTGATTGCCTGGCATGGTCTGGCTCGCCATGGGGGTGACTTCGCCGAGCTGGCCCATCGCCTGGGGCCTGAGTGGCGGGTGCTGGCACCGGACACCCCCGGGCGCGGCCTCTCGACCTGGTCGCCCCACCCCGAGCGTGACTACACCTACGCCGCCTACGCCGGCATCGCCCGGGGCATCCTCGACCATTTCGACCTGGAACGGGTGCCCTGGCTGGGCACCTCCATGGGCGGCCTGCTGGGCCTGCGCCTGGCCGCCGAGCCCGACACCGCCGGGCGCATCGAGCGCCTGATACTCAACGATATCGGCCCCGAGCTGGCGCCCGATGGGCTAGCCGAGCTGGGCGACTACTTCTCGCGCACCCATGAATTCGCGAGCTTCCACGACCTCGAGGCCGAGCTGTGCCACCACTATGCAGGATTCGGCATCGAAGGCGACGACAGCTGGCGGCGACTGGCGCTGGAGAGCGCACGGCGCCTGCCCGACGGGCGCTGGAGCTTTCACTACGACCCGCAGATCACCGCGCAGTTTGTCCACGACACGCCGCGAGACCTATGGGCCGACTGGGGCGCCCTCACCTGCCCGCTGATGGTGGTCCGCGGCACGCACTCTACCCTGCTCGCCGCGACCACGCTCGAGCGCATGGCCGAAACACAGCCCCGGCTCATCACTCTGGAAGCGGCCGGCTGTGGCCACGCCCCCTATCTCGACCGCGCCAGCCAGGTCGAGCCGATTCGACGCTTCCTCGCCCTGCAAGCGACCTAGGACGACTCAAAGGTCGCGATCACTCACCTTCATGCTGGCCTAACGCGTCTCGACCTCCAGCCTCGATACCGCACGCTAAAAAAGCCGCCCGGGGCGGGCGGCAAGCAGGGACAATACACAACGCTGCAATAAGACGATCAACAACAAATCTTGATACAAGGTCAATTCGCTGAGCCTCACTGGGGCATCAGCACGCTGTCGATGACATGAATAACGCCGTTGCTGGCCTCGATATCGGCCGAGATCACGGTGGCACCATCGATCATCACACTGCCATCCATGGTGGTGATGGTGATGTCCTGGCCTTGCACGGTGGTGGCGCTATCGGCGGCCATGGCGTCGGCGGCCATGATCTCGCCGGACACGACATGATAGGTAAGAACATCCTGCAGGGTCTCCTTGTTCTCCGGCTTCAGCAGCTCCTCGACGGTGCCCTCCGGCAGGGCGGCAAATGCCTCGTCGGTGGGGGCGAAGACGGTAAAGGGACCCTCGCCCTTCAGGGTATCGGCCAGGTCCGCCGCCTGCACCGCGGCGACCAGCGTCTCGAACTGTCCTGCCTCGATGGCCGTGTCGACGATGTCCTTCTGCTTCATGCCGTGGTGTTCCGCCTGGGCACAGCCGGCGATGAATAGACCAGCCACACCAGCGGCCATCAGATGAGTCATGGGGAGGGTGAATGTCTTCATGATGGGGTATTCCTCTTGTGGGCTGACTCGGGCGGATGCCCGGCGGTCGTGTCACCGATGAATGGAGTTCCATCGGTCAACCTATACACAACCTATACTACCACCATAAATTGGACAAGTTTTTTTCGGCACCTTTGTGACACGCCAGGGCACGATAGGGCAAGAGAGTCTTGCTATGGCTGACGCAGCCCCCCCGGATATGGCACAACGACAGGCTGGATCACCCCGATAGAGGAGTCACACTCATGTACAAGCTGGCGTTCTTTGTACCGATGGCGGAGGCCGAGGCCGTCAAGGAGGCAGTATTCGCCACCGGCGCCGGGCGCATCGGCGATTATGAGGCGTGTTGCTTCCAGACCCCGGGTACCGGGCAGTTCCGCCCCCTGGACGGTGCCACCCCGCATATCGGCAGGGTGGGCGACCTGGAGCGGGTGGAAGAGCTGAAGGTGGAGCTGGTCTGTGAGGATGCGCTGATTCGCGAGGCGGTGGCAGCGCTACGCCAGGCCCACCCCTATGAGGAGCCGGCCTTCGATGTCTGGCGTCTCGAGGATCTTTGAAGCCGGGGGTGTGCGACTAGCCGGCACCGGACTGACGTTCGCGGTCGGGCACGATGTCGCTCATATGCAGCGGAAACTCGCCCTGCTTGCGGTCCGCATAGAAGTGCCACAACGTGCGCTCGATGGTAGGAAAGGCGAGCTCTTCCCAGGGGATTTCGTGCTCCTCGAAGAGACCCACCTCGAGGCTTTCCGGCCCCGGAGCGAAGCTGCCCTCGAGATCGGCCCGAAAGATCATGAACACCTGGTTGATATGCGGCAGGTTGATCAGGGTATAGAGCCCATGTAGTCGGGTCTCGGCACAGGCCTCCTCGCGAGTCTCCCGGGCGGCGGCCTCTGCCGTGGTTTCGCCGTTCTCCATGAAACCCGCTGGCAGCGTCCAGTACCCCTTGCGTGGGGCGATGGCACGGCGGCAGAGCAGCACGCGAGTACCGCTTACCGTTAGCGTCCCCGCCACGATACGCGGGTTCTGATAGTGGATGGTCGCGCACTCGTCGCACAGAAAGCGCGGACGATCATCCCCCTGCGGAATCGCGAGGCGCACGGTATGGCCACAGTGGCTACAGAAGTTCATGAGACTCCCAGGCAAGCGAACTGGCTTGACGTTGCGGAAGGCGGCCGGGTAGAAGATACCAAACCCCAATGGAAACCCCATGTTAGAGAAACTTCGCGAACGCCTGCAAGCGCACCGGCCCCGCCGACAGTCACTGCGCCTACCCGAGGCGGCGGTGCTGATGCCCATCGTCGACCGTCCCGACCCAACGCTGCTGTTCACCCGGCGAGCCATCCACCTCAATACCCACAGCGGCCAGGTCGCCTTTCCCGGCGGCAAGCGTGAAGCCCAGGATGCCGACCTGCTGACCACCGCGCTGCGGGAGTCAGAGGAGGAGATCGCCCTGCCGCCGCAGCATGTGGAGCTGCTCGGCCAGCTGTCGGACGTGATCTCGCTGCATGGCTTGAGCGTCACCCCTTATGTGGGAGTGATTCCACCCGATCTGCCGCTGCTGCCCGACCCCGCCGAACTCGACCTGATCTTCGAGGTGCCGCTGGCACTTTTTCTCGAGGACCGTCGTCATCATACCGACGTGATCCCGGTAGACGGCCGGCCCTGGTACGTGCCCAACTACCATGTCGATGGCCAGGTTATCTGGGGGCTCTCGGCGATGATGCTGGTGGAGCTTCTCGCCGAGGGGTTCGGCCGTCCGGTCGACTTGCACCGGGAGCCACCAGGACCGTTATGCTACTTTCCAGAGCGGCTGCAGCGTATCCAGCAGCATGCCACCGGCTGACCCGGGGGCCGGAGCCATATGCCCGACAGCACACCCAACAGCGCACCCAACACCAGTGCCGCTCTTTCGCCCGAGGCCCAGGCCCGCTTGATCGAGGCGCATACGGCGCTTGCCGCCCGCTGCGACCGACTCGAGGAGAGGCACCGGGCCCTCGAAGCTGAGCGTGACCACTACCGCTGGCTGGCCGAGAGCAGCACCGATCTGATCTCGCGCCATGCCCGAGACGGCACCTTTCTCTACGCCTCGGAGGCGGCACGCGACCTGCTCGGGTATGCCCCCGAGGAGCTGATCGGCATCTCCGCCTATGACCTGTTTCACCCCGCCGACCTGGCCGCCCTGCTCAACAAGTCACCGCGGATCTACTACCGCGACGGCTTCTACCAGCAGACCTATCGCTTCCGCGCCAAGGATGGCCACTATGTCTGGTTCGAAACCACCAGTCGGACCCGGCGCGACCCGGCCAGCGGCGAGTTGCTCGATATTCTCTGCGTCTCCCGGGATGTCGGGCGCCGCATCCGTGCCGAGGCCAACCGAGAACGACTGGCCCGGGTGGTGGAGTCCACCACCGAGTTCGTGCTGTTCATGGATGACGATGAGCGGCTCTTCTACGCCAACCAGGCGGCACGCCACCTCCTGCAGCTGCCCCGCACGGGCGGCGCCGCGCGACTGGCCGACGCCTATATCGAGGAGTCACTGCGCGACCTGCATGATATCGTGCTGCCCGCCGTGGCCCGCTACGGCTCATGGAGTGGCGAGCTGGCGATGCGTGGTCCACAGGGCGTGGTGCCGGTGCTCAGCGTGGTGATGGCGCACTCCGGGCCCGGCACGGAATCGGGCCATGTATCGCTGCTCAACCGTGATATCCGTCTGCGCCAGGCGGCCGAGGAGCAGGCCCGTCAGCATCAGGCCCAGATCGCCCACGCCAACCGGCTGGCCACCACCGGCGAGCTGGCATCGAATATCGCCCATGAGCTCAATCAGCCGCTGGGCACCATCGGCAACTACGCCAGTGGCGCCCTGCTCAAGCTCGATGCCGGCCAGCCGGCCGAGGCACTGCGCCTGCCCCTCGAGCAGATCCAGCGACAGGTAGAGCGCCTGGGGGAACGACTGCGCCATATTCGCGGCTTCGTGCGCAAGGGCCAGATCCGGCCGCGGCCCATGGTCCTTGCCGAGGTAGTGGACGCCGCCTGCCGGCTCTGCGAGTGGCAGTACCAGCAGGCCGGGGTCGACCTCGAGGCGGCCCTCAAGGCGCCACTGCCGAGGGTGATCGCCGACCCGGTGGGACTGGAGCAGGTGCTGGTCAACCTGCTGCTCAACGCACTGGAGGCGAGCCGCGACCATCCCGGCGCTCAACGGGTCGAGATCAAGGCCCGGCGCAGCGGGCGCCGCGAGGTGACCCTGACGGTTGCCGACCAGGGCCCCGGCATCCCCGCCGACCAGGCCGACTCCATCTTCGCCCCCTTCCACTCCAGTCGTGACGAGGGGCTGGGCATGGGCCTGGCCATCAGCCGCACCCTGATGGAAGCCATGAGCGGCAACCTGCGCCTGCTGCCACACACCGGTTCCGGCGGCGCCACCTTTGCCGCTACACTGCTCGCCGAACCTGACCACACCGCTGCCTTGAAGCGCCCATGACCGATACCTCTTCACCCTGCATCGCCATCGTCGATGACGACCAGGCCCTGCGTGACTCCCTGGCCTGGCTGCTGGACTCCGTCGGCATCGAAAGCCGCCTCTTCGCCGACGGCGAGACCTTTCTCGCAGGCGACCCCGAAGGCTTCGACACGGTACTGCTGGACGTGCGCATGCCCGGCCTCTCAGGTCTCCAGGTACAACAGCGACTGAGTGAGCTGGAAAAGCCCCCCCCGGTCATCTTCATGACCGGCCACGGCGATGTGCCCATGGCCGTTTCCGCGCTCAAGGCCGGGGCGCGCGACTTCCTCGAGAAGCCATTCAATCACCAGCAGCTGATCGATATCGTCCAGCAGTCACTTCATACGCACCAGCAGGCGCGTCAGGCCCAGCTCCGCCTCGAGGCGCTACGCGAGCGTTACGCCGCACTGCGCCCCAAGGAACGCCAGATCCTGGTGCACGTGGCCCGGGGTCTGACCAGCCGCGAGGTCGCCGACCACCTCGGAATCAGCCCCAAGACCGTGGAAATCTACCGGCTGCGCGCCATGAAGTCACTGGGAGCCGCCAACCTGGCCGAGCTGGTTCGCCTGTGCGTGGCGCTGGGGCTGGTGGATACCCTGCCCGAAGAAGCCCCCTGACCTTGACCCAGCACAGCTCTTGACCTGGGTGCTACACATAAGATGTATATTTCGAAACCAACCGTCCCTCCCTCGGCCGGATCGCCTTAGCCGGAGGCTGGCCGAGAGACAACCCTGCGCAACCACGCCATCTGGACCAGGAAAAGTGTCATGCTGAATCGCATCCCTTCAAGCGCCACCCTGCTCATGTCTGCCTCCCTGCTGCTGGGTGCCGGTACCGCCCACGCCGCCCTGCCCGCCGAGGCGACCCTCTACAAGAACCCCCAGTGCATCTGCTGTGACAAGTACGCCCGTCACCTCGAGGAGCATGGCGTCGATGTCACCATCGTCGATGACGTGTCGCTCGGCCAGATCAAGAAGAGCGTCGGCCTGCCCTACGGCCTCGGCGCCTGCCACACCATCGAGATGGGCGGTTATGCCATCGAGGGTCATGTGCCCTTCGCGGCCCTCGAGAAGCTCTTCGAGGAGCGCCCCGACACCGATGGCATCGGCCTTGCCGGCATGCCCATCGGCACGCCCGGCATGCCAGGACCCAAGCAGGAAGCGTGGAATGTCTACCAGTTCCGCGATGGCGAGGCCCAGCCGTTCATGACCCTCTGAGGGGAACCCGCCAGTCGTGATAGCGCCGCCCCCGGCCAGCTCCTGGCCGGGGGCGGCGTCGTGGGTATCGCCTACACTGTGGGCGTAAGCCCGGCCATGATGACCGCGGCACTCCGACCCCAGCGAGGGGGAGGCAACACCATGAACAAGACCGCCGTTCGTACCCTTCAGCAGTTTCTCGCCGACCAGGACGCCTACCACGCCAGCATCGACGGAGTACGCGGCCCCATGACCCTGGCGGCCGTGAATGCCGCGTTACAGAAGCATGCCAGCCAGCTGCCCGACGGGGCCGACGGCTGGAGCGACCGACGCCGCGCCGTCGCCTGTCTGCAGATCGCCTGCCAACAGAACAGGATCGAGGTCGGGCCCATCGACGGACTGTGGGGCCCCCAGACCGAGCATGCGGTGGAGGTGCTGGACACCCTCCAGAAGACCGGCAGCAAGCCTGCCCCCTGGCGCGATCAGCCGACGCTGGAGACCAACCCCAACGGCTGGTACCGGGAGGCCGAGCTGGAGCAGGCGCTGGGCTCGCCGACACGCAAGCCACCCCTGACGGTCGTGCCCTGCCCCTGGAAGCTTGCGCTGGCCTGGGATCTCGGCACCAGCCCCAGCGGTATCGGCTGCCACGAGCAGGTCGCCGACAGCCTGGCGCGCATCCTGGAGCGGGTACAAGACCACTACGGGCCGCAGCGCCTCAGGGAGCTGGGCCTGCATCGCTACGGCGGCTGCTACAACAAGCGTCGCAAGCGCGGCGGCACCCGCTGGTCGACCCATGCCTGGGGCCTGGCCATCGACTGGGACCCGAGCCACAACAAGCTCCGGTGGGGACGCGACCGAGCACGCCTGGCTCGGCCGGAGTACGACATCTGGTGGCGCCTCTGGGAAGAGGAAGGCTGGGTCAGCCTGGGGCGCACGCGCAACTTCGACTGGATGCACGTGCAGGCCGTCAAGCTCTGACGCCGACTCAATCACGCAGGATGGTCATGCGGCGCAGCTCGTCCTCGGGGAAGACCCGACCGCTCTCCAGGGCGACGAACAGGTGCTGAAACACCACACCGGGCTTGCCGGGCACGATGCCAGACCGAAAATAGGAGTGCCCCTTGGGGAAATCGTAGAGGGTATTGACGTCGTCGCAGTCGACCGCGAAGACATTGCGCGGCAGGCGGATCATGTCTTCGGGACCGGTGTGGCCGAGCCGCCGGGAGGCGATGCGATTCCTCAGGTTGGAGGCCTTGCTGGCACGCAGCGCCAGGTCGTCGGAGGCAAAGTAGACGGTCACATTGCGTGAGCTATGCACGATCAGCTCACCACTGCGCCCCTCCTCCAGTGACTCGTTGACGATATCGGCGGCAACCAGGAAGGTATTGCGAAACAGCAGCGGCACCCCGCCCGGCAGCGAGTACTTGTGCCAGACCCTCAGGGTCTCGCGCAGCACGCGATTGCCCATGGAGTGGGCCAGCACATTGATGCGCTTCAGGCAGGGGGTCGGGTCCTGCTTGAACTGCTCCCCCTCCCGCCAGTCCAGGAAGCGCTGCAGCACGCGGGCGAAGGAGAAGCCGCTCAGGTCGGCCGACTCCTGATCATCCCAGTAGTCCTTCACTATCCCCAGGTCATTGTCACAGGGCCACACCAGAGGTACCACCAGCACCTCGCCTGGCTTGGTCTCATCGCACAGCGACTGAAACTCCTGGACCGCCGCGAAGACATCTTCCGGCAGATTGGAGAAGCCGTGGATATAGATCAGCACCTGATTGACATCGGCGTCCTTGAGCCGCTGCAGGAAGGCCGAACTGCCAATCTCCTGATACTCCTCCTCCCCCTGCCGCTCGCAGTAGAACACCGAATTGCTGGCAGCGTTATTGTTGAGGTCGAAGGTGAAGTTGCGGTTGACCCGAGTGCGAATGCTCTGGGTAGGAAAACGATTGGTAATGAACAGCATGGCGGCCACCTCGCAGGACGGCGGCAATCACACCGCCTTCCCTTGAAGTTAGCAGCTGCGCGGGGATTGGCCGCCCTGTTCCGTTAACGCTTCTCGGCGCGCAGGCGCGGCTCGAGCATGGCCAGATACTCGGCAAGTACCACGGCGTTGTTGTGGCGTTCATCCTTGGCGGCAAATACCAGGGTCACCCTTTTCCCGAGGGCGCGCTCGGCCAGGGGCCTGAGCCGTTCGCGATGCGCCTTGAGCTCGCCCAGGTAGCGGCGGCGGAACTCGCCCCACCCCTGATCACCGGCATGAAAGGCCTTGCGCAGGGTGTCGCTGGGAGCGACCTCCTTGGGCCACTCGTCGATTCTCGCCTCCTCCTTGGAGACGCCACGGGGCCATAGACGGTCGACCAGCACACGATAGCCGTCATTGTGGTTCGCGGCGTCGAAGGCACGCTTCAGCTCCAGGCTCATCGGGGACTCCTCCATCGAGAGTGGTGCCCCCCAGTGTAGCCAATCGACGCCGCAGGCTAGGGTCAGGCCTTGAGCACGTAGCGCAGCACCTCGACCACCTGATCGGTGGTGGTACACCAGGCCTGGGCGTCGGCATCGACCTCCTTGAGCGGGTGCACGATCTCCTCGCCGTGGAGGGTCACGTAGGGCTTGCCCAGGGCGGCGCAGTAGCCGGCGTCGAAGGCGGCGTTCCACTGCTTGTACTTGTCGCCGAAGCGCACCACCACCAGATCGCTCTGCTCGATCAGGGTGCGCGTGCGGATGGCATTGACCTTGGAGGACTGGTGATCCCGCCAGAACTGGCTCGGGGTCTCGCCCAGATGGTCGCCGGCGGCATCGCTGGCATCATGGTCGGTCACCGGAGCGGTGAACACCACATCGAGGCCGGCCGCCTCGGCGCCACGCTGGATCTCGTCGCGCCAATCGGTGTGGATCTCGCCGGAAAGATAGACGTGAAAGCTCATGGCAGGCTCCTTGCGCAAGTGGACAGATGCCCCGTCATGATAACCCAGATGGCCATTTGCTGGAAATCCATTCCATTTCACTCAGCCAACCCTTGTGATGAGCCCTTGCACGCCGCCAGCACCGTCATATCGCCTGTAAGGTCGGGAGCCGTTGCCCGACAGAACCCTGTGACCCCAGGGTTCGAGAGGAGGCAGATCATGAAACGCGCACAGGGGTGGAGGGCCGCCATCCTGATGGTCGGTCTGGCCTGGTCGCTGGGATCCATGGCCGACGGGCGCATCTTCACCCGCGACGGACTGGCCATCGGCGGCACCGACCCGGTGGCCTACTTCACCGAGGGCAGACCGGTGGCGGGCTCACCGGAGCACCAGCTCGAGTGGCACGAGGCCACCTGGCAGTTCGCTTCCGCCGAGCACCGCGACCGCTTCCAGGCCGACCCCGAGGCCTACGCCCCGCAATACGGCGGCTGGTGCGCCTGGGCCGCGGCACGCGGCGAGGCCGCCTCGACCGTGCCCGAGGCGTGGAAGATCGTCGACGACAAGCTCTATCTGAACTACAGCCGCTTTATCCAGTGGCGCTGGGAGCGTGACATTCCCGGCCATATCGAGGCCGCCGATAGCCACTGGCCGAATATCTTCGCGCCTTGATCCCTCATCGCACCGTTGGGCGCTGATCCAGTGGACCAGTGGGCACTCGCAGCTACCGGGCTGGGTAAATGGGTATCCTCGAGAGTACGCGGGTATCCTCGAGAGAGTCAGCGCGGCTTCGGCGTCAGGGGCTCGCCGACACTGATCGTCCGCCCCTCTCCTGCCAGCAGGATAGCGTTCTGCCCGAAGTACCCGCCCGGGGCCAGGCGGGTGTTCATCTCCACCAGCGTGCGCAGAGGCTCGCCCGGCACCTCGATCTCGCCGCTGCGCTGATCCACGGTGGTGATCTTGCAGCGCTGGCAGGGCTTGCGCAGCCCCAGCCGCCAGCCACTCTCGACGGCGGCCAGCTCCTGCCAGCCATCCTCGACGAAGGGCAATTCGTGGTCGATCACGATGCTGGGCCGAAAGCGACTCATCGGCACCGGTTCGAGCCCCTTGGCAGCCAGGCGGCGGTTCAATTCGGCAAGCGAGGCCTCGCCCACCACCAGGAAGGGATAGCCATCGGCAAAGGCGGTATGTGCCTGCTCGCCCGGCGCGAGATAGTGCGGCTCGACCCGGCGCCGCTGGTCGGGCGCGAAGCGCACCAGGCGCAGACCACTGCCCCGGAAATCACCCAGCACCCCGCCCAACCACTCCCTGGCCTCGGCCCCCTCATCCAGGGCGGCACAGCGATCCTCCCAGACATAGACTGTCAGCCGTTCCTGCCCCTCCGCTGACAGGGGGACACGCAACGCCTCGGCATCCGGATGGCGCAACACCAGGGCATCGGCCTCGAGACCGACCCGAATGGCGGCCATGGCCGGCAATTGGCGCTGCGTAACGAAACGCCCCACATCGTCGACCACCATCCAGCGGCGATCCCAGGCGAGCCCTTCGGGCGTCAGCTCGGCCTCGTTCAGGGCGATGGCACCCAGTGACTTGACCGGGTAGATAGAAAGCTGGGTGATCTTCACGGGCGGCTCCAGGGGCAAGAAATGCCCAAAGCCTAGCCCAGGCGATCAGGGATTACAGCCGGGTGGTTTCGATCACGAAGCCGATAATGGGATAGCCAGCCTTGCGGGCGGCCTTCTCGGCTTCCAGCTGTGCCTCGATCTTGGAGATGCTCGACGACACATGCTCGAACACGGTATCCATCTCGAGCTGCTTGGTGCGTACGGCCAGCTTCACCCGATGGCCTGTCTTCGGCGAACCGCCAGGCTTGCTGCGTGGCGCCTTGGGCTTTGTCTTCGCGTTGCTCTTGTCCTCGATGGGCCACTCGGGAGCGGAGGTCGCCGCCTTGCGTCGAGTCTCCTGGGCCTTGTCCATGAAACTATTAATATCGCGGCGCATCTGCCGCTCGAATTCGCTAAGTTCCGTTTCCATCGTGTCTCCGTCTGCTTCAATCATCGCGCGATTGTACCAGAGTTTGCGCGGATACCACTCTAAGCCGCCATGGTCGCCTTGACACGACACGGAACCATCCGCTAACCGCTTGACTGTCGTCGCGGCAGAGCCGCTTCTGGCAAGTCAGCGATGCAAGACATTCCCCCTGTCTCGTGGAAGAGACCACCAGAATAGACAGGCCGGGCGAGTTTTTGCCCGGCCTGGGAGATGCCATACGGCCTTACGACACTTCGAGGGCGATCTTGAGCACGCCGTCGCGCTGGTGGCTGAAGAGATCATAGGCGTCGACGATCTTCTCCAGCGGGTAGCGGTGGGTGACCATGGGACCAAGGTCCAGGCGACCGCTGTCGATGATCTGCATCAGGCGACGCATGCGCTCCTTGCCACCCGGGCACAGCGAGGTAACGATGCGATGGTCACCCAGACCCGCACTGAAGGCATCCAGGGGGATGGTGAGGTCCTCGGAGTAGACCCCGAGGCTCGACAGGGTGCCGCCGGGCTTGATGACGCGCAGCGCCTGCTCGAAGGTCTGCTGCAGCCCCAGCGCCTCGATGGAGGCATCCACGCCTCGGCCACCGGTGAGCTTGAGCACCTCCGAGACCACATCCACCTTGCGGAAGTTGAGGGTCACGTCGGCACCCAGCTTGCTGGCCATTTCCAGCCGCTCATCGACGCCATCCACGGCGATGATCATGCCGGCGCCGCGCAGCCGTGCGCCGGCGGTGGCGCACAGCCCGATGGGACCCTGGGCGAATACCACGACGCTGTCGCCGATCTTGATATTGGCGGCCTCCGCCCCGGCGAAGCCGGTGGACATGATGTCCGGGCACATCAGCACCTGGTCGTCGGTCAGACCATCGGGTACCGGCGAAAGGTTGGCCTGGGCGTCCGGCACGCGCAGATACTCCGCCTGGGCCCCATCGATGGTGTTGCCGAAGCGCCAGCCGCCCATGGGCTTGTAGCCATGGGCATGGTGGCCGCCATCCTGGGAGCTGCAGCCATCCTGACAGGCGTAGGAGGTGAAGCTCGGGCAGATCGCCCCGGCGATCACCCGCTGCCCCTCACGGTAGCCCTGTACATTGGCGCCCAGCTTCTCGATCACGCCTACCGGCTCATGGCCCACGATCAGGCCCTTCTCCACCGGGTACTCTCCCTTGAGGATATGTACGTCGGTGCCGCAGATGGTGGTGGTGGTCACACGGATCAGGGCATCGTTGGGACCGATATCGGGAATGGGGCGGTCGTCGATCTCGATGCGTCCGGGCTCGACGAACACGGCGGCTTTCATCATGGAGGGCATGGCAGGCTCCTGGGCCGACAGGGAAAGTAGCCACTAAAGCTATAAAAGTGACCACTACAGCTATAGCAGCTGGCCAGAGTGATACCTTGATGTATATCAACCAGAACGGCTATAGAGCCTGTCAGTTGCGTCAAGCACCAGCCAGACCACCCAACGTGATCACCCCAGGTTTGTCGTAACCCCCTGCTACGGGGCAGACTGGCAGGGCAATACCCCATCTCAACAAGGGAGACTGACCCCATGACGATAACGACCGGCGAGCGCATCCCCGACGTGACCATCAAGACCAACGGCGCGGAGGGCCCCGAGGACATTCGCACCAGCGAGCTCTTCAGCGGCAAGAAGGTGGTGCTGTTCGCGGTACCGGGCGCCTTTACCCCCGGCTGCTCCAACACTCACATGCCGGGCTTCGTGGTCAACGCCGACAAGCTGCTGGCCCAGGGAGTCGACACCATCGCCTGCCTCGCGGTGAACGACGCCTTCGTGATGGGCGCCTGGCAGCAGGATCAGAACGCCCAGGCCATCACCATGCTGGCCGACGGCAACGCCGAGCTGACCCGTGCGCTGGGGCTCGAGCTTGACGCCAGCGGTGGCGGCATGGGGATCCGCTGCAAGCGCTTCGCCGCCATCGTCAACGATGGGGTGGTCGAGTATCTGGGTGTCGATGACAAGGGCGTCGACAAGAGCAGTGCCGAAACGGTCATGGCCCAGCTGTAAATGCTGGCATGTTTCTGGAGAGTGATATGAGCCTGTCCCCGTTTCATCTGGCGATTCCGGTCCATGACCTGCCGGCGGCCCGCGCCTTCTACGGCGAGGTGTTCGGCCTGGAGGAGGGTCGCTCGAGCGAGCAGTGGGTCGACTTCGACTTCTTCGGCCACCAATTGGTGATCCACGAACACCCGCAGACGCCTACCCAGAAGCAGGCCCACACCAACCCGGTGGACGGCCACGACGTACCGGTGCCCCACTTCGGTGTGGTACTGGGCTGGGAGGAGTGGGAGGCGCTGGCCGAACGTCTCAGGGCCCGCGACACGAGATTCGTGATCGAACCTCATGTGCGCTTCAAGGGCCAGGTCGGCGAGCAGGCCACCATGTTCCTGCTCGACCCTTGCGGCAATGCCCTGGAGTTCAAGGCGTTCAAGGATATGAACCAGCTGTTCGCCAAGTAGCCTTCAGGCTCAACCGACGGAACCCGTAACACAACGCGGCCGTGGCAGTTATGCCACGGCCGCGTTGTCATGATCTTTGACGCTCACTGGGTAAACACCAGATTGAAGCTGACCGGCACCGCCGTGCTGATGGCGGAGAGCCCGGCGACCTCGCGCAGGGCCTCGACACCCTCGCCCAGCCCGAAGTCCTCGGCGGAGAGTATCACGGGGTGCACCGAGCTAATCAGCAGGGTCGAGTCGTCGAGGCGAATCGCCTGCATCTCGGCCTCCAGTTCCAGCGTCTCGCCATGCAGGCTCAGGCTCAGGGTCTGGGTTTCCTGACGACGCTCGCCCACTTGCATGTCCGACAGGGCTTCCTCGCCCATCGCCATACTGACCTCGGCCTCGCCGAACTGACCGGTCTCGAACAGCATCTCCTGCATGCGTTCATTACGAATATCGATGCCTGTCTCGACACTGGAGAGATCGATCACCACCCGGCTCTCCTCCTCCTCGATGCTGCCGGAGAGCTTGCCGAAGCTGTTGATCTCACCGGTGGAGGCGTTCTTGATGGAGACGTAATGCACCGAAGAGTGCTCCTCGTCCAGTTGCCAGGCGGCCTGGGCCCAGGCTGGCGTGGCAAGTAGCAGTGCGGAAACTAACAGTGCTTTCATGACGGCTTTCTCCCATCCTGGAGTTCAGAGCGTTACTGCCAGCTATCACCATAGCCCGTCATTCAACCAGTGCAAGGGGAGCCTGGAAAGGCACCCCTGCAACGCAAGGCGGCCGTGGCTGAACTGCCACGGCCGCGCTTCAGCTAAGGCAACGCCCCTTAAGCTAAGGCAACGCCCCTTAGAAGTTCGGCTTGCGCTTCTCGACGAAGGCGCTCATGCCTTCGCTCTGCTCCTCACCGGCGAAGCAGAAGGCGAACAGCGCATTCTCCAGGGCCAGGGCGCTGTCGAGATCCTGGTCCATGCCATCGTGGATCGCCTGCTTGGCGGCGCGAACCGACTGCGGGCCGTTGCCACCCAGCTGCTTGGCCAGCTCCTCGACATAGTCCTCGAGCTCCGCCTGGGGCATCACCCGATTGACCAGACCGATGCGCAGCGCTTCGTTGGCGTCGATCTTGCGACCGGTGGTGCACAGATCGATGGCCATGGCCGGGCCGACGCGGCGCGGCAGACGCTGGGTGCCACCGAAGCCGGGGATCACGCCGAGCAGCACCTCGGGCTGGCCGAAGATGGCGTTATCGCTGGCCACCGCCCAGTCACAGGCCAAGGCCAGCTCGCAGCCGCCACCCAGGCAGAAACCGTTGACCAGCGCCACGGTAGGCACCGGCAGGGTCTCCAGACGCTTGAAGGTATCCAGCGCCTGGCGGGCGAAGTCCCGGGCCTGCTCGGGGGTCTTCTCGCGCATCTCGGCGATATCGGCGCCGGCCACGAAGGACTTCTCGCCGGCACCGGTGATCACCACGGCACGCAGGTCGGCGCGGCCCTCCAGGTCGGCCAGTACACGCTCCAGCTCGGCCAGCACATCGCTATTCAGGGCGTTGAGTGCCTTGGGACGATTGATGGTCAGGCGCACGAGGCCGGCGTTGTCGACCACATCGATCAGCTTCTCGCTCATGGGTAGGACTCCTCGGATTCTTGTTGCGTGGTGTTGAGACGATACCGCCCAACCCTAGCGAACGCTAGGTTGGGCGGCAATGCTTCCTTGGTGGATCCCAGTCCGGGTATGAGGCCCTCCCAGTGGCGCCTGGCGGCGCCTTCGCCCGGCGGAGCCGGCCTCCCACAGGAGGTATCACCTTTGCCTGGCGGAGCCCGCCTCCCACAGGAGATACCGGCCGCCAGACCCGATCAGGAGTAAACGTGGAAGCCACGGCCCGATTTACGGCCCAGATAGCCGGCATCCACCATACGCTTGAGCAGCGGACAGGGCCGATACTTGGGATCGCCGAAGCCCTCCTGCAGCACCTCCATGATGGAGAGGCAGACATCCAGGCCGATCAGGTCGGCCAGGGCCAGCGGCCCCATGGGATGGGCGGCGCCCAGCTTCATGGAGGCGTCGATGTCCGCGGCGCTGGCCACCCCCTCCTGGAGCAGGAAGGCGGCCTCGTTGATCATCGGCACCAGCAGGCGGTTGACCGCAAACCCGGGGGAGTCGGCGATCGCCACGGCGGTCTTGCCAAGCGCCTGGGTCAGCTCCTCGATGCGCGCCACGGTGGCATCGCTGGTCTGCTCGGCACGGATCACCTCGACCAGCTTGAGCACCGGCACCGGGTTGAAGAAGTGCATGCCCACCACCCGCTCCGGGCGCTCGCAGACGGCGGCCAGGCGGGTCAGCGACAGCGAGGAGGTATTGGAGGCCAGGATCGCCTCATGGCTCAGGCGGCTCAGGTCGCGAAACAGCTTCTCCTTGAGAGCCGGCTGCTCGGGGGCGGCCTCGATGATCACCTCGCAGTCGCGCAGGGCATCCAGCGCGGTGGTGGTGTCCAGACGCGCCAGGGCGGCATCCTGGTCGGCCGCGGCGAGCTTCTCCTTGGCGACCAGCTTGCCCAGCCCCTTGTCGATGGCACCACGGGCGCGCTGGAGCTGCTCCTCGGCCACATCGTAGAGTCGAACCGAAAAGCCGCTCTGCACCAGCACCTGAGCGATCCCCTGCCCCATGGTACCGGCGCCTACCACACCGATCGCTTGCTCACTCATCTGCACTCTCCTGTGATCTGCTTCTTGTCAACTGTCAAACCGTCAGAACCGCCAGGGACTGTCCCCGACCGAGCTGGCATCGGCGCCGCTGCCGGGGACAGTCCCTTCTCGCTCCTTCTCGCTACTGCTTGCGCGCTTCGTCGCGCAGCACGAACTTCTGGATCTTGCCGGTGGAGGTCTTGGGCAGCTCGGTGAAGATCACCGTCTTGGGCGCCTTGAAGGTCGCCAGACGCTGACGGCAGTGATCGATGATCTCCTGCTCGGTGACCTCGCCATAGCCCACCTTGAGCTTGACGAAGGCACAGGGGGTTTCGCCCCACTTATCGTCGGGCTTGGCCACCACGGCCGCCTCCTCCACCGCCGGGTGCGAGTAGATGCAGTCCTCCACCTCGATGGTGGAGATGTTCTCGCCACCGGAGATGATGATGTCCTTGGAGCGATCCTTGATCTCGATATATCCGTCTGCATGCCACACCGCGAGGTCGCCGGTATGGTACCAGCCGCCCTCCAGGGCCTGCTCGGTGGCCGCCTCGTTCTTGAGATAGCCCTTCATCACGTTGTTGCCGCGCATCAGGATCTCGCCGATGGTCTGGCCATCCTTGGGCACCGGCTCCAGGGTGTTGGGGTCGGCCACACAGAGCGCTTCCAGCATGTGGTAGCGCACCCCCTGACGCGACTTGAGCTTGGCTCGCTCCTCCATGGGCAGCTCGTCCCATGCCGCGCGCCAGGCGCAGGAGGTGACCGGACCATAGACCTCGGTAAGGCCGTAGACGTGGGTCACGTCGATGCCGAGCGTCTCGACGCCGGCGATCACCGAGGCGGGCGGCGCCGCGCCCGCCGTGGTGACCTTCACCGGGTGATCGAAGTCGCGCTTCTGCTCGTCGGGCAGGTTGACCAGCCCATTCAGCACGATGGGGGCGCCGCTGAAGTGGCTCACCTGCTCGTCGGCGATCAGGTCCATCACGCGCTTGGCCTCGACCTTGCGCAGGCAGACATTGGTGCCGGCGGCGGCGGCGATGGTCCAGGGGAAGCACCAGCCGTTGCAGTGGAACATCGGCAGGGTCCACAGATACACCGGGTGGTGCGGCATCGCCCATACCAGGATATTGCTGGTGGCATTCAGGTAGGCACCGCGGTGGTGGTAGACCACCCCCTTGGGCTTGCCGGTGGTGCCGGAGGTGTAGTTGAGCGAGATCGCCTGCCACTCATCCTCGGGCAGACGATAGGCATGGTCCGGGTCACCCTCGGCCAGCAGCGCCTCGTACTCCAGCTCACCGATGCTTCTCCCCTCGGGCACAAACTCGGGATCGGCCACATCGATGACCAGCGGTTTTCTGTCGAGCTTGCCGACCGCCTCCTCGATGACATCGGCAAACTCCGGATCGACCAGGATCGCCCTGGCCTCGCCATGTTCCAGCATGTAGGCGATGGCATCGGCATCCAGGCGAATATTCAGGGTGTTGAGCACGCAGCCGGACAGCGGCACGCCAAAGTGGGCCTCGAACATCGCCGGCACGTTGGGCAGCATGGCCGCCACGGTCTCGCCGGGCTGGATGCCACGCTTCTCGATGGCCGAGGCGAGTCGACGGCAGCGCTCCCAGGTGGTGCCCCAGTCGCGGCGCAACTTGCCATAGACCACCGCGGGGTAGTCCGGGTAGATCGAGGCGGTACGCTCGATAAAGGTCAGCGGTGAGAGCGGTACGTGGTTGGCGGCGGTCTTGGGCAGACCCTGTTCAAAAATGCTCTGGCTCATGAGTGGCTCCGTGATCTGGCGCATGACCCTGTCGGGCTGTTCATGCTCCTGTCGAGTTGTTATGGGGGCGAGAGTGGCGCATGGCGGCTAGAGAGGCCGCCGGCTGGAGCCGGCGGCGCAGGCCTTGTATTGACACTAGTGGGCGATGTCGAAGGCGGCCAGGCTGGCCATGCCGGCCTCGATCACCGCGCGCTGTGCACGACCCACCGGCAACCACTGGCGTATCACATAGTCGGCGCTCTGGCGCTTGGTGGCGTAGAACGGATCGGCACTGCCGCCGGCCTGGGCGGCGCTGGCCTTGAGCGCTGCCTGGCCCATCTGCCAGGCGCACAGCACGTGCCCGGCGAGGCTCAGGAAGGGGGTCGCGTAGGCCTGAACGGCGTCGGCCCCGCTCTCCGGGTCGGCGCCCGCCTCCAGCACCGTGGCCATGGCGGCACGCAGATCGGTAACACCAGCCGCCAGACTCTCGCCCAGTGTGGTCAGTTCGTCGCTGGCCTTGAGCGATGCCACGGTGCTGTCGATATCGCCGAGCAGCCCCTCGAGGGCGGCACCGCCATCACGCTGCAGCTTGCGCCCGGCCAGATCCAGGGCCTGAATGCCGTTGGTGCCCTCGTAGATGGGCGCGATACGCGCATCGCGCAGCAGCTGGGCGGCGCCGGTCTCCTCAACAAAGCCCATGCCACCGTGAACCTGAATCCCCAGGGAGGCGATCTCCACCGCCTGGTCGGTCGAGAACGCCTTGACCACCGGGATCAGCACCTCGGCACGCGCCTGAGCGGCGGCGCGCTCGGCATCATCCGCCGCATGACGCGCCACATCGAGCTGGGCGGCACAGTAGAGCGCCAGGGCCCGCAAAGCATCGGTGCGCGCGCGCATGGAAAGCAGCATGCGCCGCACATCCAGATGGTCGCTGATGGTGCAGTCATTGCGCCCCGAGCGCGGGCTGCGCCCCTGGGTGCGATCCAGGGCGTAGGCGGCGGCATGCTGGCAGGCGCGCTCGGCCACGCCGATCCCCTGGATGCCGACCTTGTGACGCGCTTCGTTCATCATGGTGAACATATGGTTGAGGCCACGCCCCTCTTCGCCTACCAGGTAACCGATCGCGCCCTCCTGCTCACCGAAGCTCAGGGTGCAGGTAGGCGAGCCATGGATGCCCAGCTTGTGCTCGATGGAGGCGCAGACCACATCGTTGCGTTCGCCCAGCGAGCCATCGACGTTAACCAGGAACTTGGGCACCACGAACAGCGAGATACCCTTGTTGCCCTCGGGGGCATCCGGCTTGCGCGCCAGCACCAGGTGAATGATGTTCTCGGCGGCATCATGCTCGCCCCAGGTGATGAAGATCTTCTGGCCGAAGAGTCGATAGCTGCCGTCTTCCTGGGGCACGGCACGGGTCCGCACCTTGGAGAGATCGGAGCCGGCCTGGGGCTCGGTCAGGTTCATGGTGCCCGTCCAGCTCCCCTCGACGAGCTTGGGCAGGTAGGTGGTACGCAGTGCCTCGCTGCCGTGGTGGGCCAGCGCCTCGATGGCACCGGCGGTCAGCATGGGGCACAGGCCCAGCGACATGTTGGCACCGTGAAGCATCTCCTGCACCGAGCTTGCCACGACCTCGGGAAGCCCCTGGCCACCCAGTTCCTCGGAGACACCGATGCCGTTCCAGCCCCCCTCGGCGTAGGCCTGGTAGGCCTCGACAAAGCCGTCGGGCACGCTGACGCTGCCATCCTCACGACGGGTGCAGCCCTGCTGGTCGCCGCTGGCATTGAGCGGTGCCCAGACTTCGCCGGCCAGCTTGGCGGCCTCCTCCAGCACCGCCTCCACCAGATCGGGACTGGTTTCCTCGAAACCGGGCAGTGCGAGAGAGCCGTGCTCGAGCAGCTCTTCCAGTACGAAGCGAAGGTCACGGACGGGAGCGGCAAAGGGAATCATCGAAGCACCTCGGGAAAAATGATAATGGCGATAGTAGATTCACTACTTTCCGTCGACCATTATCCCAAGGTCTTAAACATGCAGACACCTCAGCCCGGCTCGAGCGCCTCCGACACCGCCAGATAGGCCTCGACCGGCTCGATACCCGGCAACGCATGCTGAACCGGCTCTTCGCTATCGTCCGACTCGGGATAGTGAGCGACACAGGTTTCATCCGGCAACGGTGGCCCTACCAGCGGCTCGGCCACCTCCACATCCGGCACCAGGTCGGTAAGGTCCTCCTTGTACTCATGCTCGGTGGCACCCTTGACCAGATCTTCGGTGATAACCAGCTCGGCGCCGCTCGCCGTCATCGGCGTACCGGCATGGAAGGGCGCCACCGGCATCGGTGCCGGACGCACGCTACGCCGCCAGGCGAAGAACAGCACCAAACCGATGCCCAGCGCCCCGAAACTCCAGAACAGACCGGCATCCCCCAGCTTCCCCAGCACCGGCGAGATCAGCGGCGGGCTGAGCGCCGAGCCGATCGCGTTGATCAGCAACAGGCCCTGGCTCATGCGCACCAGGGCGCCCGCCGGCGCGCGGTCGGCCGCATGACCCAGCGCGACCGGATAGAACGAGAACACCCCACCACCGAGCAGGAACAGCAGCCCGGCCAGGCCCCAGCTATTCAGCGGCAGCCAGAGCACCGCCGCCGAGATCAGGGTGCAGAAAACGGAGATCAGAATCAGCACCAGCTGTCGGTCGTGGCGGTCGGACCAGCGCCCCACGGGATATTGCAGCACCATCGCGCCGAGTATCACCACTGCCATCATCTGACCGACGCGGTCGACCGAGAAGCCGGCGCGCTGCAGGTAAAGCGGCAACAGGGCGTAAACCCCCGCCACGATCAACCCGGAACCGAAGCTACCCATGACGCCGGTGGGGGTCAGCATGACCAGACGCAACGGCGAGAGCGGCTCGGCCTTCTCGATCATCGGCGTGAACTGAGGGATCATCGCCATGGGCAGCACCGACAGCGAGGCCAGCATCCCGATCACCATAAACGACGACGCCCCGCCCATGGCCTCGGTGACACCCAGCAATAACTGTCCAAGCACGCCTGCCGCGTAGAGCGAGATCATGTAGAGGGCGAGCAGCCGGCCACGCACCCGTGCATCCCCCGAGGCCAGCAGCCAGCTCTCGATCACCAGATAGACGCCCACCGTGGCCCAGCCACCGATCAGGCGCAGGAAGAACCAGGCCCAGGGAGACTCCACCAGACCCTGTAGGATCACGGTAACCGCCACCAGCGAGGCGAAGCTGCCATAGGAACGGATATGACCGATACGCAGCAGCATGCGGTCATTCAACATGGCCCCAAACGCCAGACCGATGAAGTAGGCCGCCGACACCCAGCCGATCACCGCCGCCGACTCACCCGCGGCATCCAGACGCAGCGTGATCACCGTGGCCAGAAAGCCGTTACCGATACCGAGAATAAAGAGCCCCAACAAGGGCGCGAGGGCCAAAGCCAGCAGTTGCCGCGACATTGATGCATGCCTCGTACAGGAAGGAGGGTAGGGGTAGGAGCCGGGTGGCACTCAAGGCACAAGCGGCCTTGTAGCGGATGTTATATCACGCCCACGACATGCTGAGCGCGCGAATCATACGCCCGGTGCGGGGCACTGCCAATGGCTTTGTGGCCCACACTTTGTGGCCCTGACACGCCCTTGCGTCGGGACTAGCCAGAGCCGACCGATGCCGGGTGCCACTCACGCGTAAAACGCTCGCCCCGGGGCTGCTGCTGAGAGCCACCTGAGCGCCGAGTTACACCGCTTCGGCAGGCGGCGTCTTGCCTTCTGCTTTCTTGCCTCCTGACTGTCCTTACTGTTTGATCTCCACTTCGACGAAGGCAAAAGGCGCCTCGCCATCGTTGATGACGTTATGCTCGGTGCCCTCGACTCGTCTATAACAAACACCCGCCTCGAGGGTAACCTCGCGCTCCCCCTCGGGGGTTTCCAGCCGCATCAGGCCGTCGGTCAACGGGATGATCACATAGTCATGTTCATGGCGATGCCAGCCCGTCTCCGACCCGGGTGGAAAGTCCCAACGGGTCACGATCACCTGACTGTCGTCGATTTGAAGCTGGCTCACGGCCTGTGCTCTCTGCATGGCAGGACTTGCCTCCTTTTCTGTTAGCGCTTTCTGTTAGCGGTGAACGACTGGCTACCGCAGGTGCCGCGCGTATCGGATGAATTCAGGAACTACACCGCTGACTTTCACCCCATGCGATCCCGCAGTTCGCTGGCGGAATAGCCGAACCGCCTGCGAAACGCGCGGCTGAACTGCGACTGTTCCGAGAATCCCCAGCGGTAGGCCACCTCACCGATATTGACCCCCAGGGGGAGCGACTCGAGCTCGCGATGCGCGGCCTCCAGCCGCTGGGCGCGTATCCACTCGGCGGCCGTATACCCGGACCCGGCAAAGAGCTTGTGCAGATAGCGCAGGGAGATGCCGCAGAAACGGGCAATACGCGCGGGTGACAGCTCGGGGTCACCCAGATTGGCCGAGATATAGCGCTCGATCCGCATCAGGTGGGCGGTCTTCAGATGCGACTGGTCGCTGTTCAGCACCCGCTCATCCTGCTCCAGCACCATCGACAGCATGCTCAGAGCCTGTTCGAACAGGCGGCTCTGATCCTCAACGCTGCACTCGTTCACATGCAGTGAGCAGATCTTCAGGAATTCGACGAAGGCACAGCCGATGCCCTCCTGGGCGGAGAAGCAGTGCTGCGAATAGCGTTCCGGGCGCCGAATGCGGGATTTCATCGACTCCTCGGGCACCTTGAAGACCCACATATCATTGTGCGCCGCGTAGCCGAACCGATAGGGCGCGTCGCCCTGTTCGACGATGAAGTGGCCCGGTGGGCAGTTCAGGTTTCTTCCATGCTGGGAAAAGAACACCTGGGCCCGCAGCGGGATCGTTACCAGAAACGAGGCCTGGCTATCCTCGGCAATCTGCGAGCGCGAGCGGGAGTACTCGGCCCTGTCGGAGGTGAGGCGCGACAGGGAGTAGTCACTACCCGCCGCCTTCCAGACCTTCAGCGACCCCTGGAAGGCATCCTCCTTATGGCCACCGTAGCTCAGGGTCAATGGAAAGTAGGTGTCGGAAATGATCTGCGTCCAGCGTTCCTGGGAGTTGGAGCTCAACCGTGTGTCGGGCCTTGTGCCCCCACCGCCCCTTGCCGGCCTTGTGGTTCCAGGAAAATCAGTGGTTCTCGGTAAACCGGCAGCTCCTGGCAACTCGGCGGATTCTGGCATTGTCGTCGTTGTATTCATGCCACTCCTCTCTGACTGTTCACGCGCCGTATCTAGGCGTGTCGCAACGAAGGCGAGACTCCGGAGGCCCGGCCCGAACTGATCGGGCCAGGGTCCTACCGAAGTCTCGCCGTTCACCTTCGCGATCGCAATATCACGTCCAGAAGCTGGATGAGCGCTTGGCCAGCGAGTCACGATACTGTTGCGTCGACGTCTCCAGCAACTCACCGGTGCCCCAGTCCAGCACCACGCCGTAGCGACGAATCACGTCCAGGACATTTAGCTCGCCATCTCGATACTGTTTGGCGACGTCCTCGGGTGGGGTCTGCAACCACTCCCGCCGATTCGCCCGGATCCACTCGCGAGCCCTGGCGGTGCGCTCGGTGTCGATCACATAGTCATCGACATCGGGGTCGTTGACCTGGATCACCACGCCATAGTCGCACTCGGCGCGCTCGACGGATACGTAGCCATCGATCACATCATCCAACACCGCTTGTGCATCGCGCTCCAGCGGGTCACCGAAGCCACCGCCACCCGCCGAGGGTCGCGTGAAGGTGTCTCCGGAGCGTACCGTCACGTTCGAGAAGGTGGCCCCCAGGTATTTCTCATCCGGCGTTCCCTTGTTGATCCACACCCCATGCGGGACGGAGGGCAACCCGCCATTCACCCCCCAGGTCACCGAACGGCCGCGGTCACAGCAGTAGCTCATCACCGTCTTGTCGACCTGGGTCAGCTTGCCTCCCTTCTCGACTCCACAGCCCCCGCGGAAGCGGCCCGGACCGGCAGAGTCCATGCTGATCTCGTGACACATGGTCAGCACGGGGTTCAGCCTCTCCTGCCCTTCCACCGGCTGAACCGCCAGCCCGGTGCCGAACACCGGCGAGGTGGCCGATGAGCCATCCTTGGTCTGACGGCCGCCCCAGCCGCCGGCCATCCAGTCATACCACATGAAGTAGTCGCCGCTGCCGGTGCGTCCATCATTACCGCCGATCAGCAGGTACTCCAGGTTGAAGGCACAGGCCATGGCACGCTCCGGCATGACCCCGCTCCACAGCTCGAAGATACCGTTCATGACCTTCTCGTAGGGGCCGGAGCAGAAGCCGGTGACCGCATGAGGCCAGCCCGCGTTCACCACGCTGCCCTCTTCACCGATATTGGCCGTCACCGCGCGATAGAAGCCGGAGTTGAGCGGAACATCGGGGAAGAAGGTCTTGGTACCCGCGTAGATGGCGGAGTGGGTCGTGCCATAGCTGGAGTTGAGAAAGGTGGAGACCGCAGGCGCCGAACCCGACAGGTCATAGTGGATGCCGTTGCCATCCAGCGTCAGCTTGATGCGAATCGGCACCATCCCCTCACCCAGCGCAGGGTCGGCATCGATATAGTCGACCGTCTCCCACTCGCCCTTGGGCATTCCCGCCAGACTCTTGAGAACGACCCGCTCGACATAGTCCTGGGTCTCCTGCATGGCCGCCACCACGGTGGCCTTGGAGTACTTGTCGACCAGACGCAGGACCTCACGCTCACAGACCGCCGTGGCTTCTGCCTGGGCCTGCAGATCCCCCAGGGCCTGGGCCGGGGCGCGGGTGTTGGAGACCAGCAGCTGGGCGATATCGTGCAGGAACACGCCCTCGCGCCAGACACGCACCGGCGTGATGCGAAGCCCCTCGCTGAAGTGGGTGCTGGCGTTGACGTCGAAGGAGCCCGGCACGCTGCCGCCGATATCCGCCCAGTGCCCCTTGTTCTGGGCAAAGCCGATGATCTCACCCTCGGAAAAGATCGGGCGAATGAAGCTGACATCGTTGAGATGGGTGCCGCCACGATAGGGGTCGTTGATGGCGAAGACATCACCGGGGTAAATATCGCCGGCAAACTCCTCGAGCACCGCCTTGCACTGGAAGTGCAGGGTGCCGACGTGCACCGCGATGTCGCCGCTGCCCTGCATGACCGTATTGCCCTCGGCATCGCACAGCGCGGAGGAGAAGTCGCGCGAGTAGATGACGAACGAGTAACAGGTGCGCAGGATCTGCTCGCTCATCAGGTCGACACTGGTCGCGAAGGCGTTCTTGAGGACTTCGAAGGTAACCGGATCGAGAGCGTTGTCCTTGTAGGTATGTGCCATGATCATGCCTTCTCTCCCGACTGAATCAGTTGAATGCGAATATTCTTCCACTCATCGATCGACGCCACCGTATCGGGCGGTACCACGGTGGTGGAGTCCAGTTGGTCGATGATGGCGGGACCGGAGAACTCGAAGCCTACCGGCAGGGTTGTCCGATCGTAGACCGGCGTCCGGTGCCACTGCCCCTCGAAGTAGACCTCGCGGTGTGCATGCGGCTCTGCCTGGGCACCCGGCTGACGCTCGCTGCGCGGAAACTCGGGCTTCGGCGTCTTGCCCACGGCACGCAGGTGAAGCTGGTAGATCTCGACGGGAAGCGCATTCTGGCGGAAGGAGAACTGCCGCTCATGCTCCTGGTGGAACATCTCGATGGCATCCTCGAGTGACGCTTCGCCGCTACCCATCGCCACCTGCAGGGAGCGCCACTGTCCCTGATAGCGCATGGAGATGCCACGCTGCAGGACCACATCGGCGTCGGCGACGCCCTCGTGGCGCAGCCTGTCCACCGCTTCGTCCTCCAGTGACCGGAACTGGCGCTCGAGGTCTTCCAGGTCGGCACTCTCCGCCGCCGCGGTGTACATCATCGAGAGGTCGTGCTGGATATCGACCAGCAGACACCCCATCGCCGAGGTCACCCCGGGATTGGGGGGCACGATCACCGCCGGGATGCCCAGCTCCTTGGCCACCTCGGCACCGTGAAGGGCACCGGCACCACCGAAGGCGATCAGGGCGAAGTCACGCGGATCCAGGCCACGGCGGATCGATACCAGCCGCACCGCATCGGCCATGTTGGCATTCGCCACCTTGATGACCGCCTGTGCCGCCTCGGCCGTGTCCAACGACAGCGGCTGGCCGACACGCTCTTCGATGACCTGGGTCGCCCTGTCCCGGTTCAGCTCGAGTGCGCCGCCGGCAAGCACGGTGCCCAGACGGTTCAGCGCCAGGTTGGCATCGGTATTGGTAGGCTCCGTGCCGCCACGCTCATAGCAGGCCGGACCCGGGTCGGCCCCCGCAGACTGCGGGCCATTGCGCAGGGCCCCGGCGATGTCGATATGCGCCAGCGAGCCCCCGCCGGCGCCAACGGTCAGTACCTCGATGCTCGGAAACACGATGGGGTGCCCATACTCCACTCCCCACTGCTTGGTCACGCGCAGCTCACCATCATGGATCAGCGAGATATCGGTAGAGGTGCCCCCCATATCCAGCCCGACGGCATTCTGATAACCGCACTGTTCGGCGATATGCTTGGCGGCGATCGCCCCCGCGGCGATACCGGAGGCCGCCAGACGCACCGGGAAGTGCTTCGCCATGGCCGGCGTCATCGAGCCACCACCGGAGTGCAGCAGCAGCAGGTCGTTATCGTAGCCACCCGCGCTCAACTCATCGTCGAGCTGCTTGACGTAGTCCGACACCAGCGGACCCAGCACCGTATTCGCCACCGCGGTATTGAAGCGGTCATGCTCGAATATCTCGGGCAGGATATCCGATGACGTCGAGACGCTCGCCTCGGGAATCTCCTCCTCGAGGATCTCCCGCATGCGCTTCTCGTTCTCGGCATTGGCATAGGAATTGATGAAGCACACCGCTACCGTGGTGGCACCACGCCGCTTGAGCTTGCGAGCCAGGATGCGGGCCTCCTCCTCATCCAGCGGGGTCACGACTTCACCGGCGTAGTCGACGCGCTCGGTCACCTCGAAACGGTCGCGACGGCGGATGTAGGGGCCACTCACATCCTCGTAGGCATCCCACAGATTGTCCTTGGTGCCGTCACGAATCTCGATCACATCGCGAAAGCCCTTGGTGGTGACCAGTGCCGCCTTGGGGAAGCGACGGGTGATCAGCGCATTGGTGGCAACGGTGGTGCCGTGGAAGAACAGATCCACGTTCGAAAGATCGATCTCGCCACGCCGCACCCCGTCGATCACGGCCTGCTTGGGGTTACTTGGCGTAGAGGGAACCTTGGTGACGCGGAACGCCTGAGTCTCTTCATTATAAATACAGACGTCGGTAAAGGTTCCGCCGGCATCGACGGCGACTCTTAACTTGGACATAACCATTCCTCTATTGTTATTACTGCTGACTAACCTGAATTATATTTATGCTCTTATAAAGGGCGGTTTCTTTTAGCACTGAATTCATGAGCGTCACAATCAGCCCCACTTATCTGCATTTCTGAACTGAGCGCGGCTTCCTGGAATTGGCACTATCATCTTGAATCAAGCGCCATAAATGGCATGAAGACATAACACTTATATAAATATATATTTATTTAAAAAAATAATATTTCTTTATTAGCTGCTCCACTCCAACGACTCATCGGTACCCACACACCTTAGGCAGAAAGCCATGGGAAGCGTTTGTCTCAGGGTGCACTGTCGGTTGGCATGGCGTGCACTTCGGCCACCCATGCCATAAAGGGGGCGGCCACAGTGACAAGCGGAAATTGCCGGGGGATTCACTACGAATACGCTAATGATTAATCAGCGAATAAAAAAACCAACGCGACTGACATTACCCCCGGAACCCTTCAGCTTGGGCCAGGTGTGATACGCCGGGCGCGACGTCAATAGCGAAGGCGAACGTCAGCGACGCTGCAGCAACACCACATCGGCGGCGGGAAACTCGATACTCAGTTCGAGCTCGTCGGCCAGCCAGCGAAAGGTGGCCTCGCTGAAGAAACTCACATGGGTGGGGTCGAGGATATAGTGCCAGCACGTGAAGGCGGCATGGTCGGTGACCCGCTTGGTCATCATCCCGAGCCAGCCACCGGGCCGTAAGCGCTCCACCAGCCGCGCAAGCTCTTTGCCGGGTGAGAACAGGTGCTCGGCCACCTCGGTGGCGGTAATGAAATCGTAGGTGTGCTCGAGCACCGACGGGTCGTGCGCATAGAAGGGGTCATAGATCGCCATGGGGTGACCGGCCTCCTCGAACATCACCGATAGCGTCGGTCCCGGGCCGGCACCGAAGTCGAGCCCACGAGCTCCCGGTTCGAGCCTGGCATGCAGGGGCTCGAACAGCCGCGCCAGGAAGCGCCGATAACCGGGGTCATCCGGCGAGTTTCGGTGCTGGTCGTATACCGCCCTCTCCTCCTCGGGGGCAAGCCGAAAGGCCGGTGGCACGAAGACCAGCGTGCAGCGCTCACAGCGGTGGTAGTCGCGCCGCGCATCGCGGTGATAGAAGGCGGTATCCGCGGATGCGCATAGCGGGCAGGTCGGCATCATCGTATCCTCTGGGGCAACACCCCTATTCTCCAAGGAGAGACGAATGCTGTCAGGTCTGGACCATCTGGTCATCACCGTGACCGATATTTCCCGTGCGGTCGACTTCTACTCCCGGGTGCTGGGGCTGGAGGTGCGCTACCGCGATCGCGAACGCGTCGACCTGATCCTCGGCGACATGGCGCTGCGCCTGCACTGGACGGCCACCGATATCGAGCCCCGCGCCGGCACCCCCACGCCCGGCAGCCTGGATCTCTGCCTGCGCAGTCTGCTGCCGCTGGATGAGGTGGCCCGACACCTGCAGGCACTCGACGTGGAGATCGAGCTGGGGCCGGTACAGCGTCAGGGCGCCACCGGCCAGATCGAGTCGCTCTACCTGCGTGACCCGGACGGCAACCTGCTGGAGATCAGCCGCCCGCTGCGCAGCACTCCAGAAACCGACGACGCCCCCTGATTCCACCGACGGTGGCATTGCGGCCCTCGCCGGGTATCATGTCGACATCAATTTCCATAAAGAACCAGGACGTTAGCCCCGCCATGAGCGACAACCTGCAGCGTGAAAACCCGCACAGCGAGAACATCGTCATCGAGAGTCCCGAGCCGGTCGACACGACGCTCCCCATGGTCATCTATGCCCTCTATCTGGCGAGCATCATCACCGGCGGCCTGACCGCCCTGGTCGGCGTGGTCATTGCCTATGTCTATCGCGGCAAGGGCCCCGAGTGGCTCGAGCGTCACTACCGCTACCAGATTCGCACCTTCTGGATCGGCCTGCTCTACTTCTGCCTGGCCGGCGTACTGATGTTCGTGCTGATCGGCTTTGTCCTCTGGCTGGTGGCCGTGGTGTGGCTGGTGATTCGCTGCGTCAAGGGCTTCAAGGGGCTCCAGGAGAAGCGCTCTCCCGACAATGTGGACACCTGGCTGGTGTAACCCATGGCCAAGGCTCCTTCTCGTACAGGCACTCTTGTCAGCACTCTCCAGGCCCGCGCCATCGAGAGAGTGTGGCGAACGCTCGCTGGTCGGCGCCTGACCACGCTATGGCGGCTCGCGCGCCTGGTCGGCCCGCTGGTGCATCGCTTCAGCCGCCGCGAGCGTGACGTCACCGAGGCGAATTTGGCCCACGTCTATCCCGAGAGCAGCCCCACCGAACGGCACCGCCTCGCCCGCGAGAGCCTGATCCACTCCTCCGCCACCATGCTCGAGATCGGCTTCGCCTGGATGGGCAAGCCAGAGCGTATCGAGACGTCTCTGCTGGCCGTTCACGGTCGTGAGCTGCTCGACGAGGCGCGTGCCGGGGGGCGCGGAGTCATCGTGCTGGCCCCTCATTTCGGCAACTGGGAGGTGCTCAACTTCTGGCTCTCCAGCCACTTCCCCTTCACCGCCATGTACGAGCCGCCCAAGCTCGGCGAGCTCGACGCCGTGACCCGGGCCGGCCGCGAGCGCATGGGGGCAAGCCTGGTGCCAACCAACCCGCGTGGCGTGGCGGCTCTGCTCAAGGCACTGAAGCGCAGCGAGGCGATCGGCATCCTTCCTGATCAGGAACCGAGCTGGGGCAGCGGCGTCTTCGCCCCCTTCTTCGATCGGCTGGCCTATACCGCCACCCTGCTCCCCAAGCTCGTCGCCCGCACCGAGGCCCGTGTGGTCACCGGTGTGGCACGCCGTATCCCCGGCCAAGGCTTCGAGATCCACTTCCTGGCGGCCGATGAGCGCGTCTACTCACCCGACGAGATCGAGTCCGCCACCGGGGTCAACGCCTGCGTCGAAGCCGCCATCGCCCTGGATCCGGCCCAGTACCAGTGGGAGTACAAGCGCTACCGCAAGGTGATACAGGAGCAGGAGGGGCACCCCGAGCACCGGCGCTTCCGGATCTACTAACGCGGCTACCGCGGCTTGTGCCCGGGAGGAGCCATGTCACTACGATTTCACTACGACGTACGTCATCCATGACCCGCGCCAGGCCACTCAAGGCACTGCTATGGCTCGGGTTGACTCCGGTAGTGCTCTACGGCATCTACCTCATCGCGGCCAACGCCCTTCTCGCCAGTGCCTGGGGCCGTGCTCAGTTCGATCATGCACCGCGGCTGACGGTAGAGTGGCAGCACGCCTGGACGGTGGTTCCCGGCCGAGTCGAAGTCACCCAGCTACGCTTGTCCGGCAGTGCCGCCGAGCGTGACGTGACCCTGGCGGCCGAGCGCGCCACCCTGAACCTTGCGCTCGTCCCCCTGCTCCACCGAGAGATCAGGGTTCACGTTCTGGAAGCCGAGAGGGTCCGCCACGCCAGCCTCGACGCCTACCGCCTGGCGGGCAAGGGCACGCTGCGGCTGGCAGGAGTCCACTGGCACGCCGGCGAGATAGGCGCCGATAGCATCGCGCTGGCACTGGAAGACGGGATCATCCGACACGGCGACAGGGTACTGGCGCAAGCCGTGGCGCTGAATGCCGAGCTTCGCCTGGCCCCGCTGATCCTGGCCGAGCATCCCGGCGGCGAGGCGACACGCTTTCTCTCCGGCACCCTCGCCCTGGCCGGGCGCAGCGACGCCTATGATGTCTTCAGCCCCTATCTCGCCGCGCTGGACTGGCTGGCGATCGACGGTAGCGGCGACCTGACGGGTAACATCGCCATCGAGCGCGGCGAAGTGCTACCGGGCAGCCGTCTGCGTCTGAACTCACCTCGCCTGAGCGTGCGGCTCGACGAGCGCCACTGGCTGGAAGGCGGATCCCGCTATCGGATCGAAGGTAGCGGGGCCATCGAGGCCGAGGTGGCACAACGGGCTCGCCTGACTCTCGAGCTCGACCAGGTGGTGATGTCCGAGGCGATGACCGACACCGCCTCACAACGGCCTGTGATCGGCGGTGATGGGTTCCGCCTGACCCTCGAGACCCCCGTGCTGCGCCTGGATGCGCCACCGGATACGCTGCAGCGCGCGGAACTGCAGTGGCGCAACGTCGAGGCGCAGGATGTTGCCAGCTTCGATCACTACCTTCCCGCGCCGGTGCCGCTAACGCTGCTGGGGGGCTCGGCACGGCTAGAGGGAAATCTGACGTATGCCGACCAGCGCCTCACCGGCGGATTGGACCTGACGGGCGACGCCATATCGGTCCGTCTCGGCGAGCAGCCCCTGCGCGGCCGGCTGGACCTGCATCTGCCCATCGTCGAGCTCGACATTGGAGAGGACAGTGTGGACGTTTCCGGCACGCGCCTACATCTCGAGGCCGCCGCCTCGAGTGAGGAGGCGCCACTCTCCGCCCTGCTCGAGCTACCTGTCGCCCGCTTCCGGTCGCCGCTGAACTGGCGAAAACTCGATGACGGCGCCCAGGCAGACGCCGAGAGCGAGCTTGCCACCCGCGTCGAGGTCGAGTGGCGGGATGCGCGCTTCCCCGACGTGGCGGTGCTAGATGGCTATCTGCCGTCGTCGTCTCCGCTGCGACTCCATGGCGGTCGAGCCAGCAGCGACGGTCGGCTGCTGTTCGCCGGGGAGCGCGCTCAGGGACGAGTCACCCTGAGCGGGGATGCCATCGAAGGCCGCCTGCTGCAGGAGGCCTTCAACGGCGAGCTGGATCTGACCCTGGAGCTGCGCGACCTCCACCCCGCCAGCCAGCGCCTGGACCTCTCCGGCAGCCGCCTGACCGTCAAGGCATCGACGAACAGTGCCGAACCTGTGCAGACTCAGCTGGTGGCCCGCCAAGCAAGGCTCCAGGGCGGCCGCGACTGGCCCGGCAGCGATACGCCGGCCAGGCCTCTCTCTGGCACGCTACGCCTGGACGGCCTGCTCGACCGACTCGACTTTATCAACGCCTTTCTGCCCGCAGAACATGGCGTGACCATCCAGGGCGGCGGACGCCTGAGCACCGACCTGCGCTTCGCCGACGGCGATATCGTCGCCGGCAGCGAGCTCAGGCTTCACTCCGACCGGCTGGCGACTCGCTTTCTGCACTACGAGGCTTTCGGTGACGGCTCGCTGATCCTTACGACCACTGACCCCGGAGCAGAGCTTCATCTGTCGATGCCTCGTTTCGGCCTGCGTCGCCAGGCGGACGCAGGCGCCCTGATCGAGGGGCGGCTGCTGGAGATTCGCAGCCAGGCACGCCATCTCGATATGTCCCAGGGGCTGAGCGAGCTGAATACGCGCATCGAGATCCCCTATCTCGTGGCACCGGATCTCGCCGCGTTCAACGACTATCTGCCCCCGGGTAGTACCCTCGAGCTGCTCGCCGGTCAGGCGCGCCTCGCCCTTCAGCTGCAGCTCGAGGGCATGCGTGCCCAGGGCCGGCTGGAGCTGCATGCACCGGAGGCTCGACTCGCCGTGCATAAGCAGACCCTGGATGGCACCCTGCATCTGGATACCCGACTCACCGACGGCCATCTGGACACTCTCGACTTCGATATCTCCGGCTCACGGCTCAGCCTGGACGGCGTGCGTCTGACCGATGCCGCCGGCAACCTCAGCCGCGGCTGGTGGGCACGGCTCACCCTCCCCGAGGGACGCCTGCGCTGGGAGACGCCGCTGACCCTCGACGCCAGACTGGAGCTGGCCATGCGCGACAGCGGCCTGCTGGTGAATCTACTCGTCGACGCCGCCCGAGAGCGACGCTGGCTGCGCAAACGCCTCACCCTCGGCGAGGTGCAGGGCGAGGCACGCGTTATCCTCGGCGACAACAGCGTGCGGTTGGAGAACCTCGACGTGCGGGGCGGCGATCGCCTGGAGCTTTTGGCCAACCTGGCCCTGCGCGATTCACGGCTCGTCGGCCGCGCCTTCGCCCGCTACGGGCCGCTGCGGCTAGGCATCGGCATCGACGATGGCGGGCGTCGCTGGCAGCTGCGCAACGCCCGGGCGTGGTACGCCAGTGGCCGGCCGGCCAGCGAGCTGGTACTGCCCGAGAGCGAGACATGGTTCGACAGCCTACGCCTCGAGACCGACTGAGCCGGGCGACTGGAAAGCGGCGGGCGACTGGAAAGCGGCGAGCGACCTGCTAGACTGGGCGTTCGCTTGACGGGGTGCCGGTGGAACCGGCTGAGATCGTCCCATGGCAGTGACTGTCATCACGACGAGGCCCGTTGAACCTGATCCGGTTAGTACCGGCGTAGGAATCAAGCGGTAGCCAGGCCACCTCTCTGCCCCTACCCTCCGCCTACGCCCTCTACCACCTGCCGGATTGCTTAGCTTGACCGGAGGCATGATGGGCTATCGATTCAGTGACCTTACGCAGGCCTGCCACGAAGACTGGCGCGCCTATATCGAGCACGACTTCGTGCGCCAGCTCGCCGCCGGCACCCTGCCGGAAGAGGCATTTCGCCACTACCTGAAGCAGGACTACCTGTTTCTGATTCACTTCGGGCGAGCCTATGCGCTGGCGACCTACAAGAGCCGCGATATCACCGAGCTGCGCCATAGCCTGGATGGCCTGAAGACCATCATCGATGTCGAACTCGGCCTGCATATCGACTACTGCCGCGAATGGGGTATCTCGGAGACCGACCTGGCCGGCCTGCCAGAAGCCCGCGCGACCATGGCCTATACCCGCTATGTGCTGGATACCGGCAACCGTGGCGATCTGCTCGATATGCACGTGGCCCTGGCCCCCTGCCTGGTCGGCTATGGGGTCATCTCCCAGTGGCAGGCCAAGCAGCCCTTTACCGTTCGCGGTGAGGCCAACCCCTTCGAGAAGTGGCTGCAGATGTATGAGAGTGACGAGTTCCAGGCCGCCATGCGCGACGAGATCGCCTGGCTCGACGCCCGCCTGGCCGATGTCACGCCCGAGCGGTTCGAACAGCTGGCCACCATCTTCCGCGACGCCACCCGCCTGGAGATCGATTTCTGGCAGATGGGGCTGGACCTCGCCGACTGATGGCGTATATCGGTTATTGAGACGGGAAGCGACGGAGAAGGCTGTCAGCCCGAACTAAACAGGCCTTATGATGCAATACGGCCCGCCTGGTGGCGGGCAACACCACGCTTGACGGGGTGCCGTTGAAGACGGCTGAGATCATGCCTCTCTCACCAGAGACACAGCATGGATCCCGTTGAACCTGAACTGGTTAGGACCAGCGTAGGGATCAAGCGACAGGCCGCGTGCGCCCGACGCCGTGGCCCCTGTCCTCCCCGCCTGTGTCCTCCCTGAACAAGACCCCGACAATCCAGGGGAGAACACCATGAGCAAGACCGCCCACTTCCTCGCCGAGAGCGCCCGCGTCGACGAGGCCGCCATCCAGCCGCTACCCGGCTCGCGCAAGCTCTACATCGAGGGCTCGCGCCCCGATATCCGTGTGCCTTTCCGCGAGATCACTCTCTCGCCGACCAGGACTTCAGGCGCCGATGAGGAGAACCCACCGCTGCTTGTCTATGACACCTCCGGCCCCTACACCGACCCCGAGGCCAAGATCGACCTGCGAAAGGGCCTGCCCGAGCTGCGCCGGGCATGGATCGATGAACGCGGCGACACCGAGTGGCTCGACGGTCCGACCTCCGAATACGGACGGCGCCGGGCCAACGACCCGATGCTCGCCAACCTGCGCTTCGACCTGACCCGCACGCCCCGTCGCGCCAAGGAAGGAAAGAACGTCACCCAGCTCCACTACGCCCGCCAGGGCATCATCACCCCGGAGATGGAGTTTATCGCCATCCGCGAGAACCAGCGTCGCCAGGCGCTGGGGACGGCGGAGGTCGAGCGCATCCTCGGCCACCAGCACGCCGGCCAGGGCTTCGGCGCCCGCCTGCCCGAGGAGATCACCCCGGAGTTCGTGCGCGACGAGGTGGCCGCCGGCCGGGCGATCATCCCCTGCAACATCAACCACCCGGAGTCCGAGCCGATGATCATCGGCCGCAACTTCCTGGTGAAGATCAACGGCAACCTCGGCAACTCGGCGGTCACCTCCTCCATCGAGGACGAGGTCGACAAGATGACCTGGGGCATCCGCTGGGGTGCCGACACCATCATGGACCTCTCCACCGGGCAGAACATCCACGAGACGCGCGAGTGGATCATCCGCAACGCCCCGGTGCCGATCGGCACCGTGCCGATCTACCAGGCCCTGGAGAAGGTCAACGGCGTGGCCGAGGACCTCACCTGGGAGGTGTTCCGCGATACCCTGATCGAGCAGGCCGAACAGGGCGTGGACTACTTCACCATCCACGCGGGGGTGCTACTGCGCTACGTGCCCCTGACCGCCAAGCGAGTCACCGGCATCGTCTCCCGGGGCGGGTCGATCATGGCCAAGTGGTGTCTCTTCCACCACCGGGAGAGCTTCCTCTACACCCATTTCGAGGAGATCTGCGAAATCTGCAAGCGTTACGATGTCGCCTTCTCGCTGGGCGATGGCCTGCGCCCCGGCTCGGTGGCCGACGCCAATGACGAGGCACAGTTCGCCGAGCTCGAGACCCTGGGTGAGCTGACCCGCATCGCCTGGAAGCACGACGTCCAGGTGATGATCGAGGGACCGGGCCACGTGCCCATGCACCTGATCAAGGAGAACATGGACAAGCAGCTCGTCGAGTGCGACGAGGCGCCCTTCTACACCCTGGGGCCGCTGACCACCGACATCGCGCCCGGCTACGATCACATCACCTCCGGCATCGGTGCGGCGATGATCGGCTGGTACGGTTGCGCCATGCTCTGCTACGTGACTCCCAAGGAGCACCTGGGCCTACCCAACAAGGACGACGTGAAGACCGGCATCATCACCTACAAGATTGCCGCTCATGCCGCCGACCTGGCCAAGGGCCATCCGGCCGCCCAGCGCCGCGACAACGCCCTATCGAAGGCGCGCTTCGAGTTTCGCTGGGAGGATCAGTTCAACCTCGGCCTGGACCCGGATACCGCTCGGGAGTACCACGACGAGACGCTACCCAAGGACTCGGCCAAGGTGGCGCACTTCTGCTCCATGTGCGGTCCCAAGTTCTGCTCAATGAAGATCACCCAGGAGGTGCGTGACTACGCTGCCAAGCACAATCTGGACGGCGATGCCGAGGCCGTGATGCAGGGCATGGAGGCCCAGGCGGAGAAGTTCCGCGACCAGGGCGCCGAACTCTACAAGCCAGTCTGACAAGACGACGCCCCCACCGAACGGTGGGGGCGCTTGCATCGACGGAACTGCCAGCGAGTATCAGAAGCGGTAGCGCACACCCACGCTTGCCGCATCGAAGGTGTACTGATCCTCGTCGAGGTAGCGCATGTAGTCGGCACCCAGTGCCACATTGGGCGCCACGTCGAACTCGGCACCGGCGCCGTAGGAAAAGCCGGACTCGCTATCGACATCTCCATCCACCTCGGTCATGCCGGCCAGGCCATAGAGACGAAACTCCTGGGAAACCGGCAGGATGCCCTTAGCGTAGAGCCCCACCAGGGAGTCCAGCTCGACCGGACCATCGGAGCCGCCACCTCCCAGGTGACCCTCCACGGCGAAGAAGTCGTTGAACTTGAGGCCACCGTTGACCCGCAGGCCGACACTGTCGCGGCTGCTTGCCGGGCCATCCGGGTTCAGCTCCCAGAACATGGCGTCACCGCCCACATAGCCCTGGGGATAGGGAGGCTGCTGGGCCTGGGCGGCGGTCGCAACGGCGGCAAGCAGGGCGGAAGTCACAGCGGCAATGGTAAGGGTCTTCATAACGCACTCCTCATTAACGAACAGTGTTTCCTAACACCCCCAAGTGTGGCCCCTCTACGACGAAGTATCAAGGGACAAATGTGCAACGTTGCGCTATAAGGGTGTCGTCCAGTTGCGACATACCATGACCCACCCCGCCTGGCTATACTCCTCTATCACGCAGGTGCCACGCAGATACCTACGCAGGCAGGGCTTACTCATCGGGAAAGGACCCAGGGATGCGTTACTGGTTGATCGCCAACACCCGTGCCGGAAGCGGCTCCCGCGGCGCAGACTTCTGGAAGCCGCGCCTCGAGCGGGCCGGTATCACGCCACACCAGGTTCGTGACCTGGGCGATGATGACTGGGAGACAGAGCTTGATACCGACGACACCGTGCTGGTCGCCGGCGGCGACGGCTCCGTCAACCGGGCCGCCAGGGTGTGCCTGGACCGGGGTGCCACCCTCGGCGTGCTGCCCTCCGGCACCGCCAATGACTTCTCGCGCAACCTCCACCTGCCGGATGATCCCGACGCCCTGTGCAGGGTTATCGCCAGGGGACGAGTCGAACGGGTCGATGTCGGCTGGCTCGACGACCAGCTGTTCCTCAATGTGGTGCATATCGGCCTGGGCACCCTGCCGACGACCCAGGCCTCGACGCGCCTCAAGCGCTGGCTGGGTCGCTTCAGCTATGCGGCCATGCTGCCGCAGCTGCGCCGCCTGGGTCTGACGCGTGGCTTCAAGGCCACCATCCACACCGATGACGAGCGCATCGAGGGGCGCTGGCTATCCCTGGCCATCGCCTCGGGGAGCTTCTTCGGCGGCGGCACGCGAGTCCCGGGTGCCTCACCCCGGAGTGGACGACTGACCCTCATTGCCGTGCGCCCTCGCCCCTGGTGGGAGCTGCTGTGGACCTTTCTGGTGACTCGCTATAAAGGAGCGACCCCCAGCGATAACGACAGCGTCGAGCAGTACGCCACCGCCGACTGTCGCATCCAGATGGAGCAACAGCATCGAATCACGGCCGACGGCGAACTGCTCGGCAAGTTCGCCGAGCTGCAGTTGCGTATCGACAAGGGCGCCCTGCCGGTGATTACCGGCAAGCGATAGGCGCCTCTTGCTCCCGCCCTTCACTCCTGTTTCGAGAGACTCAGTATCACGATGCCCGCCAGCACCATGCCGCCGCCCAGCAGCTGCACGGACGACAGCGTCTGGCCAAGTACCAGGTAGCCGAGCACCAGCGCCGCCACCGGCTCCATGTTCATGGCCGGGGCGTTACGCGCCATGTCCAGGCGCGGCACGCTGATAAACAGAATGGAGAAGGCCACGCCGTAGCACAGCGCCAGCGCGGCCAGCCCCCAGGCTCCAGCAGCGCTCTGGGGCAGGTCCATGCCGCCCGGTACCAGGCCGGCGGCGCCTGCCGCCAGCATGCTGACCAGTACCGTGAGCATGGTCAGCAGGCTGCGCAGGGTACTGCCCACGACGGCCAGGCGATGCTCGGTGATCCAGATGGCCACGGCGAACACCAGCGCGGCAGTCAGCCCAAGGCCCACGCCAAGCAGCCAGTCGGGCCCCATGGCAGCGGGATCGGCAAGCCAGGTCGGCACATCCAGCACCACCACCAGGCCGGCGAGAATCACCCCCATGACCAGCGCCGCGCGCAGCGTCGGTCGCGGCCCACCCAGCGCCCAGCTGAGCAGCGCCAGCTGGATCGGCGCGGTGTTCATCAGCAGCAGCGCCACCACCACCGGAATCCGCGCCACCGCCGAATAGAGCGAGAGACTCTGCACCACGATCAATAGCCCCACCAACAGTTGCCAACCGGCGGTACCCGCCGGCAGGCGCAACGACTTGCGCTGCAGCACCATCAGGGTTGCGAGCACCAACAGGGCCACACAGGAGCGCACCAGTATCGCCAGCAGCAGTCCGGTACCCTCATCGAAGGCGACCCGGGCGGCGACGTGGTTGGTGGCAAACAGCGTGGCCACACTGCACAGCAGCATGATGGCCAGTGGACGAGGCAGTGCGGCGGCTTTCGGCATGAAGCTTCCTTGCATAAGCAGTCAGTGGGGAGAACCTGAACGGTATGGCGGCCGATGCTTCGAACCGAAGCATGACGCGCATCAAGTGACGGGTACGACTGAGATTGAAGCCCCATGGTAGCCTAACGTCTTATTCTTTCCACGAGGCTCCTCGATGCGTGACCCGATCCTGGTGATCAACTGCGGCTCCTCCTCCATCAAGTATGCTGTGGTCTCCGACGCCCCCAGCCAGCCACGCCAGTCGGGCCTGGCCGAGCGTCTTGGCGGCGGCGACGCGCGTCTCAAGGGCATGGATGCCGACGGCCACGAGTTCTCCCGGCCACTGCACGGCGCCGACCATACCGAAGCCATGGCGGCGATCCTCGACGCCCTGAGCGGTCCGGCGCCGGCCGCGGTGGGTCACCGCATCGTGCATGGCGGCGAGCGCTTCACCGCCGCCACCCGCATCGACCCCGCCGTGCTGCGCGCCATCGAGAGCACCGGGGCCCTGGCACCGCTGCACAACCCCGCCAACCTGGTGGGGGTACGCGCCACTCTCGAGCTGTTTCCCGAGTTGCCCCAGATCGCGGTCTTCGATACGGCCTTTCATCAGAGCCTGCCGCCACGCGCTTACCGCTATGCCCTGCCCCAGCATCTCTACGCCCGCCACGGGATTCGTCGCTACGGCTTCCACGGCAGCAGCCATGCCTATGTCAGCGAGCGCGTCGATCATCTCTCCAGCCGTCCCCATGGCGGCTGGCTGACCGCCCACCTGGGCAACGGCTGCTCGACCTGCGCGGTATGGCAGGGCCGGAGCGTGGATACCAGCATGGGGCTGACGCCGCTGGAGGGCCTGGTGATGGGCACCCGTAGCGGCGATGTCGACCCCGGCCTGCATGCCCACCTGAGCCGACAGCTCGGCTGGTCGCTGGAGCGCATCGACACCCTGCTCAACCGGGAGAGCGGCCTGCTGGGCCTCTCCGGGCTCTCCAACGACATGCGTCGCCTGGAGCAGGCCGCCGCCGAGCACCATCGCGGCGCCGAGCTCGCCATCGAGGTGTTCTGCTATCGCATCGCCAAGTCCCTGGCCGCCCTCTCCTGCGCCCTGCCCCGGCTCGACGGCATCGTCTTCACCGGCGGCATCGGCGAGAACGCCAGTGCGGTACGCGCCCGGGTGGTGGAGGCCCTGCCCCACTTCGGGCTGCGCCTCTCGGCAGCCGCCAACGCCGCCACCGTGGGCGGCCAGGAGGGGCGCATCGATGCCGATGACAGCGGCCCCGAGCTGTGGGTGATTCCCACCGATGAAGAGGGCCAGATCGCCTTCGAGACCCGTCAACTCCTCAGCGAGGCCCCCGCATGAGCACCAGCGCGACACGCCCCGAACCCCGTACCCTGCTGCTGGTCCCCACCGGCGCCAATGTCGGCCTGACCTCGGCCTGCCTGGGCCTGATACGCGCCCTGGATACCCTGGGTCTCAGGGCCGGCTTCATGCGCCCATTTCGTCAGGACGACATCAACGGGCCCGGCTCGGATCGCTCCACGGCGCTGGCCCGAACCACCCTGGGGCTCACGCCTCCCGAGCCGCTCCCCCAGTCACGCCTGGAGCGGCTGCTGCGCGACGACCGCATTGCCGAACTGATGGAAGAAGCCGTCGCCCGGCACACCCGCGTCGCCTGCGGCGATGAGGAGACCTGCCCGGATCTGGTCGTCGTCGAGGGACTGGTCGCCGGCCCCCAGAGCAGCTACGCCGGCCTGCTCAATGCCGAACTGGCTCGCGCCCTGGACGCCCGGGTGATCCTGGTGGCCGATGGCGACCTCGACAATCCGCGCCAGCTGGCGGAGCAGCTCGATATCCATGCCCAGCCCTTCGATGGCACGCGCTCCGCGCGCACCCTGGGGTGCATCCTGATGCGCGTGCGTCCGCTGCCCGACACTCCCGGCAACTCCTCGCTGGCCGCCCCGGAACTGGCCGCCCACGGCAACGGGGCGCTTGCCGAGATCCTGCGCCAGCACCTGCCGGCGCTGGATGGCGAACAGTTCCGGCTGATCGGTGCCGTGCCCTGGCACGACGCCCTCTCCGCCCCACGCATCATCGATGTGGCCCGCGCGCTGGACGCCCGCTTCCTGCATGAAGGCGATGCCGACACGCGCCGGGTGATGGGTACCAGCCTGTGCGCGCGCAGCGCCTACCGCGCACTGCATGTCTTCAAGCCCGGGCGACTGGTCGTCTCCCCCGGCGACCGGGACGATATTCTGCTGGCCGCCGCCCTCTCCACCATGAACGGCGTGCCCCTGGCCGGCGTGCTGCTCACCCACGGCGAACAGCCCGGCGAGTCGATGGTGGAGATCTGCCGCCCCGCGCTGCGCACCGGTCTGCCGGTGCTGACTGTCGATTCGGACAGCTTCGAGACCGCCAAGAGCCTCGACCGCATGGCCAACGATATTCCCATCGATGATGCCGAGCGCGCCGAGCAGGTGACTCGCTTCGTCGCCAGCCATCTGGATCTGCACTGGCTCAAGGCCACCCTGAGCCGCGGCTACCCCCGTCGACTCTCCCCCGCCGCCTTCCGCCATCAGCTGGTACAGCTGGCCCAGCAGGCCGACCGGTGCATCGTGCTGCCCGAGGGCAGCGAGCCACGCACCGTGGAGGCGGCGGTAATCTGCCAGCAACGCGGCATCGCGCGGTGCGTGCTGCTCGGCAGACGCGAGGAGATCGAGGAGGTGGCCCGACAGCGCGGCATCGAGCTACCCGAGGGGCTCGAGATCATCGACCCCGATACCATCCGGTCGCGCTATGTGGCCCCCATGGTGGCGCGGCGTGCCGGCAAGCTGAATGAGCTCACCGCCGAGGCCCAGCTGCAGGACAACGTGGTGCTCGGCACCATGCTGCTGGCCGAGGACGAGGTCGATGGCCTGGTCTCCGGTGCGGTGCACACCACTGCCAACACCGTGCGCCCCGCCTTCCAGCTGATCAAGACCTCGCCGGACTACCGCCAGGTATCGTCGATCTTCTTCATGCTGCTGCCCGAGCAGGTGGTGGTCTACGGCGACTGCGCGGTGAACCCCGATCCGAGCGCCGAGACCCTCGCCGAGATCGCCATTCAGAGCGCCCGCTCGGCGGCGGCCTTCGGCATCGAGCCACGGGTGGCGATGATCAGCTACTCCACCGGCGAGTCCGGCTCCGGTGCCGACGTCGAGAAGGTCCGTCAGGCCACGCGCCTGGCCCGGGAGCGTGCCCCCGAGCTCTGCATCGACGGGCCGCTGCAGTACGACGCCGCCGCCATCGAGAGCGTGGGCCGTCAGAAGGCACCCGACTCCCCGGTAGCCGGTCGCGCCACGGTGTTCGTGTTCCCCGACCTCAACACCGGCAACACCACCTACAAGGCGGTGCAGCGCAGCGCCCAGGTGGTCAGCGTCGGCCCCATGCTGCAGGGCCTCAACAAGCCGGTGAATGACCTGTCGCGTGGCGCGCTGGTCGACGATATCGTCTATACCATCGCCCTCACCGCCATCCAGGCGAACCAGCCTGGTTAAGCGTGCCATTGCCCTTTTGGAGCCGCTGCCACGGCTGGCCCCGAACGGGCAATGGGAATATGCTTGAGACACCAATCGCCTTCACACTGGAAGGCCAGAACAACCATGGAGAGAGAGATGCCCGGCTTGCTTCCCGATGTCGACCCCGATGGCCTGCTGGAGTACTCGGTGGTCTACACCGACCGCTCGCTGAATCATATGTCGGCGCGCTTCCAGGAGGTGATGCGCGATATCTCCGCACACCTCAAGAAGGTCTACAACGCCCACAGCACGGTGATCGTGCCCGGCAGCGGCACCTTCGGCATGGAGGCCGTTGCCCGCCAGTTCACCAAGAACCGGCGTGCCCTGATCCTGCGCAACGGCTGGTTCAGCTACCGCTGGAGCCAGATTCTCGAGATGGGCCACATCGCCGGCGACGTCAATGTGCGCAAGGCGCGTCGCCTGGACGAGGACGATGCCACGTCACCGTTCGCTCCTGCACCGCTCCAGGACGTGATCGACGCCATTCGCGACGCCCAGCCCGATATCGTCTACGCCCCGCATGTTGAGACGGCCTCGGGCATCATGCTGCCGGACGACTACATTCGTCAGGTAGCCGACGCCATCCACGAGGAGGGTGGCCTGTTGGTGCTCGACTGCATCGCCTCCGGCGCCATGTGGGTCAACATGCAGGATCTCGGCGTCGATGTGCTGATCAGCGCCCCGCAGAAAGGCTGGAGCGCCTCGCCCTGCTGCGCCATGGTGATGCTGTCGCGGCTGGCCCGCGAGACCATCGAGGAGACCACCAGCACCAGCTTTGCCTGTGATCTGAAGAAATGGCTCACGATCATGGAGGCCTACGAGAACGGCGGACATGCCTATCACGCCACCCTGCCCACCGACGGCCTGGTCAAGCTGCGTGATGTCATGCTCGAGATCGATCAGTACGGTCTCGACACGCTGCGTGACGAGCAGCAGGCACTGGGCAGCGGCGTGCGTGAACTGCTTGCCGATTTCGGGTTCAAGAGCGTGGCCGCCCCTGGCTACGAGGCGCCCGGCGTGGTGGTCAGCTACACCGATGACCCCGGCATGGTGGGCCGCTTCGCCGAGGAGGGCCTGCAGATCGCCGGCGGGGTACCGCTGATGTGCGACGAGGGCGACGGCTTTCAGACCTTCCGCATCGGCCTGTTCGGGATGGAGAAGCTTCACCACCATCAGCGCGCCATCGATAGCCTGCGCCAGGCCCTGGAGAAGATCGCGCAGCCGAATCAGCCCACACCCGACGAAGCATAGCGTCGGTTCTCGAAGGTTCGAGAACTCGAGCTGATGTATCACTGATGTAGTAAAGAAGCGGGCGGCCCTGGGGCCGCCCGCTTCGTACTTGTGATCATGTCATCGCCGGTTCAGTTCTCACTCAGGCACCGCCAGAGCCACGCGGTATCGACTCAAGCGCCGCCAAAGCCACGCGGCACATAGCCCAGGTTGTTCTTTACCTCCTTGACGCCGGCAGCATTCTCGGCCGCGACCTGAACCGCCATGCGCTCCTTGTCATTCTCCACCAGGCCCCACAGCTCCACCTGACCCTGGCTGACGATCACGTTGATGCGATCCACCAGCACGCCGGTGTTCTGATCGATCTCCTTGCGAATCGCCTCACGAATCTCGCGATCATCAGCGCTGGTCGCGGCAGTCTCCGGACCGACCACGGCGAATCCCTGGAGCAGGTTGGCACGGCTGACGATACCCACCAGCTTGCCATTGCTGACGACCGGCACCCGCTTGATGTGATGCTTCTCCAGCAGTCGCGAGATCTGTGCCAACGGCATGTCCTCGCCGATGGTGAGCGGGTCGGGGGTCATGATCTCGTGGGCGCGGCGACCATGCGACTTGACGTACTCGCCGGGGTCATTGACCGCGAACAGCCGCAACCACCAGGACTTGCGCTTGTCATCCTCGACCCGTCGAATGAGGTCGCCTTCGCTGACGATACCCAGCACCTCATCGCTGTCGCTCACCACCGGCACGGCACTGATGCCGTGCTCAAGCAGCAGGCTGGCGATCTCTCGCACCTCGCTGTCACGGCCTACGGTGATGACGTTACGGGTCATGATATCGGCGGCTTGCATCGACGTTCTCCAACGGGTTCAGGGGCTTGTAGAATCAACCATAGCAACGTGCCGGGCCTTTTGCCTTGATCTTGAGCAGGATCCCTTAACGCCTCTTCTCACGCCGAAGGTGACGTTACTCCTCCCGAGACTCCACCAGAGGCGACGTTTCGGGTTCGGCGTCGCTGATCAGCAGGTCGATGTCGTCTAGGGCCCCGAAGCGGGCCGGGCGGATCACCCCCAGCTTGGTGGCATCGGCCACCAGGATACGCTCACCGGCCGCAGCGATGGCGGCACGCTTGGGGGCTACCTCATGAAAGTGGAAACAGCTCAGACCATGACGCGGATGTACCCCCGCCGCCGAAAGAAAGGCACGGTTGATGCCCAGGCGGCCAACGGCAGCATCCACCTCATCGCTCTCGAAGGACTGCGAGGCCGGGTGATAGAGCCCACCCAGCAACACCAGGCGAAGCCCCGGATGGCGAGCCACGGCGCTGGCCACGTTGAGGGCATAGGTGACCACGGTGAGCTCTCGATACTCGGCAAGCTCAGCCACCAACGGCGCCAGGGTGGTACCGCAGTCGATGAACAGGGTGTCCCCCTCCTCGACTCGGGCCGCCGCTTTACGGCACAGTGCGCGCTTGGCGGCGGCCTGGCGGTCCCGCTGATCGTCGAGGTCGTAGACCGGGGCGTAGCGTGGGTCGGCGGCACGCACCAGGTAGCCCCCCATCAGCATCAATTCGCCATCACTCGCGGCCAGGTCTCGACGAACGGTCATCGGCGAGACACCACAGAGGGTCGCCGCCTCCGCCAGGCGCAGGCTACCCCGCTCCGCCAGCACCTCGGCCAGCCGCGCTACCCGCCGTGCGCTACGTTCATTGATGCGTTGCGCCATGCATCGAGCCCTCGCGGCAACATGAAAATGTTAGAAAAATAACACTAGCTGTTATACTTTTCACGTGAGCCACGTCCCCCGGGGACAAAACCGCAACACCAGCCACCGAGACCCCGTTCATGATCCGCCATCACCCCTTCTCGGCCGGGGCACCGATCTGCTGTTCGGTGTCGTCCCCGTCCAGGCCGCCCGCGGTCGACGACAAGCTCGGCACGCCGGGGCAGTATCCCAACGCCATGATCGATACCCTCAAGTTCAAGCTGCCGTAGACCCGAACTCACGCCCAAAGGGGACACCCATGACCCTCATCATGAGCCTTGTCGGGATGGTGACGCTGATCGCCATCGCCCTGATCTTCTCCTACGATCGCCGTGCCGTTCGTCTGCGCACGGTAGTCGGCGCCTTCGCCATCCAGCTCGGCATCGGTGCCTTCGTGCTCTACGTGCCCTTCGGCAAGACGGTGCTCAAGACGCTTTCCGACGCCGTCACCCAGGTGCTGTTCTATGCCAACGACGGCATCGGCTTCGTCTTCGGCGGCCTGGCCGATGTCGATAGCATCGGCTTCGTCTTCGCCATCAAGGTGCTGCCGGTCATCATCTTCTTCTCCTCGCTGATCGCCGTGCTCTACTACCTCGGGATCATGCAGTGGATCATCCGCATCCTCGGCGGTGCCCTGCAAAAGGCACTGGGTACCTCGCGCACCGAGTCCCTCTCGGCCACCGCCAACATCTTCGTCGGCCAGACCGAGGCCCCACTGGTAGTGCGTCCCTTCATCGCCCGCATGACGCCCTCGCAGCTGTTCGCGGTCATGTGCGGTGGCCTGGCCTCGGTGGCAGGTTCGGTGCTGGCCGGTTATGCCGCCATGGGGGTGCCCATGGAGTATCTGATCGCCGCTTCCTTCATGGCCGCGCCGGGCGGGCTGCTGTTCGCCAAGCTGATCATGCCCGAGACACGCACCCCCGAAGACAGCATCTCGAAGATCGAAGAGGAGCAGGAGGAGGACGACGACAAGCCCAGCAACGTGCTCGACGCGGCGGCCTCCGGCGCCTCGTCGGGTCTCAAGCTGGCCGCCAACGTCGGCGCCATGCTGCTGGCCTTTATCGGCCTGATCGCCCTGATCAACGGCATCCTGGGCGGCATCGGCGGCTGGTTCGACTTCGAGGCGTTGAGCCTGGAATGGATCCTGGGCTGGCTGTTCGCCCCTCTCGCCTTCCTGCTCGGCATCCCCTGGGAGGAGGCCACGCTGGCCGGCTCCTTTATCGGCCAGAAGATCGTGGTCAACGAGTTCGTGGCCTACATCAATCTGAGCCCCTATCTCAGCGGCGAGCAGGTGGTGGCCGCCACCGGCCAGGTCATGAGCGCCCACACCATGGCGATCCTCTCCTTCGCCCTGTGCGGCTTCGCCAACCTGTCATCGATCGCCATTCTGCTCGGCGGGGTAGGCGGCATCGCCCCGAGTCGTCGACACGAGATCGCCCGTTTCGGCCTGAAGGCGGTGCTGGCCGGTACACTGTCCAATCTGATGTCAGCCTCCATCGCCGGATTCTTCATGGCCCTGTCGGCGCTGGGCTGACCCTTGCTTTTCCTGCGCCCGGGCCAACCCGGGCGTCTAACCTTTCACGATCTATCCTCCCGACCTATTCTTCACGACCTATTCTTCACGACCTATGGACGCGACCATGACCCAAGATCTCAAGCGCACCGCACGCCAGGCGCTGGCGCTGATGGACCTGACCAGCCTCAACGACGACGACACCGATGCTCGCATCGAGTCGCTGTGCCGCCGCGCCCGCACCACCGCCGGCACCCCGGCGGCGGTCTGCGTCTACCCCGCCTTCGTCACCACTGCCAAGCGTACTCTCAAGGCGCTGGACCTGGCGGACAGGATCCGGGTGGCCACGGTGACCAACTTTCCCCATGGCGGCGACGACATCATGGCCGCCGCCCGCGAGACCCGCGAGGCGGTTGCCGCCGGTGCCGATGAGGTGGATGTGGTGTTTCCCTATCGCGCCCTGCTGGCCGGCGATGAGGAGACCGGCCGCGAGCTGGTCGCCTGCTGCCATCAGGCCGCCGGGGAGGCAACTCTCAAGGTGATCCTCGAGACCGGCGAACTCAAGCAGCCGGCGTTGATTCGTCGCGCCGCCGAGCTGGCCATCGAGGGCGGCGCCGACTTCCTCAAGACCTCCACCGGCAAGGTGGAGATCAACGCCACCCTCGAGGCCGCCGAGATCCTGCTGGAGACCATCAAGGCCAGCGCCCCCACGCTGCAGCGCAGCGTGGGCTTCAAGGCCGCCGGTGGTGTGCGCAGCGTCGAGGATGCCCAGGCCTACCTGCAGCTGGCCGAGCGGGTGATGGGCGCCAACTGGATCACCCCGGCACACTTCCGCTTCGGCGCTTCGGGCCTGCTTGACGACCTGCTGCACACGCTGGACCTGGCGGTGGCGCCGGTCGAGGGTCAGGAGGGGTACTGAGATGACCTCGCCGCTACCCCAGGAGCTGATCCGCGCCAAGCGTGATGGCCATGTCCTGGACAGCGCCGCGATCGGCGAGCTGGTCAACGGCGTCGCCGACGGCCGACTCTCCGATGCCCAGGTCGGGGCACTGGCCATGGCGATCTATCTCAACGGCATGAACGAGGCCGAGACGGTAGCGCTGACCACCGCCATCCGCGACTCCGGCGTCACCCTGACCTGGGAGGACCTGCCCGGTCCGGTGCTTGACAAGCACTCCACCGGTGGCGTGGGCGACCTGGTCTCGCTGGTGCTGGGGCCCTGGATCGCCGCCTGTGGCGGTCACGTACCGATGATTTCCGGCCGCGGCCTGGGCCACACCGGCGGCACCCTGGACAAGCTCGAGGCGATCCCTGGCTACGACGTCACCCCGGATACCGCCACCTTCCGCCGGCTGGTGCGCGAGGTCGGCGTGGCCATCGTCGGCCAGAGCGGCGAGCTGGCCCCGGCGGATAAACGCCTCTACGCCATCCGTGACGTCACCGCCACGGTGGAGTCGTTGCCGCTGATCGTTTCGTCGATCCTCGGCAAGAAGCTCGCCTGCGGACTCGACGCCCTGGTGATGGACGTCAAGAGCGGCAGCGGCGCCTTCATGCCCACCCATGCCGCCTCCCTGGAGCTGGCCGCCTCGATCGCCAATGTCGCGACCCGCGCCGGCACGCCGACCACCGCACTGGTCACCGACATGAGCCAGCCGCTGGCGCCCTGCGCCGGCAATGCCCTGGAGGTGCACGAAGCGATCCATGCGCTGACCGGCAAACGGTGCGACAGCCGCCTGATGACGGTGACGCGTCGCCTGGCCCGTGAATTGCTGATCGCCGGTCGCCTGGCCGAGACCCCGGCCGGCGCCGAGGCCCGCCTCGAAGCCGCGCTGGCCTCGGGCAAGGCCGCCGAACGCTTCGCCCGCATGGTGGCAGGCCTGGGTGGCCCTGGTGACCTGCTCGACCACCCCGAACGATACCTGCCCCGGGCGCCGGTCACCCTGGCGGTGCCGGCCGAGCGCGCCGGCATCGTCCAGCGCCTGGACACCCGTGCCCTGGGGCTTGCGGTGGTCGAGCTGGGCGGCGGACGCCGCACCCCCGGCGCCGCCATCGACCCCGCCGTCGGCCTGAGCGAGGTAGCCGCCATCGGCGAGGCGGTCGATGCCGAGCGTCCGCTGGCGCTTGTCCACGCCGCCAGCCATGATGCCGCCGAGCGTGCCGCGGCCCAGGTGCGTGCGGCCATTGTCGTGGATGACGCCCCCACCACGGCGCCGGCGCCGATCCATCAACGCCTCCTGGGAGAGACCCCATGACTCACGGCACCCACCGTCGTGCCATCGTGCTCGTCCTCGACTCCTTCGGCATCGGCGCCGGTCCCGATGCCGAGCAGTTCGGCGACGCCGGCGCCGACACCCTGGGCCATATCGCCGCGGCCTGTGCCCGCGGCGAGTGCGAGACTACCCAGGACTCCACCACCGCTCCGGAGGCGACGCGCAGCGGACCGCTCTCGCTGCCGAACCTGGCGCGCCTGGGGCTGTTCCACGCCCACCACGCCGCTACCGGCGCCTGGGCCGACGGGGTGACGCCACCCACCGAATTGATCGGCGCCTGGGGGCATGCCGCCGAGATCTCCTCGGGCAAGGACACCCCCTCCGGCCACTGGGAGCTTGCCGGCGTGCCGGTACGCTTCGACTGGGGCTACTTCCTCGAGCGCAACAACAGCTTTCCCGAGGCGCTGCTGGAGGCACTGGTCCGCGACGCCAACTTGCCCGGCGTGCTGGGCAACTGCCACGCCTCGGGCACCGATATCATCACCCGCCTGGGCGCGGAACACCTGGCGAGCGGCAAGCCGATCGTCTACACCTCGGCCGACTCGGTATTTCAGATCGCCGCCCACGAAGAGGCGTTCGGTCTCGAGCGACTCTACGTCCTGTGCGAGACGGCCCGACGCCTGCTCGAGCCCTACAACATCGGCCGTGTCATCGCCCGCCCCTTCACGGGCGACACAGCGACCGGCTTTACGCGCACCGGCAATCGGCGCGACTACAGCATCGAGCCGCCTTCCCCCACGGTGCTGCAGAGGCTTCACGACGCCGGCGGCGAGGTGATCGCCATTGGCAAGATCGCCGATATCTACGCCCATTGCGGCATCTCGCGCAGCGTCAAGGCCAGCGGTCATGAGGCCCTGATGGACGCCACCCTGGCGGCCCTCGACGAGTCGGGCGACGATCCGGCCGGCACCCTGGTGATGACCAATTTCGTCGACTTCGACACCCTCTACGGTCACCGTCGCGACGTCGCCGGCTACGCCGCGGCACTGGAGGCCTTCGACGCCCGGCTGCCCGAGCTGCTGGCCAGGCTCAAGCAGGACGACCTGCTGATCCTCACCGCCGACCATGGCTGCGACCCGACCTGGCGCGGCACCGAGCATACCCGCGAGCAGGTGCCGGTGCTGGCTCTGGGCGGCGGCCTGCCGCGTGGCCCCCTGGGGGCCCGCGACAGTTTCGCCGATATCGGCCAGAGCCTGGCCAGCTGGCTCGGCCTGCCGGCCATGAATGATGGCACCAGTTTCCTTCCTTCCTGTTCTTCAGGCGCCAACCCTCAAGGAGAGTGCTGATGGCAACCCCGCATATCGACGCCGCCCCGGGCGACTTCGCCGACATCGTGCTGATGCCCGGCGACCCGCTGCGCGCCCAGTACATCGCCGAGACCTACCTGACCGACGTCAAGCAGGTCAACCGCGTGCGCAACATGGCCGGTTACACCGGCACGTATCGCGGCCGCAGGATCTCGGTCATGGGCCACGGCATGGGCATTCCATCGGTGTCGATCTATGCCAAGGAGCTGATCACCGAGTACGGCGTGACGCGACTGATCCGGGTCGGCTCCTGTGGCGCGGTGCGCGATGATGTGGCGGTCCGTGATGTGGTGATTGGCCTGGGGGCCTCTACCGACTCGGGCGTCAACCGTGCGCGCTTCGCCGGCATGGACTTCGCCGCTACCGCCGATTTCGCCCTGACCCGTGCCCTGGCCGATGCCGCCGACAAGCTGGGCGTGACCACCCGCGTCGGCAACCTGTTCTCGGCCGACCTCTTCTACGACCCGCGCCCCGACACCGCCGAGCTGCTGCGGCGCTACGGGATCGTCGGCGTGGAGATGGAGGCTGCCGGTCTCTACGGGGTGGCCGCCGAATTCGGTGCCCGCGCGGCCACCATCTGCACGGTCTCGGACCATATCCTCAAGGGCGACTCACTGGACAGCAGCGCCCGCGAACGCAGCTTCGACGACATGATGCGGGTGGCGCTGGATGCCGTGCTGCTCGACGACCAATGCTCCAACATCGGCGAGGTCGACGCATGAACACGCTGGATCCAAGCCTGATCGAGACGCTGGTGGCGGTACGCGACCGCGCCTATGCCCCCTACTCGCGGCACCCGGTGGGTGCCGTGGTGGTCAGCGAAAGCGGTAGTCGCTACGCCGGAGCCAACGTCGAGGTGGCTCACTACAAGGGGCTGTGCGCCGAGGCCTCGGCCATCGCCGCCATGGCCAGCGCCGGCGAGCGGCGCCTGCGCGAGGTCTACGTGATCGGCCCGGGTCAGCAGCTGTGCACGCCCTGCGGCGACTGTCGCCAGCGCATCCGCGAATTCGCCGACGAGCACACCCGTATCCGCGTGGTGGACGCCGAGGGCAACCTGCTCAAGCAATACACCATGACCGAGCTGCTGCCCGATGCCTTCGGGCCCGAGAATCTGGCAAGTTGAGAGCCTGAGAACCGAGGCGCGGCACGGCAAGGGAGCGGCTGCCACTCGCCTCAACTGGGATCAGGCGCCTCTTCATGCCCCGGCCCCTCGCCGTGGACCCGTTCCACGTCGACGATCCGCGAGCGGCTCATGACGATCTTCCAGCGCTCCAGGGTGGCGGGAGCACTGCCCTGGGTCTCGCGGATCACCAGGTTGAGAAGATGGCGTTTCTCCACCTCTTCACGCACGACCTGGTCGCCTTCTCCCAGCCGGTAGACGCGGCGACTGCTCTTGTCCATCAGCCGGGCGATCGGGGACAGATCGAGTGTCAGGCTTTCGCGGGTGTGATCGTAGCCGCTCAGGAATCGGGTCGGCGACATCCGCGAACTGGAGCGATAGTGCACCACCACCTCCTCGCGCTGTGCCACGCTGCGCTTGCGCACCCGCTTGATCTCATCATCGAGTCGGGAAAACCGCTTGTAGTCGAACCACTCCAACTGGCGCCCTACCACCTGGTCGCGGGTCGGGTCCAGATACTGTCGACGCCACTTGGGGCGGCCGCGACGCAGTAGTCGCCACAGGGTATTGCGCAGGTCGTCCTTGAACACCTCGCGCAGGGCGTAGATGCCGGCCATGGCCAGTACGAAGAGCGCGGTGAGGTCGGCCAGCACGGTGCGGATCTCGAGCAGCCCGAGGGAGACGAATATCATCACCACCGCGGTGGCCAGCGCCTTTACCGCCTTCTGTTCGGCATTGCCCAGCTCCTGATTCTTCTGCTTGAGGGTCACCGGATGCTCGATCAACCGCCTCAACAGCCGCATCTTGTTGGACATCCGCGTCGGATCGCGGGTCACCCGTGCGGAGTTGTACTCCCGTTCGCGTCGATACGCATCCTCGGCACGACAGATCTCCACCAGCCGTGCGCGTATCGGGCGAAAGCGTGCCCCCCGAGGCAGACCGGCGAGCAGTGCCAGCAGCCGCTGCTCGGTAAACCACGAGAGATAGTTGTCGATGGTGGCGAAGTAGCGATGCAGGCTTTCGTCACCGGGCTCCTGGCGCCGCAGGCGACTCAGGATGCTGACCGCCAGGTCGACATGCTCGGCGAGCCTCTTCTCCAGCTCGGCCAGCTGCTCATTCTCTGGCGCTTTCTGCGGCTGATCGCCCTGCTCCGATGCGGTGCTGTCGTCCTCCCTGCCCTGCTCCTCCTCTCGCTCCCTCTCCGCCTTCTCGACCTTCTCGTTCTTTCTGGCGCGCCGCACATCATCGATCAGCGGCTGAATCGCGCTCTCCATGGCCACCACATACTGATAGGCATAGAGGCTCAGGCTAAGACGATAGTGCTCGGCATCGAGCTTGCCGCGTTCGGCCAGACGACTGAGGACCAGCGGCAGGCGGTAGCGGTCGCTGAAGTAGGTGCGTTTCACATGGATGGAGCCGTGATAGAAGTCCTCCTCGGGAATCACCTGACCGGTCAGGCCCAGCTCCCCCGGCACGAACAGAAACAGATCAAGCCGATGCGAGGTCTCCTCCTGCAGCACGCGGGAAACCTTGAGGTGGAGACTGTCCTGACGTTCAACCTGAATCATGGATGACTCACTCTAGGCTGGGCGACTAGCCCGGGTCGGGCGAGCCGCCACTACTGCTCGTCTGGTGATGGGGGTCGGCAACACCGGCACGCCCCGGTGCGCGGCCGGATGCATCGCGTTCACCGGCCTGGTCATCACCGTACTCGCTGGCGCCGTCCAGACGGCCGCCACCCCGCCCCTCCATGCTGACACTGAGGCGCGGCACGCCGAGGTCGACACCCTGGGTCTCCATGCGCTGCTTGAGCAGCAGGTTGAAGGCGCGGGAGACGTCCCACTGCATCTCGGGCGCGGTACGAAAGCGCATCCGCAGGATCGGGCAACCCTCCTCGAAGGCGTGGATGCCCTGCATCTCCAGCGGCGACCAGATGTAATGGCGCATCATCGGATCCTGCCGCAGCGCCTGGGCGGTCTCCTGCATCAGGGTGATGGCATCGTCGATCGGCATCTCATAGGGAATGCGGATCTTCATCAGCGCGATGCCGAACTGCCGCGACATGTTATGAATCGACTCGATGCGGCTGAAGGTGATGATATGCACGATGCCGTCGAGATCACGCAGGCGCACGGTGCGCAGTGTCAGCCCCTCCACCGTGCCCATATGACCGTTGATCCTGACGAAGTCATCCACGGCCAGGGAGTCCTCGATCAGGATGAAGATGCCGGTGATCAGATCCTGCACCAGCGTCTGGGCGCCGAAACCGAGCGCCAGGCCGATCACACCCGCACCGGCCAGCAGCGGCGTGACATTGACCCCCAGATTGGCCAGTCCGACGATGGCCGCGATGATCACGATGGTGGTGAAGATGACGTTGCGGATCATCGGCGTGATGGTCTGGGCGCGCGCCTGATTGACGCGCCGCCCGCGGGAGCGCACCGAACTGGTCAAGGCGCGCTGGATGGCGGTATCGGCGAAGATCCACGCCAGCCAGGCCAGCAGCAGGGTCAGGGCGATGGCCATTAGCGCCTGGCCGATACGGGCACTGGCGACCCCTGCACTGCCGATGCCCAACAGCGAGCCGCCCCACACCTGCAAGAACAGCTCGGCGAAGGCAACCCAGGCCGCCACATGGCCCAGTACATAGCCGAAGCGTTCGAGACGCACGCGATACTGACTGACACGACGCCGACGTTGGCGCCGCTTGCGCCGTTCGCCATGGCGGCGCACCAGGCCGGTGACGACCAGCACCAGCACCAGCAGTGCCGCCGAGATGATGGAGCGTGCCAGGGCGGTGCCCACGTCGCCTCCGGTCACGAAGATCGCGACCAGCGAGCCGCCCACCAGCAGCAGTGCCGGTACATGCCAGAGACTGCCCAGCACCTGCACGATACTGGCACTGGCACCGGGCTCGCGGCGCTCACGCCAGGGCCGGTTGCGAATGATATGTTCGATGGGCCGCTTGAACCTGAAGATGAAACGCACGCTGAGCAGCGCCGCCAGCATATTGGCCAGCACCGAGAGCAGGCCGGCCAGCTCGGCACCGAGCAGCACGGTTAGGCGTCCCGAGTTGAAGGCATCTCCCAGCGCCACCAGGGCACCGATCACGAACAGTGGCCGCAGGCCATGGTTCTGCACCAGCTGCACCGCCACGAAGCGGTGGCCCCGGGTGAACTCCGAAACAAAGGTTTCCACCACCACCGACAGGGTGCGGCCGCACAGCGCGATATAAGCGACCACCAGCGCCAATACACGCCCACTGCTGGGTGGTACCAGTTGGGCCACACCCAGCACCAGCGCGAAGGCCAGCCCCCAGGGCAGCATGCGCCGCAGGAAGTGAACGGTGAGCAGCCAGGCGCGCGGCTCGCGGGGCAGATCCAGGGGCCAGCCACGACGCCTGGCCAGCAGGCGCCCGAGGGCGATCAGGATCACCAACAACCCGCCCCAGATGATCAGCAGCACGGTGGCCTCGATCGCGAAGCGAATCAGGTCGGCGTTTTCGGTTTTGGCCACCAGCTCGCTCAGGTCATGCCAGCCCTGGTTAAGCTGTGCCTTCCAGTGTGCCAGCGGTGACGCCTCCCCTTCGGCCTGCTGGCCCAGATCGCTGATGGTCTCTGCCAGGGCCCCGAGCAGGCCTTCCCGCGGGGCGATGCCGCGCTCCTCGACCGCCTGGCCATGCACGCTCTGCAGGTCCTGCAGGCTCTCCAGCAGCTGGCCGCGCCGCTCGGCATCCTCGAGGGTCGCGATGATGCGTTGCAGCGACTCCTGGAAGGCCTCGGGGTCATGCTGCTGCTGATCCTCACCGGAGGTCACCAGCCCCGGCAGGTTCACCGACTGTGCCTGCACGGAAGCCACAGGCAACAGCCAGGCGGCAAGACTCAGCAAGAGAGCGAAAAGCAGCGTCCAGACGGTTGCGTATGAACCGAGGCGGCGGTATGGGTACATCACACCTCCATGTCGATGAGTAAGCGAGCGCCGTAGGCGGAGCTCAGTATGATACGCTCCCAGGCGCTCCCATGTGATGCACAGGATGCCGCCATGACGCCACTACCGCCACCCGAGCCCACGACTCACGAGGGCGAAACCCGCCGCGTGGGCGTCGAGATCGAGTTTGCGGGCCTGCCACCGCAGGATACCGCGGCAGTGGTGTGTGCACTGTTTGGCGGCGAGGTCCTGGCGATCAGCCCCCACCGCCTCAAGGTGGAGGAGACTCGCTGGGGCACCTTTACCATCGAGCTCGATACCCAGTATGCCCATCCCGACACGGAAGTGCTGGAGGCCATGCCCAGTGGCGACAGCGAATGGGAGCGCCACCGCCATCAGATGCGAGTCGACCTGCATAGCCGTGCCAGGGAACTGATCGGGGATGTGGTCACCGGCCTGGTGCCCACCGAGATCGTCTGCCCGCCGATCCCGTGGAATGAACTCGAACAGCTCGATGCGCTGTTCGCGGCGCTGCGAGAGCATGGCGCCAAGGGAACCGACGACAGCCTGCTCTATGGCTTCGGACTGCACCTCAACCCCGAGGTCCCCAGCCTCGAGGTGCCAAGCCTGCTCGATCATCTACGCGCCTATCTCCTCACCGCCGAGTGGCTGCGTGAACAGATCGATGTCGACATCACCCGTGAGGTCCTGCCCCACGCCAACCCCTTTCCCAAGGCCTATGCCCTTAAAATACTGGCGGCGGACTATGCCCCGGATATTGACACCCTGATCCGCGACTATCTGGCCGACAACCCGACCCGCAACCGCGAGCTCGACATGACCCCGCTGTTCGCCCACCTGCGGCCCGACTACCCCCACGAGCTGTTTCGCAACAAGCTGGTCAAGGCGCGACCCACTTTCCACTACCGGCTGCCCGACGCGCGGCTCTCGCAGCCCGACTGGGGCTCGGCAGTCGAATGGAACCGCTGGCTGGAGGTGGAAAAGCTGGCCGCCGACACCGATACGCTCAGGCGCCGCGCCGCCGGCTATGTGGCCAAGCACACCCGCTCGCCGCTCACTCGGCTGTGGCTGAACCTGCGCCGCTGGGTGAAGGCCTCATGAGCCAACGTCCCCTGATCGGCATCACCACCTCGGATCGCAAGAGCCATACCGCCTGGCTCTTCGACTGGTTTGCGGTATGGCGCCACGGCGGCCGCCCCCTGCGACTATCGCCCTCGAGGCCCTGGCCGGAACACCTCGACGGCCTGATCATCGGTGGCGGTGACGACATCCAGGCCCACCTCTATGACGCCGAGGTGCAGATCGACGTGCGTGTCGACCCGCAGCGCGATGAACTGGAGCTTGAACTGCTCGAGACCTTTATCCCCCGGGGCACGCCGGTACTCGGCATCTGCCGTGGTGCCCAGCTGATCAACGTCTACCTGGGCGGCACCCTGGACCCGGATATCTACACCACGCACGAGGGGCTCAAGCGGCGCCGCACCGTGCTGCCGCGCAAGACCGTGGATATCGTAGGGGACAGCCAGCTGCATCGCATCCTGCGGGTCAGCTGGTGTCGCATCAATAGCCTGCACCATCAGGCCGTCAGGCAGGCCGGGCGCGGCATCGAGATCGTCGCCCGGGACCGCGATGGCCTGGTGCAGGGCATCGAGTCTCGCGAACACGACTTCCTGATCGGCGTGCAGTGGCACCCGGAATGGCTGATCTTCAACCGTCCCCAGCAGCGTCTGATCCGCGCCCTGGCGAAGGCGGCGATGCGGCGACGCCGTGAGGCAGAGACTCCCGCCTGAGGCAGCGCCGACAAGGCGGCGACTTGGTGGCCACAATAACAACGCCGGGACCGCCATTCGGCTGCCCCGGCGTGATAGATACCGCCCTAAGCAGTAACTATGCCTCGCGGAAGGTTCCGGAGAGGCGCTCCGTCACTCCTTCAGTGTCGCCTCGAGGGTGATCCTGGCGGTCAGCAGCTTGGAGATCGGGCAGTTCTCCTTGGCGCCGTTGGCCGCCTCCTCGAAGGCCGCCTGATCGGCACCCGGCACGCGGCCCACGGTGGTCAGATGGACATCGGTAACCGTCAGGCTGTCCGGATCCAGGGTCACCTTGGCCTGGGTGTCGATGCTGTCGGCGGTGTAGCCCGCCTCGCCCAGCACCAACGACAATGCCATGGAGAAACAGCCGGCATGAGCGGCTCCGATCAGCTCCTCGGGATTGGTGCCCGCGGCGCCTTCGAAGCGGCGGCGGAAGTCATAGGGCGTCTCCTTGAGCGCGCCGCTACCGGTGGAGAGCGAGCCGCCCCCCTCCTTCAGGCTACCCTTCCACTGTGCACTTGCGGTGTTCTCGATGCTCATGACGTCTCCTTATACTTGGCTTATATGAGTCGGTCGTATCATCCTTAACCATAGACTATGGGGATGACAGCCTCTTACAGCAACCAGTCGTCTTCGATCTGCCCGCGCAGCCTGGCGAGGGCCGTGCTGAGTCCAGCATGGCCCTCCTCGCGCAGCGCCGTCACATTACGCTCGGGTATCGCCTCGGGGTCGGGGTAGTGGGCAAGCGCCTGCTCGAGGCCCGCCTCACGTAGCAGGTGCAGCATCGGCAGGGGCGAGCGATTGGTATAGTTGGCGGGATCCTCCGGTTCGGCATCGGCGAAGCAGTAGTCCGGATGGAAGCTGGCCAGCTGATAGACCCCTTCATAGCCCTGGTCCACCAGCAGCGCCTCGGCTATCTCGAGAAAGTCCAGGTAATCAGCGAAGGCCTCGAGCCCGGGCGTCAGCACCAGCAGGGTCGTCTCGATGCCGGGCGTCTCGTCGAGACGCTCACATTCGGCCACCAGCGCCAGCAGGGCAGGCTCCCAGTCGCCGGCATCCTGTACCACATAGCGGATGGTGTCGCGGGCCACCTCTCGGCCGGCAAAGGGGCAGATGTTGCGGGCGACCACGAAGGTTTCCACCCACTGGCGGGTCGCGGCAAGGGGGTCAACGGCTGGGGGCATGGTCGGCTCGCTGGGGAAGTGAGCCGGCAGTATAGCGCAGCGGCGGCTCGCCTCGATGTCGGCCGTAGGTCTCTCGATCGCCTCCCCTGCTCATGGCGTCTGGTCACCCTCTCCCCCGCGACGCGAGGCCAGACGATCCGCCAGCCGGGTCGGCTCCGGCAGCTTGGTACGCCACAGACACGCCGTCACCCACTCGAGGGCCGTGGGCAGCGAGACCCGGTGGCCGGTGGAGACGAAGATCGGCTTCACCCTGGGCCGCGAGCGCAGCACCGCCGCGATCACCTCATCGTCAGCACCGTCGACCAGAGCCGTCCACTCTCCCCGTTCGGCGCCCGGCTCGGCGTGACGACCGCACAGCCGTGACTTGGCCACGCCGATGGTGGGCAGGTCGAGCCACAGCCCCAGGTGACTGGCCACCCCGAGCCGCCGGGGATGCGCGATGCCCTGGCCGTCCACCATCACCAGATCCGGCCGTACGTTCAATCGCTCGAATGCCGCCAACGCCGCCGGCACCTCACGGAACGACAGCAGCCCCGGGATATAGGGCATCCGCGTCGGTTCTCGATGGACCACCCGCTCCACCACCGAAAACTCACCGCCGATCTCCGGCGGCCAGGCCAGCACCACCACGGCGGCGCGGGTGATCTCACCGTCCTGCTCGAATCCGATATCGACGCCGGCGAGATGGCGCACCTCGGCCAGGCGATCCTCCCGCTCGACACGCCCGGCCAGGCGTTTCTGCAGGGCGATGGCGTCCTTCGGCGACAGATTCCAGTCATGGAGTGGGGTCGTCGTCATCAGTACTCCTGAACAGCCGCTGTGAGTCACGTAGACTAACGCCTTCGGGACGCTGGATGGAAAGGGAGAGACCATGAAGTTGATTCACACCGCCGACTGGCACCTGGGCCAGAGCTTTCACGGCCAGGAGCGCCACACCGAACACCGCGCCTTCCTGAACTGGCTGCTCGACACCCTGGAGGAGCGCCAGGCCGACGCCCTGCTGGTGGCCGGCGATATCTTCGATGTGGTCAATCCCTCGCTGCGTGCCCAGGAGCTGCTGTTTCACTTTATCGTCTCAGCCCACGAGCGGCTGCCGACCCTGGATATCGTCCTGATTGCCGGCAATCACGACAGCGGCAACCGCATCGAGCTACCCGCCCCGCTGATGCGTCGTCTGCGCACCCACGCCCTGGGCCGGGTCAGCTGGCTGGACGACGGCACCCTCGACGCCGAGCGCCTGCTGGTGCCGCTCACCGATTCTTCGGGTGAGACGCGTGCCTGGTGCCTCGCACTGCCCTTCCTCCGCCCCGCCGAGGTGACCGGCGCGTCGCTGGCGAACGACGACCACGGCCCCGACGATTCCCTCAACGACTATGTGGCCGGCATCACACGGGTGCACCGACAGCTGATCGCCGCCGCCGAGGCGCGCCGGCAGACCGGCCAGGCGCTGGTGGCCATGAGCCACGCCCACCTGCACGGTGCCGCGGTGTCCGAGGCCAGTGAACGCCCCATCGTGATCGGCGGCGAGGAGTCGATCTCCGCTGCCCTGTTTCCGGACTCTATCGCCTACGTTGCCCTGGGCCACCTGCACCGCGCCCAGCAGGTCGGCGAGGCACGCATCCGCTACAGCGGCAGCCCCCTGCCGCTGGACTTCAGCGAGGTGGCCTATCCCCACCAGGTGGTGGAGGTGGTGCTCGACGACGAGACACTGGCCGCCACCGAGGCACTTCCCGTGCCCCGCCCAGTGGCCATGCACCGCGTCGGCCCCGCGCCGCTGGAGCAGGTGCTGGCCGAACTTGAAGCCTTAGAGGACGCTCCCGCGCTATCAAGAGATCGCTGGCCCTGGCTGGAGGTGCGCGTGGAGCTCGACTCACCGACTCCCGACCTGCGTGCCCGCGTGGAGGCCGCCCTCGAGGGAAGGGCGCTGCGTCTGCTGCGCCTCGAGCGGCGCCTGCCCCGGGCCGGAGACGACGACCAGAAGACCCGAGCCGACCTGGAGGCGCTGGGCCCGCGCAGGCTCTTCGAGCGCACCTGGGAGAAGCGCTGGGGGCAGCCGCCGGAGGAGGACGTGCTCGCCGACTTCGACCGCCTGCGTCAGGACGTGCTCGACGCCGATGGCACCTCGGACGACAACATACTGGCTGAGCCGTCACCAACCGAGGAGGCGCGCCCATGAGAATCCTCGCCCTGCGCCTGGAGAACCTGGCCTCCCTGCCCGGCCCCCTCGAGCTCGACTTCACCACGCCACCCCTCGGCGAGGCCGGCCTGTTCGCCATCACCGGCCCCACCGGCGCCGGCAAGAGCACCCTGCTCGATGCCCTGTGCCTGGCGCTCTACGGCGGTACACCGCGGCTGCGTCAGGCGCCGGCCCGGGACAGCCAGATCGAGGACACCGCGGACTCCACATTGACCACCAGCGACCCGCGCACCCTGCTGCGCCGCGGCACCGCCTCGGGCTTCGCCGAGGTCGACTTCCTGGGCCGCGACGGACGCCGCTATCGCGCTCGCTGGGCGGTGCGCCGCGCCCGGGAGAAGGTCGCCGGCAAGCTGCAGAAGGCCGAGCAGTCGCTGCGCGACCTCGAGGATGACCGCCTGCTCACCACCCAGAAGCGTGAATTCGATCGTCTGCTGCCGGAGCGCCTGGGGCTCACCTTCGACCAGTTCACCCGCGCCGTGCTGCTCGCCCAGAGCGAGTTCGCCGCCTTCCTCCAGGCCGACGACAACGCCCGCAGCGACCTGCTGGAGCGCCTGACCGGCACGCGCGAATACTCCGAGATCTCCATGGCCGCTTATCACCGCGCCAGCCAGGCAAGAAAGGGAGTGGAGGCGCTGGAAGAGCGGCTCGCTGAGGACCTGCCCGGCGACGCCGAGGCCCGTGCCGAGCTGGAGCGCGCCGCTCAGGCCAGCCGCCAGGCCCTGAACGAGCAGCAGCAACAGGCGGAGACACTCAAGGGCGAGCAGCGCTGGCTCCATGAGGACGCCCGGCTGCACGAAGGCTATCGGGACGGCCATGGCGAGCAGCAGGCCGCCGAGCATGCGTGGCAGGCCCTCGCCGAGCAGCGTGCCGACCGTGACTGGCGCCGGCTGATCGCCCCACGGCGCCACGCCCTCGTCCGTCATGCCGAGCTGCCCGGCGAGATCGCCGAACTGCAGTCGACCCACACCAGGACCGTCACGGCTCTCGAGACCGTCGACGCCGAGCAGCAGACTGCCGGCACGGCGATCGAACAGGCCGAGCAGGCCATGAACGAGGCTCGTGAGAGCTACCGCCGCGCCGAGCCCGAGCTGTGCCAGGCCCGCGAACAGGCCCAGAGCCTGGCGACTCTGGATCAGCGCCTCGAGGAGCTGGAAGCGGCACGCGACAAGCAGCAACGACTCGCCGACGACATCACCGAGCAGCACCGCCACGCCCAGGCCACCCAGAATGAGCGTCAGCGCCAGCGCGACGAGTGGCAGGCAAGGCTGCACGAGCTGATGGGCACTCACACCGACCTCGACGCCGCCCGCCAGGACTGCCAGCAGGCCCATGATCGGGCGGCCCAGCGCCATCTCGCCCTGGAGCAAATAGTCAGCCGCTGGCAGGAACTCGCTCGCGCCCAGCAGGCCCATCAGAGGCTCGCCGCCCAGCTGGGTCAGGAGCGCGACCGCCGTGACAAGCTGCTGGCCGAGGGTCAGGCCGCCCGTGAACATCTCGACCGTACCCAGGCACACTTCACCACCGTCTCCGCACTGGTCGAACGCAGCCGCGCGGTGCGCAGCGAGAGCGTGGTACGTCTGCGCGAGGCCCTCGAGGAGGACACTCCCTGCCCGGTCTGCGGCGGCCTCGACCACCCCTGGCGGCATCACCCGCCGTCGACGCCGGAGGCGGCCCAGCTCGAGGCCCAGCAGCAGGAGGAGACCCGCCAGCTGGAGGAGGCGCGCAGCGCCCTGGATACCGCCCAGCAGCAGCGCGATGAGCTGGTCGGCGACTATCGCGCCCTGGAACGCTCCCTCAAGCAGCTGGAGCGCGACCTCAAGGCCGCCGAACAGTGGCGCGACGACACCCTACAGGCGCTGACCCAGCATTCGCTTTACGGGGAGCTCGAGGCCATCAACGAACCCGACCGCGACGTCTGGCTAGAGGCCCAGCGCCGGCAGAGCGAAGAGCAGCGTCAGCGGCAGCGCCAGTCGCTGCAGGCCCTGAACCGGGCCAGCGCCGAACTGGCCCCGCTGGAGAAGGCCCTCCACGAGGAGCAGCTCGCGCTGACCCGCCTGGAGACCGAAACAACCAGCGCCACCAAGCGGCTGGCCGAACTCGACGCCCAGCTGCCTCCGCTGCGCCAGCAGCGCAACACGCTCGCGCGGGCCCTTGCCGAGCGGCTCGGCGAACACGCCTCGCCCGACGCCTGGCAGCAGCGGCTCGACGCGCACCTGGAGAGCGCCCGCCAGGCCTATGACGCCGCCCTGGCTCGGCTGCATCAGGCCCAGCGTGGGCAGCAGCGGCTTGCCCAGCAGACAGAGCACGAAGCCAGACAGCTGGAGCAGCAAAAGCGGGAACAACAGCGCCTGACCCAGGAACTCGACGCCTGGCGCCAGGCTAACCCCGGGCTGAGTGATGCCACCCTGGCACGGCTGCTGGCCCAGGGCGACGACGCGGCTCGCGATGAGGAGCGGAGAATCGAGGCGGCCGACGCCCAGCGCCAGCGCGCCAATGCCACGCTGGCGGAGCGCCGCACCGCCCTGCTGAATCATCGTCGCGGTCAGGGGCTGATCGAGGACGAGAACCGGCAAGAGAGCGACCAGGCACTGCTGGACGAGGCCGTGACCGCAGAGCTGCAGCGACGCCATGAGGCACTGGAAAAGGCCCAGACCGAACTCGCACCAAAGCTGGAAGCGGCCCAGAAGGCGCGGGACGAGGCCGCCTTCGCACTCAACGATGATGATCGCCGGCGCGAGCGCCAGCAGGCCGGGCAGAGCGAACTGGAGGCCGCCCGCGCCGAGTTCCGTCGCTGGGGGCGTATCAGCGAGCTGATCGGCTCCGCCGACGGCAAGGTGTTCCGGCGCATCGCCCAGGCCTACAACCTGGAGCAGCTTCTCGAGCACGCCAACGCGCATCTGGCGGGCTTGAGCCGCCGCTATCGACTGGTGCGCGGCGGCAGCGAGCTGGGTCTGCTGGTGGTGGATCTGGACATGGCCGACGAGCGCCGCTCGGTGCACTCGCTCTCCGGCGGCGAGACCTTCCTGGTCTCGCTGGCCCTGGCGCTGGGGCTCGCCTCCATGGCCTCCGGCGAGCTCACCATCGAGTCGCTGTTTATCGACGAGGGCTTCGGCAGCCTCGACCCCCAGTCACTGGCGCTGGCCATGGAGGCCCTCGACGGCCTGCAGGCCCTGGGCCGCCGGGTCGGCGTGATCTCCCACGTACAGGAGATGCATGAGCGCATTCCGGTACAGATCCAGGTGGAACCTCAGGGCAACGGCACCAGCCGGGCGAAGCTCGTGAGCCAGTAAGGATGAAAGCGGGCTCGCTGACGTGGATAAACTCATCCTCAGCGAGCCGGTTTACCATATGTGTCGCGTCTCGTGTGATGCTCGACAGGCGCTACCTCCATCCATGAAGCCATTGATTCACATCCTTCAGCTCGGTCCACTCGATTGGGTACTCATTTCTGGAAAGAACTGCCTCCAAAACACAGGAAATCACAGAACCATCCTCATCGTATTCAACCTCGGTCACCATAAAGTGCTTTTCTCGATTTAACGGGGTTACGGCTGTCCACTTGCTGTTTCTCAATTTGGCTGGATTAATTCTATTCATGAAAGCTCCAACGCTTGGGTTGATCGTGAGGCCTCGGATCATGTTCTCTACGTCCTGCTCCAGCGCACCGTCGTGTTTAGGCCTTCCATCCCTGAGTTCAAGCAGTAAGCGCGGCATGCGGCACTCACGATTATGCCGTCGAGGCGGTCGATGGTATCGTCTGCGCACCTCTCCAAACAGGACACCATCGATGTCACAGAAGATCTACTGCATCGCCAGCTTCAAGCCCAAGCCCGGGCGGGAAGACGCCGTGTTTCGCGCCCTCCAGGGGCTGGAGCCCAACGCCCATCGCGAAGACGCCTGCCTGCACTACACCGTGACCCGCCAGATCGACAACCCCTTCGCCCAGGGCACGAGCTATCCCATCGTCTTCCACGAGGTATGGGCCAACCGGGCGGCCTTCGAGGCCCACTGCCAGCGCCGCGAGATCCGCGAGTTCTTCGCCACCCACCTGGAGGCTGAGGACGGCGATATCGAAGACGCCAACGTCTGCGTCTATACCGACGAGCCGGCCGACTTCGACGCGCCGGACCTGGGCGCGGCCGGGCTCAAGGAGCCGTGACATGGGCCGGCGTCTCGGACGGATCACGCTCGCCGGTCGCTAGGGAGAATCGCATGGCCCTGACTCAAGGGACCCCGACACGCAGCATCCTGATCACCGGCTGCTCGAGCGGTATCGGCCATGCCGCGGCCCATGCCCTGACGGCCCGGGGCTGGCGGGTGTTCGCCACGGCCCGCGCCGAGGCGGACGTGGCCAGGCTCGAGGCGGAGGGCCTCGAGGCCCTGAGGCTCGACCTCGACAGCAGTGCCTCCATCGAGGCCGCGGTGGCAACGATCCAGGAGCGCACCGGCAGCCGGCTGACGGCACTGTTCAACAACGGTGCCTACGGTCAGCCCGGTGCGGTGGAGGATCTGTCGCGGGAGGTACTGCGGGCCCAGCTGGAAACCAACCTGCTCGGCACCCACGAGCTCACCACGCGGGTGTTGCCGATGATGCGTGCCCAGGGGCACGGGCGCATCGTGCACAACAGCTCGGTGCTGGGCTTTGCCGCCCTGCCCTATCGCGGCGCCTATGTATGCTCCAAGTTCGCCCTCGAAGGCCTGACCGACACCCTGCGTCAGGAGCTTGTCGGCAGCGGCATCCATGTCAGCCTGATCCAGCCGGGGCCGATCACCAGCCGCTTTCGCGACAACGCCTATCGCGCCTTCAAGGCCAATATCGACCCCAACCACAGCGCCCATGCGGATACCTACCGCCAGGTGGAGGCGCGCCTGGCCAGCCAGGATGGCAAGGCCCCCTTCACCCTGGGTCCCGAGGCAGTGGTCAAGAAGCTGATCCATGCGGTGGAGAGCAAGCGGCCGCGGCCGCGCTATGCGGTCACGCTGCCGACTCATCTGTTCGCGGCACTCAGGCGGGTACTGAGCACCGGCGGCATGGATCGGGTGCTGCTGCGCTCGACCCGGGGCGAACGCGAGTAGAGGACCTGCTCCCCTCCCCCGACAGTACCCCGGAAGCCTGAGCCATGGCGACACGGGCACCACAGCCACGGCAAGCTAACGCCTTGAGTGATTCGTCATGAACGGCTAGGGTCATCGTCCCGACCCATCGCCAGCATCGCCCTGGCCATTCACGAGAAGGACTGCGCCCCATGAACCCCGAACAACATCGCCTGATACTGCTGGATGGAGGAATGGGGCAAGAGCTCAGGCGGCGCAGCGAGCATCCCGCCACGCCGCTGTGGTCCGCCCAGGTCATGCTCGACGAGCCCCACCTGGTGACAGCGGTGCATCGCGACTTCATCGCGGCCGGGGCCCGGGTCATCACCACCAACAACTACACCGCCACGCCCCAACGCCTGGCTCGCGACGGCGACCCGGCCCTGTTCGAGGCCCTGCATGCCGCCGCGCTCGGTGCCGCCCACCAGGCGCGGGAGCAGAGCGGCCGGGCGGTACGCATCGCCGGCTGCCTGCCCCCGCTGGTGGCGAGCTATCACCCCGAGGTGGTCCCGGACGATGCCACCTGCCGGCGTGACTACCGTCGTCTGGTAGAGGTCCAGGCCGATGGGGTCGACCTGTTTATCTGTGAGACCATGACCCTCACCCGCGAGGCGCTGGCCGCGACCCAAGCCGCGGTAGAGCGCGCCCTGCCGGTATGGGTCGCCTTCACGGTGGATGATGCCGACGGCAGGCGCCTGCGCTCAGGCGAACCGCTGGCCGAGGCGGCACAATCAGTGGTGGCAGCGGGGGCCTCGGCCGTGCTGATCAACTGCTCGGTGCCCGAGGCAGTCACCACCGCCATGGACGAACTCGCCGACCTTGGCATGCCGTTCGGCGGCTACGCCAATGCCTTTACCTCGGCCGCGGATCTGCCCCCCGGCGGTACGGTGGATGGGCTCGAGGCTCGCCTGGACCTCGACCCCGCGGGCTATGCCGCCCACGCCTGTGGCTGGGTCGAGCGGGGGGCAACGATCGTGGGCGGGTGCTGCGAGGTCAGCCCGGCACATATCGCCCATCTCGCCGAGCGCCTGAGCGCGCAGGGCTATCGCCTGTTATCCGACTGAGCGAAGAGCAACGCCCTCAGCCGGCCGGCGCGACGCCTCCTTGAACCCAAGCAATACACGCTAGCCGACTCCGCCGTGGTTACCAGGGCAGCGTTTCGCCATTGCTGTGCCAGAAGCCACCGCTGTTCTCCAGCGTCAGTGCCTCGATCCGCTGGGCGATGCCCGTGGCGGCTTCCTCGGCGCTGATCATGCCGCCGAAGTTGACCATGCGCGTCTGCACATAGCCCGGATGAATCTGGGCCACGGCGATACCCCGCGGCTTGAGGTCCACGGCCAGCGACTTGCCGAAGGCGTTGAGCGCCGCCTTGGAGGCACGGTAGCCATAGCGCCCGCCGGAATCGTTATCGGCGATGGAGCCCATGCGGCTGGTGATATTGGCGATCCTGGCGCCCTCCCCCAGATTGTCCAGCAGCATCTCGGTCACGCGCAGCGGTGCATAGGCATTGATCTCCATCTGCGTGCGGATGGAGTCGAAGTCGAGTTCGCCAAGCACCTCATCCTGCAACAGGCCGGCGTTATTGATCAGCAGGTCGAGGCGGCGGCCCGCCAGTTCCTGCTTCAGCCGTGTCACGTCCTCCTTACGGGTCACGTCGATGCCCTCGATCAACGTCTCGGCGATCTCACGCAGCTCGGCCGCCTCCTCGCCGCCACTGCGGCACACGCCGATCACCGTCCAACCGGCGGCATGGTAATGGCGAGCCAGGGCGAGTCCGACGCCACGGTTGGCACCGGTGATCAGTACGCTAGATGACATATCGACTCCAGAGCAGGAAGTGTGGGTACATGACGGTAGGTGGGGCCTCTGCCCCTGCTCTTCAACCCGGACCGGCCGCCGCCGATGCCGCTCAGGCCGAGGCGGGAAGCCGGTCGGGCAACTGCATGACGGCTTCCCTCGGCATCGGCCTGGCGAAGTAGAACCCCTGCAGCAGGTCGCACTGGCGACGGTCGAGATCCTGCTGCTGTGCCTGCTCCTCGATGCCCTCGGCCACCACCAGAAGGCCCAGGTGGTGGGCCATGGTGATGATGCCCTGCACGATAGCGGCATTGTTGCGGCTGGTGGTGATGTCGTGGATAAACGCCCGGTCCAGCTTCACCTTGTGGATCGGCAGGTCACGCAGGTAGCTCAGGCTCGAGAAGCCGGTGCCAAAGTCATCCAGGGCGACCCGCACCCCCATTCCCTTGAGCGCCTCGATCAGTTCGATGGCTGACTCGGCCCCGTTCAGCAACACGCTTTCGGTGATTTCCAGCTCCAGTAGCTCGGGAGGCAGGCCGGCGTCGTCGAGCGCCGATTGAACATCGGCCAGGAAGCCGCTGCGTCGAAACTGCAGCGAGGAGATATTGACGGCTACCGGCAGATCACGTCTGCCTGCCCTGCACATGATCGCGGCATCCCGGCAGGCACGCCGCAGGACCCAGCGGCCCAGCGGAATGATCTGTCCCGTCTGCTCGGCGAGGGGGATGAACATCCCTGGCGAGATCATGCCTTTCTTCGGATGTCGCCAGCGAATCAGCGCCTCGAGCCCACGTAAGCGACCGCTGTCCGCCTCCACGATAGGCTGGTAGAAGAGCTCGAACTGGTCGTCATGCAGGGCGGTATGCAGATCGTGTCTCAGCAGCACCATGTCCTCGGTGATCCGCTGGATATCTCCCTGATACCAGTGCCAGGTATTGCGGCCCTGCTGCTTGGCGCTGGTGACCGCCAGGTCGGCACGCTGCATCATTTCAAAGGCCTGTTCCAAGTGTTCGCCATTGCAGGCGATACCGATACTGGCACTGATGTGCAACGGCCTCTCTTCAATCACAAAGGGGGTGGACAAGGCATCAAGTATCTTCTCGGCCATCTCGATAGCGGCCTGGGGCCTATCGAAGTCAGGAAGAAGCAAGGCAAATTCATCGCCGGTCATGCGGGCCGGGGTATCGCCTTCGCCTATCCACTGTCGGAGTCGTGAGGCGATCTCGATCAGCAGTTGGTTACCGATGTGGTGGCCCAGACCATCGTTGATCGCCTTGAAGCCATCCAGATCGACATGCATCACCACCAGCAGCGTCTGGTGTTGCTGCGCCTGATCGAACGCAGCCTCCAACCGCTCATCGAAGGCGGTACGATTGAGCAGACCGGTCAGTGGGTCATGCGTCGCCTGATACGCGATCAGGGCTTCCTGCTTACGCTGCTGGGTGACATCCTGCTGGATTCCGATGTAGTGGGTACAGATGCCGCGGCCATCGAACAGGGGGCTCAGCGACAGGTGGTTCCAGAAGGGGGTGCCATCCTTGCGGTAGTTGAGCAGCGTGGTCTCGATTGGTAGCCGTTCGGCCACCGCGTGGCGGATGGCGTTGATGGCATCCTCGCAGGTCGCCTGCCCCTGCAGAAATCGGCAGTTACGGCCCAGCGCCTCCTCAGATGTGTAGCCGGTCAGTTTATGGAAGGCGGTGTTGACATAGACCAATGGCATATCTGGCCGTGTGGCATCAACCATTAATACGCCATTGGGTGTCGCCTGAATACCACGCTCCAGCAGCGTCCGGTCCGCTTCCTGACGCTTGCGGTCGGAGACGTCCTTGCAGATGGCATACATGCCGACGATGCCTTCGGCCGACGTCACGGGAAAGGTGGTCACTTCAAGGGGGAACTTGCGGCCCGCGGCATCACACCCGCGCATTTCATTCTGCCGCGACTCACCGACCAGAGCCGCCTCGAAGGCGGCCTTGGCCGCCGGGCGATCATGGGACGACAAGAGATCGGTGTAGTGGCGCCCCAGCAGCGTCTCCTCGGTGTAGCCGGTGAGCCGTTCCAGCGCCGCGTTGGCGCGCTTGACGCGGCCATCCAGGCCGAACTTGTAGACTCCATCGGGATGGTTGGTGAACAGGGAGTGATGCCATACCGCCAGGCGGGAGAACTCCTGGTTTTCACGGTCGCGCATGATTGCGAGTGCTGCCAGAGAGGCGGCCTGCCTCAATATGGCCTGACTGGCTGGAGAGGGCGTCGCTGGCTGGCGATGGTAGGTGGCGAAGGTACCCAGCAGCAGCCCCTCCTCGGTCAGAATCGGCGTCGACCAGCAGGCACGCACCCTCTCCAGCCGAGCGGCATCGCGAAAGGGCTTCCAACGCGCATCCGTCAGAATATCCTCGGTGATGGTCAACCGTCGTCGGTAGGCCGCCGTGCCACAGGTGCCGATCCCATCTCCGATACTGAGGTCCTGCAGGCGCTGGATATATGCCCTCGAAAACTGCGAGTTGGGCATCATACTCAACGTATTGCGCTCGGGATCGTGGCGCATGACCGACACCAGCGCGTCGGGCAGCAGTCGACTGATCCACGCGGCGATCGTCTCGAGCGTCTCCTCGAGGGGTACCTGATGCGCGATCAACTCGTGGATATCCTGCTGCGCCTCCATCAGCGCCTGTGGGTCGGGCAAACCGCAGCCTCCATGCTCTCGAGGGGGAATGATTATTCTTGTCGCCAAGCCGTGCCGCAAAATGATGAATGAGCAAGATGATATGAGCAAGGGAAACCGTTGCAGAGATATTGCCCACGATAACAGATGACGCTGCAGCCCTTTTACCTGATACTGCGCTCCGTAGGGTGGCAGTCCCCAACTCTCGATTTCTCGTGCCACTCCCCTCTGGCCCCTGCCGGATACCGCCACTATCTGGCCTGACTCGAGACTTCACCATTGATCGTCAAAGCTCTCTGGGCCCGACTGGGCATGGCCACTTTGCTTCCGGTGACCCTGGTCACCATGACGCTGACGCCGATCTTCACCTCTCACCTCGACAATCAAATCGACAGCAAGCGTCTGGCGACCGAGGCAGTACTGACCTCCGAGTATGACAAGCTGCTTCAGGGCATGAACGAAAGCTTCAACCAGATATTGGCCATCTCAGAATATCCGATGCTGCGGCGTTTTCTGGAGAGCCAGGTAGCGTCTCAGCCTCCGGAACGAGACACCGAGACTCAGCAAGACTGGCGGCAGCTAGAATCGCTATTCGAGACACTACTGACCCACTTTGGCCGCTATACGCGAATGGCCGTGATCGACAGCCATGGCCGGGAGTGGGTCAATACAACGCAAGCTTTGCTGCTGCCTCGACCGAGGGTCATTGATCATGACGCCAACCCCGCCTTCCAGAGGGCCATGGTGCTAAAGCCACGCGATCTCTATATTTCATCGCCACGCCTTGGCGCCACCAGGGAAGATGGCTCACCCGCGAGGCCCGTCATCGATATTGCGGCACCGGTCTTCGATCATCAGGGGGAGCGCCTCGGAGTGCTGCTGTTTACCCTCGATTGGTCACGTATCACCGCATCTCTCTCACGCGTCTCGCTGGAGGAAGGCGCCAGAGTTCTGATGGTGGATGCTCAAGGCAGGTCGCTGCTACCCGAGGGCGATGGCGGCGCGAAAGATCGCTTCGGTCACTCATTGGCGAGTGAGTGGCCCGCCATCTGGGCAACCATGGCGCCCAACCAGCAGGGGGTCATCACCCTGGAGGAGCATCTTCTCGGCCTGCGCACTCATGACATCCGCACTCATCACTACCGTAGCCAGGCCGTAACGATCGTCAGCGACGCCGAAACCCAGCCCTGGCACCTCGGCATCTTGACACCGCGGCCCAGCCTGATGAGTCAACTCATCAAGACCCCTACGCAACTGCTGGCCATCGTGCTGGTCTATCTGCTCTCGGTGGCCTTCGGCATCTTCTGGGTGCTCAATGAACATCGACTGCGCGGGCTGCGACAGCGCGCCCTGGCGTTTTCCCGCAAAGCCTATCAATACGCCGGCGAGGTTCAGGACCTCTATGAGCACGCCCCCTGTGGCTACCACTCGCTGGATAGCGATGGCCGGGTGATCAAGATCAACCTCACCGAACTCGACTGGCTGGGCTATCGAGGTGACGAGGTGATCGGCAAGCGCTACTACCGCGATTTCGTCACCGCTGAGACCCGTGCGGCCTTCGATGCGGCCTTCCATCAGGTGCTGGGGCAGGGAAAGGAGGGGTCCGCCGAGTGCGAACTTCTTCGCCGTGATGGCAGCCATCTGCCGGTCGCGATCAAGGCCACCGCCCATGTGACCGAGGATGGCTTTCAATACTCCCGCGCCATGGTGTTCGACCTAAGTGAGCGCAAGAACCTGGAGATGCGACTGGAGCGGCAGGCCTTGACGGATCCCCTGACCGGGCTCGGTAATCGTCGCTACCTGGAGAATCAGGCGGCCATGGAGATCGCCCGTGCCGAGCGCAACGGGGCACCCCTGGCCCTGATCGCGATAGATCTCGATCATTTCAAGCGCATCAACGATGCCCATGGTCATGACGTGGGTGACCTGGTGCTGCAATCTTTTGCCAACACGGCTCAACAGCAACTGCGTGCCGGCGATGTGCTGTGCCGTATGGGGGGTGAAGAGTTTGTGGTACTGCTGCCGGACACCTCACGTGACCAGGCACTGTTGATCGCCCAGCGACTCCGCGAAGCGATTGCCGCGACACCCGTCGAGGTGGGTCACCTGGCCCCGGAGAGCGGAACGCTGGCCTATTCCGCCTCGCTGGGCGTCACACTGGTCAGTGCCGGAGAAAAAACGCTGCGCCCGGCAATCAAGCGCGCGGATCAGGGGCTCTATGCCGCCAAGGAGGCCGGACGTAATCGCGTGGAGTGGGAGGAGGCATAGTTAGGAAAAAGCATACTCAGGAGGAAGCATGGGTGGGAGAAAGCACAAGTGGGAGGAAACCTAGGGGCGCTGACGTGGCGCCCCGACCGGAACGCTCATAAGAAAAGCGCCACCCATCGGCTCATCACCTGAGCTGGCTGTCCTTGCTGGCTCGCCGATTGATGGCAGCAACATCCACCCCCTTGGCTTCCAGGCTCGACTGGCAGGCGACACAAAGCTGCACACCTGGGAGTGCCTTGCGTCTCCCCTCCGGGATGGGTGCATCACACTCCACGCAGAACTCCGCGCTATCTCCTTTGTGCAAGCTGGTGCGTGCCCTCTCGACCGCCTCCTCCACGGTGGCGTCAATCTGATCCTGTACGGCTCCATCTCGCGTCCAACCACCGGCCATGATGCATTACCTCCATATCGCCACATAAGCCATTGAGTGCCCAGCACGGGAAGGCAGGGCTGGGTTCTCATCAACGACGCCACCCAGCAATCCCAAGATATGAGAAAGGCCGACCACGGGCAACCGTGGCCGGCCTGGCACTCCGGGTAGAACGGCATACCACCGCTGGCGGCACCACAGCCCCGGCGTCCCTACGGACACCGGGCAGAAACATCAGCGGCTGGCGGAGCTCGCCAACTGCGCCTTGTTGCGCTGGCGTGTGCTGTACCAGCGAATGCCCAGGGCAACGATCAGGATCAGGCCCACCACGCCCAGCATGGGATAGACGGTGCCGATCAGGGTGCTGAACCCGAACTGGCTGAGCACCAGCCCCACCAGGGTGAAGATGACGCTGAACAGCTTGAAGCGGCCCGACTCGGGCGCGGCGAAGCGGGCGCTAAAGGCGAAGAACATGCCCACGGCGGTGCTGTAGATCATGCAGATCAGCGCCACCGACATCACCATGGCCACCACCGGCGAGACCGCCGTGGCAAGCATCAGCGAGGGCATATCCACGCCGGCCAGGCGCTCGAGATTGGCGAACAGCCCGATATTGAGCAGGAAAATCAGCACACCGAGCCCCACGCCGCCGAGAATGCCGCCCAGGGAGGCCTCTCGCGTATCGCGAGTCAGGCCACCAATCACCGAGAGCATGGGGAAGCCGACGGCGATATTGAAGGAGGCATAGAGCAGAGCGCCGATAAACCAGTGCGAGAACGACCAGCCATCACTGATGGTGGGCACCTCGGCGGCCGCGGCCTCCAGTGTCTCCAGAGACGCGCTGCTGGTGAAGAAGGAGTAGACGGTGATCGTCAGCACCAGCAACAGCAGTACCGGCATGATAAGGCTGATCAGGTTGATGATGCCGCGAACACGCAGACACAGGGTCAGGATGACCAGCACACTGAGCAGCACGCCGCCAAACAGCGGTGGCAGGCCGTACTGCTGGGCGAAGATGGAACCGCTGCCGGCCAGCATCACCACCCCGACACCGAACAGGAAGAAGGAGAGCACCAGGTCGATGACCAGCCCCGCTCGCTTGCCGAAGAGCGCCTCCAGCACCTCCTTGTGAGAGCTCGCCTGCATGGTGGAGCTCATCCGCGCGATCTGCATACCGAGAAAGGCGAACAGCAGACCGCTGACCAGGGTGCCGGCAATACCGATCACACCATAGCCGGTGAAGAACTGCAGCACCTCCTGTCCCGAGGCGAAGCCGCCACCGATGATGATCGACATAAAGGTCATGGCGATCAGGAAAGGCTGTTTGCTCATGGAAAGACACCTCAATACAAATGGCTTCTATGGCCCGTCCCAACCGCGGGCCGGCTCATCGGAAATCAATACAAGCACTTCGCCGGGCCCATCGCAGACGGACCCGATTCGGGAGCACTGGCGTTGCTGTAATGATCAGATTCGCGGGAGTATACGATAGGAAACTTAGTTTATTATCGGGAATATCGGCGCCAATCAGAAAGAAATACCCCGCAATACGCCTTTGGTCTCATTTTACTGATTTTACTATGGTATTCAGGGACTAGAGCGGCCATCCACGCCATGACGTATGGTGGCTTGCCCCCCTTTCACGGTACGAATGGAGACCCCATGCACCTTGGTATTCTCACCCTGTGCATTTCCCTGCCCGGTTGCCGTTCCCTGAAGGAGAAACGCCAACGCATGGGTGGCCTGCACGAGCGCTTCGGGCGCAACCCCGCCATCGCCGTCTGCGAAAGCGGCGAACTCGACCGCCTGGACGCCAGCGAGTGGACCTTCGTTGCCGTCGCCCCCGCCAAGTCCCAGGTAGAGGCCCTGCTCAGCGAGATCGAAGACAAGATCCAGCGCAGCGTGGATGGACGAGTGATGGAGGCGACCCGGGAGATGCTGTAACGGTGCTGTGCGGCGTGACTAACGGGCAGCGATGTTACGGCGATACTTCATCGACGCAAGGCTGGCATCGCGGGCCATCGTCTTGCCGATGACCAGGGGCCGGCCTAACGCCGGTCACCGAAATACTTGACCCGGCGGTACACCGCCGTGACGGCTCCTCCGCCCAGCGTCATGCCCAGGCCCGCCACGGCAACCAGCGGATCGCCATACGCCACGACGCCTGATGTGGCGTACATTCCGACCAGGGTCCCGGTATGGCGCACCAGGAGATACACCCCGATCAGGAAAGTACCGGCGCGCACCAGGTCATCGTCTCTGATACGGGCACTTCCTTCACCGTCGCCGTCGGAATTGCAATGCAGCCGACCCGCCAGAGGGCCGGCGAAGCACCACAGCAGCACTCCACCCACCATCGGTACCGCCACCGTGGCGATCAGCACCGGCAGCAGCTCGCCGGACCAGAGCTCGCCAGCGTTGGGACCCAGCATTGCCGGAAGGGTGGCAAAAAGGGTATTCAGGAAGAGATATAGTCCCAGCAGGCGGATCAGCAGGATGGAGAAGGGCTTCATTGTGGCTCCCGATCATTGGGTCATCAGCCTGGAAGGTACAGCGAACCGCGTCCCACGATGACGGCCTCTCCCGCAATGCGGGTCGCAAGATTATCTTCGCTGCGCTCAGCATCTGCCAGGATGCGGCTTGGGCGACCCATCTCGATGCCCTGCTCGATCTGCCAGCGCCAGCGGCCCCGTCCGCCTTGCTGCGCCAGATGGCCTGCCAGGGCCGCAGCGGCACTGCCGGTCGCCGGGTCTTCGCGCACGCCACCCTCGGTGCAGAACATGCGGGTACGCAGGTCCCGCTCCTTTCCCGCGCCGTTTCCAGTGACGTAGAGATAGATCTGATCATGACCGCTGGGTGATATCCGGTCCGTCCAGGCATGCGGCGAAGGCCGCGCCTTCTCGAGCACCTCCAGTGACGCCAGCTCGATCAGATGATAGGGCAGCCCGCAGGAGGCGAGCACCGGCTCGCTCAACACCTGCTGCATGTCCAGCCCCAGCAGCTCGGCGGCGGCGGTCCGGGTCAGGGGGCTCGGCAGAATGCTGAACGGTGCAGCCGTGGTGAAACTGGCCAGCGTCCGATCGAACTCCACGACCAGGGGGCCGACACCGGCCTCGAGAATCAGAGAGCACTCGCGCTCTGCCATACCCAGCTCCACCAGGAGATGAGCGGTACCTATCACCGGGTGGCCGGCAAAGGGCAGCTCTGCGGTGGGAGTGAAGATACGGATGGGATAACGGTTCCGGCCGGTGGACTGGCCCACGAACACCGTCTCGGAGAGATTCAGCTCGTTGGCGACGGCCTGCATCGTGGCGACATCCAACCCCTCGGCTTGCGCAAACACCGCCAGCGGGTTGCCGGCAAAGGCCCGGTCGGTGAAGACATCGAGCAGGAAATACTCAGTCATACAGCCTCGTCTGCGACCCGATAAAACTCTCCTTGAACCCCTCTCTCACTTCACCGATAAAGGGAAGCAGCTGATCTTCTGTCACATGAGCCACAGTAATGCCCTGCCTCTTCGCCTCGGCGACTATGAACGATACGGTTTGCTCCTTCGGCACGAAGAGCGTCTTCGGCCAGCGTTTCTTGTGCGCCCTGGCCTGCTTCAACAAGCGCCGAGATTCCAGCTTACTTGGCCCATCGGCCGTTGCTGATATCGGCTTTGAACTCAGGAGAAAACAACTGGCTGCATCCATGAACGCGAAGATATCGAAATCTCCATCTTCTTCCGTATGGAGTGGCCGATCATTCAGCCTGAACGCGATCCACGCCTCGTTGACTTGAAATTGATTCGGATGAAGCATTCCGCCTCCTGATTTTCATGGCCCCAGTCTCCTCAGGGCCCAACTGGCCCCAACGTAGCGCGCCTGCTCGTCAATATCCAACATCGGGACAATCGCCGCCGCAGCCCACCAGCAGGCTGGATATGTGTGTCCGTTGTGCTGGTATGGAATTACATCATGCGCGATAGCATTGCGCCCTGTGGTTGAGTGGTCGCCCGCGATTGCATACGGCCTTTGCCGATCGTAATGCTTCTCTAATTCCTTGTTGCATGTAACAAGAGGCATACACTACTCATGTTACATGACACGAGAAGAGGATGGATTCGTCATAGTGGCACCCAACGACGTGAACACACGAGTGAAAAAGCACCGCGCTGCTCTGCGAGCCGCCGGTCTGCGCCCTATCCAGATTTGGGTTCCGGACACCCGGCGACCCGGCTTTGCCGAAGAGGTTCGCCGGCAGTGCGCCATCGTAGCGGCTGCCGATGCAGGGGATCACGACTTGCAGGATTTCATGGGCGCAGCGCTGCTCGATCTTGACCTGGACGATAACGAGAGTGACGCATGAGGCGCGGGGATCTTGTGACCATCACCCTAACAGGTGAGTTTGGCAAGCCACGCCCGGCCCTCGTCATCCAGCTCAGACCAGTTTGCGGTAACAGCCAGCGTTACGGTGCTACTGCTACCCAGCACCTTGGTCGATGCGCCCTTGATCCGTCTGAATGTGGAGCCGACTCCCGAGAATGGCTTGCAACGACCTTCCCAGATCATGGTGGACAAGCCCATGACGGTGAAACGGGAGAGGGTTGGAGGGGCCTTCGGCCACCTCAATGACAGCGCCATGGTCGCCGTCAACCGAGCGCTGGCAGTATTCCTGGGCTTTTCCTGATCTGAGCCTCGCCAGTGGCCCCACCCTCATCACGCTGGGCGATGACTACCAACTGTCGCCTGACAAATTGACTTCCCATCAAAAGCCATCGCGATGGCTGGCTCGGTTCGAGCACCCATGCGGGCTCAAGCCTGCGCCGATTCATACAACCTCGCCTGAAAGCCGATGAAGGCCCGATCCGAGCTTAGCTGACCTGTCAGGTGGTCCGAAGGATGGGGTCCACTTCAGGGCATGGTAATCTGTCACTGGATACAAGAAGTTGCCCCTTCGCCTAACCCAGGAGTACGCCATGACCGCCGCCGAGATGCTCGACCGCCTGGTGAGCTTCCCCACCGTATCGCGGGATTCCAACCTGGAGCTGATCGCCTTCGTCGAGTCGCTGCTCGACGAGCACGATGTGCCCCACTGGCGGGTGGAGAGCGACGACGGCAGCAAGGCCAATCTGCTGGCGCGCATCGGCCCCAACGTGGCCGGCGGCGTGGTGCTTTCCGGCCACACCGATGTGGTCCCGGTGGACGGTCAGCCCTGGTCGACCGACCCCTTTACGCTGACCGACAAGGGCGACGGCCGCCTCTACGCCCGCGGCACCTGCGACATGAAGGGCTTTATCGCCTGTGCGCTCAGCGAGGTACCGCGCTGGGCACGCCTCGAACTGGAGAAGCCGATCTGGCTGGCGCTCTCCTATGACGAGGAGGTGGGCTGCATCGGCGCGCCACGCATGATCGAGAGGCTGATGGCCGAGCACCCGCGGCCCGCGGCGGTGATCGTCGGCGAGCCGACGCTGATGCACCCGGTGGTGGCCCACAAGGGTGCCACCAATCTGCGCACCACGGTGACCGGCCGCGCCAGCCACTCCAGCCAGGTCAACCAGGGCGTGTCGGCGATCCATGTGGCGGCGCGCCTGGTAACCCATATCGAGGACGTGATGGCCGACCTCAAGGCTGAGGGTCGCATCGATGAAGCCTTCAACGTGGTTCACTCGAGCCTGCATGTGGGCCGAATCAGTGGCGGCACCGCGATCAATATCATGGCCCGGGAGTGCACCTTCGAATGGGAGATTCGCCACCTGCCATCGGACCGTTTCGAGGAACTGATCGAGCGGGTCAACGCCTATGCCGTCGAGCTCGAAAGCGAGATGCAGAGGCGCGCCCCGGAGACATCCATCGTGACCGAGGCACTTAACGAGACGGTGCCGGCCCTGGCCGATGATAACAACGCCGAGGTACTGGCCCTGTGCCATGCGCTGCTTGGCGAACGCCCTGCCGGTGCGGTGGCCTACGCCACCGAGGCGGGCCAGTTCCAGCGTCAGGGACTGCCCACGGTGATCTGTGGCCCCGGCAGCATCGCCCAGGCTCACCAGCCCGATGAGTATATCGAGCATGAGCAGCTCGAGGCAGGCGGTCACTTCATGAAGGCACTGGGCGAGCGCCTGCAACGAAAGTAGAATATGGCGGAGAAATGCACCACTTCACTCCCTACTATCAGGAACCATCATGCCCCGCCTGCTGATCGTCAAGACCGGTGATAGCTTCCCCGAGGTAATCGAACACCATGGTGATTTCGAGGCGCTGTTCCAGCAGACCCTGGCCCGCGCCGGCTTCGAGGCCGAGGTGTTCGATGCGCGCCATGAGCCGCTTCCGGAACTGGCCAACATCGATGGTCTCTACATCACCGGCTCCCACGCCATGGTCAGCGACGCCGAACCCTGGAGCGAAGCGCTCAAGCCGTGGCTGCTGGCCGCCCGGGAGCGCAACGTGGCCATGTTCGGCGTCTGCTATGGACATCAATTGATGGCCTCCGCCTTCGGCGGGGTGAGCGACTATCACCCCGCGGGGCGCGAATCGGGTACCCATGAGGTGACGCTGACCGAATCGGGGCACGAGGACCCGCTGCTGGGAACGCTGCCGGCACACTTCCCCGTGCAGCTGACCCATGCCCAGTCGGTTCTCGAGGCGCCCAGCGGTGCGGTGGTGCTGGCCCGTAACGCCCACGACGCCAATCAGGCGCTGCGTTATGGTCCGCGCCAGTGGAGCGTGCAGTTCCACCCGGAGTTCACCCCAGAGGTGATGCGCGCCTACCTCGCCCGCCAGGTCGACAAGCTGCGCGACCAGGGTGAAGATGCCAATGCCTTGATGCGTGGCGTCACCACCACGCCGGAGGCCAACTCGTTGCTGATCAGCTTCGCCAGGACGGTGGCCGAACGCGAAAGCGCCGTAGCGGAAACCAACTGTTCCTGAGAGCTCGCGCCCGACACAGCCCTGAGCCCAACTTAGCCCTGACGCCGAGTCGCGCCTTGCCCAAGGTGACGACAGGCGAAGGTGCGAAGAGCGCCCTTCCTTTCAGCTTCCAGCCGCGAAGCGGCGCTCTTCAAGCTTCAATCTCCCGAGGCCGCCGCCTCAGTGGCGCTCACCTACCGGCGGTGCAAGATCACCGCGCTCGAGGCTCTCTTCCGCGGCCTCGTCTCGCAGGCGCCGGGTGTCCGGAGCCCCCTCGGCAGCCTTGCGGCGCTGACGCAGGAGGTCACGCAGCGAACTGATCAGCATGGCGGCGACGATCATGCCCCCGCCCACGAAGGCCAGCGGCGCCGGCACCTCGCCGACCCACCACCACACCAGCAAGGTACCGACCAGGGTCTCGAGCAGCATTACCAGGCTGACCTCGGCACCGGGCAGGTAGCGTGCCCCGGTCTGGATCAGGAAGTAGGCCAGCGGCAGCAGCATTCCCATCAGCAGCAGGCGCTGCATGTCATCATCGCCCGGTAGCTGGGCACCGCCCATCAACGCCGCAGGCAGCAGCATCGCCAGGCATCCCAGGGGCAGCACCACGGTGGTATCCAGACCGCGCTTTCCGGCACCGGGACGGGAGCTCGCCACGCTGGTGTTGATCGCAATGGAGACCGGCACGATCATCGCCACCGCCAGGCCCAGCAGACTCCCCTGCCCCACCTCACCGGCGGCCATCAGACTGGCGCCGGTAATACAGATCGCGATCACCACCCAGGTCTGGCGGCGCAACCGTTGCCGGAAGAACAGCAGACCGATCAGCCCGGCCACCAGAGGCGCCAGATTGAGCATGACCAGCACATTGCCCGCCGAGGTCAGGCGAGTGGCCACCACGAAGGCCCAGGCGCTGGCGGCAAAGGCGAGTGGGCACCACAGCGCCGCGGGACCGCAGGCCAGGACTGCCTGTCCCAGGCGCTCGCGGTAGCGTGCCGCGGCGATCAGCAGCAGCACCACACCCAGCATCAATCCACGCCAGAACATGAAGGTGGCGACATCTACCGAGGTGTCCTTGACCAGCAGCGCATCCGGCGAGAGCAGCAGCACACCACTCATCGTGATCAGATAGCCGCGCAGGCGAAACGGCAAACGCTTCCACATGATGCATCCTCCCGATGCTCGGAGTTATCGAGTTCACTAACGACGACAGGCCGGAGCTGGGCTCCGACCTGTCGTGAGGTGGAATGCCGCCCGGCGGGCGGCAGCCGAGGTGTTACGCGCGTGACTGGCGACGAATCGGCGCCTGGCCATCATCGTTGCGACGGCGCGGAGCACGCTCGGGAGCACCACGATCCTCGCTGATCTCCAGCGGACGACCGGCGACACGAGCGCGCGCCATCTTGGCCAGAATGCTGGACGGCAGCGAACTGGGCAGCTCGACCACGGAGAAGGCGTTGCGGATGTCGATGCGCCCGATACGCGCGCCTTCGATACCGCCCTCGTTGGCCAGGGCACCGACCAGCTGGCCGGGCTTGACGCCGTCCTTGTGGCCCACGGACACACGGTAGCGGGTCATCCCCTCGCTGGGCGCACGGTCACGCGGCCCACGACCCGGCTTGGCATCACGCGGAGCGCGCTCCTTGCGGGGCGCCTGCAGGCGGCCGATGGGCGCCTCGTCGGCACGCGCCAGGCGGGCGAAGGCACAGGCCAGCTCGACGGGGTCGTAACCCTCACCGATCAGACGCTCGACCAGAGCCTGCTGCTCCTCGGCACCGGCGGTCAGGGCGGCAATCACCTTCTGGTGGAACGCCTCGTCGCGGTGCGCGCGAATGGCCGACTCGTCAGGTACCGCCATCTCACTCATCTTCTGGCCGGTGGCCTGCTCGATCCAGCCTACCTTGCGGCCCTCACGGAAGCCGACGAAGGTGATCGAGGTACCGGTGCGCCCGGCGCGGCCGGTACGGCCGATGCGGTGGGTGTAGGCCTCGGAATCCTGGGGCAGATCGTAGTTGAAGACGTGGGTGATACGCGGCACATCGAGGCCACGGGCGGCGACATCGGTGGCGATCAGCACGTCGACCTTGCCGCGCTTGAGACGCTGGATGGTGCGCTCGCGCAGGCTCTGGTCCAGATCACCCGAGAGGCTGGCCACATTGAGGCCGCGGGCGGAGAGCTGCTCGGTCAGGGTGGTACAGGCGGCACGGGTACGCACGAAAACGATCGCACCGTCGACCGGCTCCACCTCGAGGATGCGAGAGAGCGCCTCCAGCTTGGCACCGCCGTCGACCCGCACCAGGTGCTGCTCGATATTCTCGCCGGTGGTGGTACGCGACTCGATGGCGACCTTGACCGGATCCACCAGATAGCGGTTGACGATACGCTCGATCTCGGCGGGCAGGGTCGCGGAGAAGAACACCCGCTGGGCTTCCTTGGGGGTGTCGGCCACCACACGCTTGACGTCATCGATGAAGCCCATGCGCAGCATCTCGTCGGCCTCGTCCAGCACCAGGGCGCTGAGACCGTCAAGCTTGAGGCTGCCGCGATCCAGGTGATCGATGATCCGCCCCGGGGTACCCACAACGACCTGGGCGCCACGCCGCAGCGCACCCAGCTGCTCGCGATACTCCTGGCCGCCACACAGGGTAGCCACTTCCAGGCCCTGAAGGTTCTGTCCATAGCGGCTGAAGGAGACGGCAACCTGCTGTGCCAGCTCGCGGGTCGGCGCCATGACCAGCACCTGCGGCTCACGGCGAGTCAGCTCGAGGCGCGAGAGCAGCGGCAGAGCGAAGGCCGCGGTCTTGCCGGTACCGGTCTGGGCCTGACCCAGCATGTCGCGCCCTTCCAGCAGAGCCGGAATGGTCTCCATCTGGATCGGCGAGGGGGTCTGGTAGCCCAGGGTCTCGACGGCAGAGAGAACAGCAGGCAGCAGGGCAAGATCACCGAAGTTCGGCGAGGCGACGGAAGAAGAGGTCATTGATCACACCTTGGTAAGCCGGGATCACCGGCGTAAATTCATTGGCGTCCCTGACGCGAGCGAAAAGCGGTCAGGCGCGCTGCGGCCAGTGATGGCAGTCAGCACGGGACATCGGAGTCGGGGACGCCGGTCGCACCTGGCATCGGGTCAGCGCCATCGTCGATGGCAGTGAGCCCCTGTGGCGACCGTTTGCGCCGATCACGCCAGAACGGCGGAATCTCGGTTGGCGCTCCATCTACACAATTCGAACGCTTGCGGCATACAGCGATGGTCGCTGGGCCTGGCGTTGCGGCGCCCATCTTCTGTTCGGTCGATGACCGTCAGCGATGGCGTCGTACATGATGGTGGGGTCAGCACATGCGAGGAGGGCGCATGCTACCATCGTCGACCTAGCCTGGCCAGTCTTTTTGGTCTTTCTCTTTATGTGCTGCTCAACCGAGGAGATATCATGCCCAGTCTATGGGTCGATGCCGATGCCTGCCCCAGGGTGGCCCGCGAGATCATCGTGCGTGCCGCCGAGCGAACCGCCACGCCGACCTGGTTCGTGGCCAACCATGCCATACCCCTACCCCGTTCACCGGTCGTCAAGGCGCTGGCCGTCAGCCACGGCTTCGATGCCGCCGATGACGAGATCGTCGAGCGCCTGGCGGCCAACGATCTGGTGATCACCTCGGACCTGCCGCTGGCCATGGAGGCCATCGAGCGCGGTGCGAAGGTAATGACCACCCGTGGCGAGACACTCGACGCCAATAACATCCGCGCGCGAGTGCAGATGAGGGATTTCATGGAGACCCTACGCGCCAGCGGCGAGCATACCGGCGGCCCCAAGGGGTACTCCGACAGCGACCGTCGAGAGTTTGCCAATGCGCTGGATAGATGGCTGACGAAAAACGCCTAATCCACGAAACATCTGCACTCCTCCCCTACTCTCCCTGATTGCGCTGGAAGCGCTGGATCTCGCGACGCTGCTTCTTGTCCGGGCGCTTGAGGGGATGCTGCATGACCTGATTGGTCAGCCGGCGCGCCTCGGCCTCCTGCTCACGGCGGCGGGCACTCTCCTCGGTCTCGCGATAGAGTTCGCGCGCCTCGGGGGCGCCGCGCCGCTGGTCGGAGAGCGCCATCACCTCCACCTCCCAGATATCCCAGCCCTGGGGCACGCGTACGATGGCGCCGACCTCGACGTTCTTGCTGGTCTTGGCCCGACCTCCGTTGTAGTGCACCTTGCCACCCTCGATGGCCTTCTTGGCCAGGCCGCGGGTCTTGAAGAAACGTGCCGCCCATAGCCACTTGTCGAGCCTGACACTATCCATGGGGAATCCTCCTAGCTGTCGGCCACGAGCCCACCCTCCGTTCAAGGGGTCAGGGGCGGCTCGTTGCCAGGCAGAATGGTCGCGAAGGTGTCCAGGGTAATGAATTCCTCCAGCTCGCGTTCGGGCCGCTGACTGTTGGGCTGCTTGATGCCCAACAGATGACGAATGCCGAACTGCCGGGCGCTCTCCAGTACCCGTGGGTTGTCGTCGATAAACAGGGTGCGGGCCGGCACGAAGGGCTCGACCTCCTGCAGGCGCGTCCAGAACACCTGCTCCTCCTTGGGCGCACCGAAGTCGGCCGAGGAGACGATGGCATCCAGGTAGGGCTCAAGACCGGTAAGCGGCAGCTTGAGTGCCAGACTGGCGCGGTCGGCGTTGGTGGCCAGCACGACCCGGGGGTGAGCCTGCTTGAGCCACCTGAGGAAGTCCAGGGCATCGCTGCGCAGGCCGATCAGGTGTTGAATCTCGCGCTTGAGGGCGATCACATCGACGTCGAGCTCACGGCTCCAGTAGTCGAGGCTGTACCAGTTGAGCGTCCCCTGCTCGCCGATGACCTTTGCGCGCACCCTCTCCTGGGTGGCTTCATCGAGTTGATGCAGCTCCACATAGCGACGCGGCAGATGCTCGAGCCAGAAGTGGCTGTCGAAGTGCAGGTCCAACAGGGTGCCGTCCATGTCCAGCAGAACGGTATCGATGGCGCGCCAGTCAATCATAAGAGGTCCGGGTCGTGGCTTGCGGGAGGTGATATGGTAGCAGGCAAGTTCCTACCCAGAAACGGAGCCACCGATGACTTCGCCCGACTGGCCGCAGAAGCCCGCCATCCTCGACCGCCGCTCGGAGGCCAAGAGCCGCCTCTTCCATGTCGAATCGCTTGATCTGCGCTTCTCCAACGGCGAGGAGCGCACCTTCGAGCGTCTGACCGGCAGCGACAGTGGGGCCGTGATGATCGTGGCCATGCCCGATCCCGAACACGTGCTGCTGATCCGCGAGTATGCCGCCGGCTTCGAGGAGTATGTGCTGACCCTGCCCAAGGGGCTGGTCGACCCGGGTGAGGATATCATCAGTGCCGGCAACCGCGAGCTGATGGAGGAGTGCGGCTTCGGTGCACGACGCATCGAACCGCTGGTGGAGCTGTCACTGGCCCCCAACTACATGCGCCATCGCATGCAGGTGCTGCTGGCCACGGATCTCTATCCCAAGCGCCTGCCCGGTGACGAACCCGAACCGTTGATCGTGGAGACCCACGCCCTCGAGGAGCTGCCCGCCCTGCTGGCCCGGGAGGACTTCCATGAGGCCCGGGCCATCGCGGCACTCTATATCGCCCGGGATCGCCTGCGTAGCGAGGCAGAGGGCGGCGCAATCTGGTAGCCCGCCGATGAGGCGATTCAGCGGCGATGCAGGCGCTGACGAAGCTGGCTGTTGCCCTCCTTGAGCCGCAGCCAGCGCGCCTGCCGATAGCTGTCCAGCCCCACCTCCAGCAGCTCCATGACCTGCAAGGCGCTATCCAGCGAAACGGGCGGTGGCCCGCCATGCAACAGCATCTCCACTACCCCGGCGTAGAAGGCCGGGTAGTCCCCCGGCAGATTGAGGTGCTGCTGCACCTCCGGCACATCCTCTTCGTCGGCCACCAGGCTCAGCTGCCCCGGCTCGGGATCCACGCCCATGCCAGGCATGACCGCCAGTGACGCCTGCAGGTGGGCCTCCTGAGGATCCTGACCAAACTTCACGTAGCTGCCACGGGTACCGTGCACGCGGAAACGCGGGGTAGGGTCGGCCACCAGCGAACTCGCCTGCAGGCTGACCCGTAGTCCGTCGTACTCCAGCAGGCAGTGGAAGTCATCATCCACTTCGGCGCCGTCACGCACCGTGGCCAGCTCCAACAGGATCGCCCGCGGCATGCCGAACAGCTGCACCACCTGATCGAGCAGGTGTGGCCCGAGGTCGTACCAGATCCCTGCGCCCGGTCGATGATTATCACGCCAGCGCTCCGTCACCGTGGGCCGGAAACGATCGAAGCGAGACTCCAGCGATACCACTCGCCCCAGGCTGCCTGCATCAATCAGCTCCTTGAGCGTCAGGAAATCGCTGTCCCAGCGGCGGTTATGAAAGACGCTCAGGCTTCGGTCAGCGTTGTCAGCTTGGGCGCGCAACATTCGCGCCTCGGAGAGCGTCACCGCAAAGGGCTTGTCCACCACCACATGCTTGCCCGCCGCCAGGGCGGCCTTGACCAGGGGGTAATGAGTATCGTTGGGAGTGGCGATGACCACCAGATCGATGTCACGCCGATCGAACAGCGCCGCCGCCTTGGGCAGCACTTCCATCCCTGGCAGGTCGGCATGAACCCTGTCGGCATCCGAGCTGACCACGGCGGCCAGCTGCATGCCCTCGGTGGCATTGATCAAGGGGGCGTGGAACACCTGGCCCGCCAGGCCATACCCGACCAGCCCGACGCCGAGCGTTAAGGTCTTCATCGCAGCTCTCCTCGCTGGAAACGCGACGCCCCGGCCGTGGCCGGGGCGTCGTTGGGTGGTTCAGTCGAGCTTGCTCAGATCGCGTACCGCGCCCTTGTCGGCGGAGGTGGCGAGCAGTGCATAGGCCTTGAGCGCCGCGGAGACCTTGCGGTCGCGCTGGATAACCGGCTTCCAGGCATCATTGCCTTTCGCCTCCATGGCCGCACGGCGACTGGCCAGCTCCTCATCGCTGAGCTTGACGTTGATCGCACGGTTGGGAATATCGATCTGGATGATATCCCCCTGCTCGACCAGGCCAATGGCACCGCCGGCGGCAGCTTCCGGTGAGACATGCCCGATGGAGAGCCCCGAGGTACCCCCGGAGAAACGGCCATCGGTAAGCAGCGCGCACGCCTTGCCGAGTCCCTTGGACTTGAGATAAGAGGTCGGGTAGAGCATCTCCTGCATGCCGGGACCGCCCTTGGGGCCTTCGTAGCGGATGACGACCACATCGCCCTCCTTCACCCGGCCGGCGAGGATATGCTCCACCGCCTGATCCTGGGACTCCACCACATGGGCCGGCCCCTCGAAGACCAGGATCGACTCGTCGACCCCGGCGGTCTTCACCACGCAGCCGTCGACGGCGATATTGCCCTTGAGAACGGCCAGACCACCCTCTCGGGAGAAGGCATGCTCAAGATCGCGGATACAGCCGGTGGCGCGGTCGCCGTCGAGGCTCGGCCAGCGAGCGCTCTGGGAGAAGGCCACCTGGGTGGGCACCCCGCCGGGGCCGGCCTTGAAGAACTCCACCACCTCGGGGCTCGGCGAGCGCATAATGTCCCACTCCTCGAGCGCCTCGGCCAGGCTATCGCCGTAGACGGTGGGCACGCGGGTATCCAGCACTCCGGCACGGTCGAGCTCGCCGAGGATCGCCATGATGCCGCCGGCACGATGGACATCCTCGATATGGTATTTCTGGGTATTGGGCGCCACCTTGCAAAGCTGCGGCACCTCCCGCGACAGACGGTCGATATCCGTCATGTCGAAGTCGATCTCGGCCTCCTGGGCGGCGGCCAGCAGGTGCAGGATGGTGTTGGTGGAGCCACCCATGGCGATATCCAGGGTCATGGCGTTCCTGAACGCCGCCTTGGCGCCGATGGCACGGGGCAGCAGGTGCGCCTCGTCGCCCTCGTAATAGCGCTTGGCCAGCTCGACGATGCGGTGACCGGCGCTCTCGAACAGGCGACGACGGTCGGCATGGGTGGCCACCACGGTCCCGTTGCCCGGCAGCGCCAGCCCCAAGGCCTCCATCAGGCAGTTCATGGAGTTGGCGGTAAACATGCCGGAGCAGGAGCCGCAGGTGGGACAGGCACTGCGCTCCACCTCGGCCAGGGTCTCGTCATCGACGCTGTCGTCGGCAGCCATCACCATGGCGTCGACCAGGTCCAGGCCATGGTCGAGCAGCTTGGTCTTGCCGGCCTCCATGGGCCCGCCGGAGACGAAGATCACCGGCACGTTGAGGCGCATGGCGGCCATCAGCATTCCCGGGGTGATCTTGTCGCAGTTGGAGATGCACACCAGGGCATCGGCACAGTGGGCGTTGACCATGTACTCGACGCTGTCGGCGATCAGGTCGCGGCTCGGCAGCGAGTAGAGCATGCCGTCGTGGCCCATGGCGATGCCGTCGTCCACGGCGATGGTGTTGAACTCCTTGGCCACCCCGCCGGCCTTCTCGATCTCGCGGGCCACCAGCTGTCCCATGTCCTTCAGGTGCACATGCCCCGGCACGAACTGGGTGAAGGAGTTGGCCACGGCGATGATCGGCTTGTGGAAGTCGTCGTCCTTCATGCCGGTGGCACGCCACAGGGCGCGGGCGCCGGCCATGTTGCGGCCGGCGGTGGTGGTGCGGGAACGATACTCGGGCATGGTGTTCTCTTCTCTTCTTTCAGCGGCCGCCTGTGCCGGCGACTCGGTGTCCAGGTCAGCCGACGATTTTGGCACGCGGCCGGCCATCAGGCCAGGCCGAAGCAGAGCCCTGTGGCTTACTCAATCAATCGCGTAGCGACCCAGCCAAGAACCGGCTCACCATCCTTCTCAAAATAGATCTGGCTCCAGCCCTCTCCTTCTCCCAGCACGTAGACCACGGTTCCCTGAGTCAGCTGCGTTATCCGAGCGTTATCAGTTCCAGCGCCCGATCGAATATTGACACGAGGGCTAATGACCGTTTTATCCTGGAGCTTCGACAGGCTAGGCTGGATATTCGCATTGGCCACATCATTTCCATTGCGCGATGCAGTAGCAAACCAAAATACCGCCCAGGCGTGGTTGGCTTCTACCCCACGCCCCCGGGCATAGAGAGCACCCAGATTATTCTGCGCCATGGCGTCGCCCTGCCTGGCCGCCTTATTGAAGTAATCGAAGGCGCGAGAAAAGTCCTGCTCGACCCCACGCCCGTTTTCGTAGAGACTGCCAATATTGTTCTGAGCCTGAAGGTGACCCTGGTCAGCCGCCTGCTCGAACCAGCGTGCCGCCGCGACCGCATCCTCCTCGATACCAAATCCTTCAAGATACATCAACCCTAACTGGAACTTAGCTCCAGCGTGCCCGGACTGTGCCGCACGCTCCAGCCACTCCACGGCATCCGCCGGTCCACGACCGTCGATGCTTTCGCTCAAGAATAGCTCGGCCATCCTGACCTGGGCCTCGAGCACATCATTGTCAGCCGCCAGCCGATACCACTTGTAGGCCTTGTCCAGGCTTTCCTTAACGCCAGTGCCATTCTCGAACATCTTGCCCAACGCAAACTGTGACTGGCCCTCGCCCTGCTCTGCGGCCTCTCTCCACTCATGCACCGCCGAGGCGAAATTTCTCTGCCGAAACTCTGCCAGGCCAGCATTATAGTCGGCATATGCCAGTGTGCTGCCGCTCAGCAGCACAACTCCCAGCCAAGTCTTTGCTCTCATGAATTAGCCACCCTCAAGGAGAAACCCGGCATGCTTGAGCATGCCGGGTACGTATATAAACAGCGCTGAAAGCTGCAAAGCGTTGTACGATCAGAGGATTGACACCACTACCCTTCTGCCAGATCAATGATCGTGATTTCCACACGGCGGTTGGGCCGCAGACATTCGGTGACGCTCGGCGTCGCCCTGGCCCCGGGGCACTCCACCAACGGATCGGCCTCGCCACGTCCTGCGGTGCGAATATCGCCACGCGAGATCCCCTGAGTGGAGAGATAGTCGGCCACGCTATCGGACCGCGACTGCGAAAGCTCCTGATTATACGCCGCGCTGCCGAAGCGGTCGGTATAGCCCACGATCATCATCCCGGGGGATGTGAACTTGTCCTTGGCAGACTGGGCCACGCGCTCCAGGGCACGGCGACCTTCCAGGGTCAGCTGGTCGCTGTCAAAATCGAACAGCACATCACCCGAGAGTACCAGCGTCTCGTCTTCCGCCACCTTCGTTGGCACCAACAGTTCAGGACACTGCACATCTCGCCAGCTGGAGTCCTCCAGCGCCATATCATCATCGAAATCGACCTGATACTGGCAGGTGAGGTACTCCCCGCCCTCTTCACCCGTATACAGATTGAAGACGTAGTTCCACTCGCGAACGCCGAAGAAACCTTCGCTGAACTGGGGGCTGCCGATCAGTTGGCGCACCTGGTCCTTGGTCTGCCCCTCGCGAATGCGCAGGATGTTCCGCGGTTCGACGAAGCGACCGCCATCATGCCAGTTATCATTCAGCGCCGGAAAGCCATCTCCCGCTTCACGGATGTCTGTACGGTCGTTGTTCGGGGGGCTAGCACAGCCTGCAACCATTGCCAGGCTGGCAATACCGGCGGCCCCTCGGGCCGCCTTGAGCAGTGCAGATGAGCTCATTACTTTCACGTTCGTCTCCTTACCAGTGCCAGCCAGCGCCGATGCCCGCACCAAAGTTACTCTGAGAGTCACCCGTCACCTTGCCCTGGATGACCCAACGGCCATTGTCCGAGAGACGCGATACGCCTACCGATACGGCAGACTCGCCCTCGTAGGTACCGGCACCCACGCCCACCATGCTCTTGCCGGGCATCCAGGCTTGGGGAACAGTCGCTGCCGCCAGTGCACTGGCGGTGCCCGCATTCGCATTCTTCTCAACCGTGCTGATACGCCCATGAACGTTATTAATCTCCTGGGCAAAGCGCTGGTTGAGCTCCTGCATTTGACCGACGTTCACCGCATCGGTGGCATCGACCCCCGGAGCAACGTTGGTGATTCGCATACCGCCACCATCGATGCCGTCAGTGGTCATGCTCGGGCCATCTTCGATGGTCACGCCCCCGTTGCTGACGGTGGTTTTGCCCGTGGTCACGCTGTCGACATCCAGGTCGCGGTTCAGGCCCACTTCCACACCGCCGTCATTGGTGCGCGTGGTGATGTTGTCATCACCGGTAATGGCCACGGTATCGCCCAACTTGCGGTTCACGTCATCGCCTTCGTCGGCAGCGAAGTCCATGCCGCCATCCAGCGAGGTATTGATATCGCCAATTTCTTCCTGGACATCATGCAGCTGGCCGCCGTTGACCGCATCGGTGCTGCCTTCGCTGATGTCACCCTTGCCGACACCGGCAATGATGGTGTTGCCCTCGTCATCGACGTTGTCCTTGTCGATGGTGACGGAGCCCACGTCCACCTTGTCGAACTCTACCTCGTCCGACGTGGCTACCTCGTAGACGCTTTCACCATTTGCGCCAGTCGTTTCGGTGACCTTGATGTTCTTGCCTTGCGTGACTTCGGTCTTGGCCGCTGCCACTTCATCACCGATATCACCGGCCACCTGCTTAAGATCGCCCACATTCACGGCGTTCATCAGGTCATCACCGCTGATCTGATCCAACGACTGGCCACCCAGGCCACTACCCACGTTAGTGATCTGTATGCCGCCAGCATCAATACCCCCAACGGTGACGCTCGGGCCGCCAGCAATGGTCATGCCATCAGCACCATAATCGGTACTGTTGGTGCCATCGTCGACGGTAAGGCCGTCACCATCCATGGTGGTTCCACCGGTGGTAATGCTGCCGTCAGTACCGTCTACGGTGATGGCATTCTCGTTTTCGCCCAGGGTGATGGTGTCGTTCAGCGCGACTTCGATCACCCCCGCATCATTCTCACCGCTCTGTGCCACGCTGATATTGCTGTCGCCCTGGAAGTCCACCGCGCCGTTCGGCCCGATGTTCACCTGGTCGACACCGGAACCGGTCAGGTTCCAGCCGGCATTGGCGACCTGCTGCACCTCATACAGCTGGCCACCATTGATGGCATCGGTGCTGGTGCTGCTTACATCGCCGTCGGCCACACCGGTGATCTTGCGATCGCCCGCGTCAATGCCACCAGCCGTGACGCTCGGCCCACCAGCAATCTCAAGCCCGACATCACCCAGAGTCACATTATCGCCAACGCTGACACCGCCTCCATTCACGATGGTATCTCCGACGCCAATCTCGCCCTTCTCGCCATCCACGTTGATCGCGGTATCGCCATCACCCAGGGTGATACTATCGGCCAGGTTGAACGCCAGATTGGTGCCATCGCGGTTGATAATGACGTTGCCGTCCTCGCTGGTGAAGTCCACCACCCCATTGGGACCGACGTTGTTGCTACCGTCTGCCAGGGCACCCTCACCATCCACCGACAAGTTCCAGCCGGCGTTGGCCACTGTGTATACCTGACCCAGTTGGTCCTCCGTCGCGGCCTGGCCGCTGGTGAAGCTGTCCGGGTCGAAGGACGTGTTGGTCAACCCCCCGATAGTGCCGCTATTGGCATCAACTACGATCTCGTTGGCCGGGCCCGTGGTCGGGTTCGCCGCCAGCGTGATCGTACCCGCTGCTACCGTGGTGGTGGCCGTCGGGTTCGCGGCGCTGTCGTTGACCACCAGACCATCGGTGTCGAGCACGCTATTGCCCGCGGTCACGCTATCTACATTCAGGTCAGGGTTCAGGGTAATGTCGATCTGACCGTTATCCTCCTGGCCGTTCTGCGCCACGCTGATGTTGCTGTCGCCCTGGAAGTCCACCGCGCCGTTTGGCCCGATGTTCACCTGATCGGCGCCGGAGCCGCTCAGGTTCCAGCCGGCGTTGGCAGTCTGATTGACCAGGTCGAGCTGCTCCTCGGTGGCCGCACGTCCCGCTTGGGCGAAGTCACCGCCATCGAGGTCGGTGTTGGTCAGGCCCGTGATGTCACCGGCACTGCCATCGAGAGTGATGCTGTTGCCAGCAGCGGCCACGCTGATGCTCCCCGCGCCCACCTCGGTGGTGCTGCCGGCGCCGTCGTCGACGGTCACCCCGTCGTCGTTCATCACGGTGTCGCCGGTGGTCACGCTGCCGGTATCACCCAGATCGATGTTCTTGGCCAGCTGGATCGATAGGGTGTCGCTACCGTCGGCGACCACGCCGATATTGCCGTCGACCAGAGCGGTCGTGTCAGTCTCGCCGCCAACCAGGTTCACCGTTTCCCCGAGCTTGCGCTCGACGTTGCTGCCGGCATCACCGGCAAAGGTCAGCGGGGTATCCGCAAGACTGGTCAGCTGGCTGACATTGACCGCATCGGTGTCGGCCACGCCGTCGGCCACGTTGGCAATCACCTGATCACCGGCATCGATGCCACTGGTGGTGACACTCGGGCCACCCGCAATGGTCATGCCGTCGACGCCGTAGGCGGTGCTGTTGGTGCCATCGGTGACACTGGTGCCGGTTGCAGTCACTTCGGTGACATTGCCGGCGCCGTCATCGGCGGTCACGCTGGCAACATCAATGTTATCGGCCAGATCAAAGGTGACGTTGTTGTCAGCGGCGGTCTTGCTGACCTCGATATTGCCGTCACTGTTGTTCAGATCGACGCTGTCGTTCGGCCCCACATTGGTCGGGTTGCTGCCCTGAGCGCTGATGTCCCAGCCCGCAGTGGCCGCGCTGTTGGCCGAGCGGATGGCGTCATCGATGGTGCTCTCGCCGGTACCGCCCACGTCACTCATGGTGAAGTCGTTGCCGGTGTAATCGGCATCGCCACCCAGCACGTTGCTGGCCAGGCTGTCGCCCGCTGCCTGCAGCTGGCTGCCGTTGATGGCATCGCTGCTGCTGCTGTTGATGGCGCCATCGGCCACGCCGGTGACCGTGTTGCTAGCCGCATCGATACCACTGGTGGTGACACTCGGACCACCGGCGATGGTCATGCCGTCGGCGCCATACTCGGTGCTGTTGGTGCCGTCGGTGACGTTGGTGCCGGTGGCACCAGTGATGGTCTGGTTGCCGTTGGTATCGGTCACCGCCAGGCCATCAGTATCGAGCACGCTATTGCCCGCGGTCACGCTATCTACATTCAGGTCAGGGTTCAGGGTGATGTCGATCTGACCGTCATCCTCCTGGCCGTTCTGCGCCACGCTGATATTGCTGTCGCCCTGGAAGTCCACCGCGCCGTTCGGCCCGATGTTCACCTGATCGGCGCCGGAGCCGCTCAGGCTCCAGCCGGCGTTGGCAGTCTGATTGACCAGGTCCAGCTGCTCCTCGGTGGCCGCACGTCCCGCCTGAGCGAAGTCGGTGCCGTCGAGGTCAGTGTTGGTCAGGCCGGTGATGTCGCCCGCGCCACCGTCGATGGCGACAGTGTTGCTGCCGCCGGCGACACTGAGGCTGCCCGCCCCCAGGTCGGTGCGGTTGCCGGTACCGTCGTCCACGGTCACACCGCTATTATTCATCACAGTGTCGCCGGTGGTGACGCTGCCGTCAGTCCCCAGATCCACTTCTTCCGCCAGGTCGATCTGGATAGCACCGCTGGCATCACCGGTGGTGACGATGTTCTTCGCGGTCGTCGCGTTGCTGGCACCGCCGTTGATCGCCAACGTCTCGCCCAGGTTGCGATGCACGTTCACGCTGCTGTTGTCACCCGTGAAGTTCAAACCAGTAATGGTGAGATCGCTGGTCGCACTTTGTACATCACCGATGTTGGCAGCATTGGTCATGGTCGTGCCGCCGCTGGCCACGTTGGTGATCTGGTTGCCGCCGTTGTCCAGGCCGCTGTCGCTGAGCTGAACGTCCTGGTTCGGGCCACTGATCGTGACACCGTTGGGGCCATAATCGGTCGTGTTGGTGCCGTCGTCGACGGTCAAGCCATCGGTATCGAGCACGCTATCACCAGTGGTAACGCTGTCCAGCTCGGTCAGATTGCGCGCCATCACCAGATTGAGCTGATTACCATCGCTATCTACGCGCAGGTTGGCGCCGCTTGAGGCATCGCCCGCCGCCAGCTCACCAGAAACGGTCAGCGGGGTGGTGCCACCCAGCGTCTTGTCGATGGCACCACCGGTGTTACCGATGAAACTCAGGCCGTCGGCTTGAGTCGCGACCTCATTGCCGTCATAAGTGACGCTATCTCCTGCCACGACGAAGGTATTGCCGCCGACCGTCAGGTTGTTAGTGGTGACGCTGTCACCGTCAATTACGGTATCGCTGCCAACGCTGACGCTACCGCCGACGGCGATGTCGTCCGCGAGGCTGAACGCCAGATCGGTGCCGGTGCGGTTGATGGCGATATTGCCGTCGGCGCTGCTGAAATCCACCGCCCCGCCGGGCGCGATATTGGCACCGGGCTCGTTATTCGCACTGACATTCCAACCCTGGGCCGCGTATTCGATGGCTTCGTCTACCGTATCCTGCCCGGTGCCACCCACGTTACTCATGGTGACCTGATGAGTATCCGGATCGTAGGCGGCATCGCCCCCCAAGACCCCGGCCACGGAGTCACCGGCGGTATCCAGGTTGCCGGCCAGAGCGTCCAACGCCAGGTTAGTGCCATGCAGCTGGCTACCGTTGATGGCATCGGTGCTGGTAGCGCTGACGCGTCCGGCGGCGACGTTGGTCAGAGTGCGCTCGGCGCCCGCCGTACCGACGCTGACGGTCGCCACGGGATCGATACCCGCGAAGTCGTAGGTGTTCTTGTCGACCGTCATTTTGTCAGTGGGGACCGGCGCCGCTGTGACAGCGTTGCTCCCCAGCGCCACCGAGCCCTGGTGGTTGGCCTGGGCTCCATCGCCGATCGCCGTGGCGGACTGGGCAGCGGCTCTCGCCCCAGAGCCCATGGCCAGGGCCTCGGTGGCCTCCGCTTCGGCGCTCTGGCCGAAGGCGGCAGCGTTCTGCGCGGTGACCCGCGCGCCGGCCCCGACGGCCAGGCCGCCCTCGGCGGTGTCCGAGGCTTCGGCCCCATCGCCGATCGCCGTGGCTGACTGGGCGCGGGACTTCGCCTCGACGCCGAGAGCCAGCGCGTGCTGCTCGTCCGCCAGGGACTGCTTGCCAATCGCGATACCCGCGGTATTGCGGTCCGGATCCAACCCGTTAGGATCAGCGAAGCCCGCTACAGCCCCGGTGCCCATGGCGATGCCATCGGTGGCATAGCCAATAGCACGAGTGCCACTGGCCTGGGCATTGAAACCACTAGCGCTGGCGTTGGTGCCGCTGGCCTGGGCATTGACACCGCTAGCGCTGGCATTGGTACCGCTGGCTTGGGCGCTGGCGGCTCTCGCGCGGGAGTTGCTGCCGAAGGCCATGGCATCATCCGCGGTGGCGTGGGCATCGTTACCTTGTGCCACGGCGCGCAGCTCGGATGCTAGGGCGCTTTCGCCGACCGCGATGCCGTTGTCCGCCGTAGCCTCGGCATCAGTCCCGATCACCACGGCATTGTCGACGGTGGCATCGGTGCTCTTGGGGTCCGCCTGGGCACGGGTGCCCATGACGATGGAGTTTTCCCCCTGGCTCTTGGCTAACAGGCCGATCGCCACCCCCCCATTGCCGTAGGCGTCACTGTCGCTGCCAATCGCAGTGGAATCATTGCCCAGCGCCTCGACCCGATAGCCAAGCGCCACGCTCTCGCCGCCCACCGCGTGGGCCAGGTGGCCCGCCGCCAGCGATGAGGCCCCGTCGGCGCTGGTGGCGGGGCCAATCGCGATGGCATCGGTGCCGCTGGCCTCGGCGTTATCGCGGTTGGCCGGCTCGGTGGAGTTGACGCTAAAGTACTTGACCCCGTTTTCGGCCACTGCCCTATTGAGCTGACCGACGTTAACCGCATGGCTGTCCAGCTCCCCATCGCTAACGGTGACTGTGCCAGGGCCAGAACCAGTCGTGGCATTGTAGGTCACAGCGTTACCCGGCAGAACGTTGATACTGCCGCTCGATACCGCGTTGATGGCCTCGGCGACCGTGGCGTACTGATGGCTGGTACCGCTGCTGTCCTGCAGCTCGACGACATACCCCTTGAAGGCGCCATTCGCCCCCAGGGTGACGTTACCGCCGACGAGGTTAGCGACCGACTCCTGCGCGCCCTCCAGCTGGCGAACGTTGACGGCATCGTAGGCCTGAGAGCCATCGGCGACATTGACGATACGCCGTGTGGTACGCACGCCGGCCGGATTGGTATTGCCTACTGAGACGACGGTGCCGTCGGTAAAGTCGCTCCCGGTCAGGTAGCCCGCCCCCGTGGCATCAGTGCTGCGCGCGGCGGAACCGCTGCCTATGGCCACGCTGCCGCCCTCGGCCATCGCATTGCGCCCAAGCGCCACCCCAAGGTTGTGGGCGCTAGTGTTGGCACCCAGCGCCACGCCGCTTTCCAAGGAGCTGGCACCGTAGCCGACTGAGACACCATTTCTCTCTGCCCCAGTCTGCCCCCCGATGGCGGTGGCGCGCTCCACCTCCCCACCATTGCGGTTGGCTTCGTGACCAATCGCGACGTTGAAGTCGCCCTGGAGGTTCTGCCCGGCATGGCTGCCGACGGACACGTTATGATCTCCGGTGATGTCAGCACCCGCCGAAAAGCCGATTGCCGTGGTCTGGTTACCGTCTACATTCCGACCGGCACCAGTACCGATGGCGATATGGTGGGTCTTGTCTCCGGCCGCGCTACCATTGGTGCCAACGCCGGCGCCGGAGCCCAGTGCGATACCGCCCGGCGAGCCTGCGTAGGCACCAGAGCCGGCGGCGAAGGCGTTACTCCCGACGGCATCGGCATCACCTAGGGCGATACTATTGCCACCCGAGGCTGCCGCACCAGCGCCAACGGCGGTGGCATTGCCCCCCACCGCTTGAGCAGCATCCCCCAGCGCCAAGGCGCTGTTGGCGCCGGCCACGCTGTCGCGGCCGACGGCGACCGCACCGGCCCCGCCGAGCGGATCGCCACCGGCACTGGCGCCCTGTCCCAGGGCGATCGCGCCCTCGGCGGGCAGCGTGGTGGCTGCCCCGTCACCGGCGGCCAGGCTGCGGGCTCCTTCTGCCACGGTATTCGGACCAATGGCAATCGACTCGGCCCCCAGGGCCTGGGAGTCCGGCTGCGCCGAGAGCGCGCGGAAATAGCGCACACCGCCGGCACCTTCTTCGATAAAAAGGTCGTAGATCTGGCTGCCGATGACCACGTCGTTGCTGGTCGCCGTCAGGTTGCCGGCGGCAACGTTAGTGATCGCCTTGCCGCCGCCATCGATACCTCCGGTGGTGATGCTGGGCCCGCCGGTGACGCCAAGGCTGCTGGCTACTTCAACATCGTCGGACAGGCCGAAAGCCAGATCGGTGCCGCTAAGTTCGACCTCGATATTGCTAACGCCGCTGAAGTCGACCGAGCCTCCAGGAGCGACATTTGCCGCCGTACCCCCTTCCGCGCTGATATCCCAGCCAGCGCTTGCTGCAGTAATCCGGCTATCCAGCGCCGAGATACCGCTAGAGTTGGAACTGATATCGCTCGCATTGGCGCTGATGGCGCTCGCATTGGTGCCGATATCACTCGTATTAGTGCTGATGGCGCTCGCATTGGTGCCAATATCGCTCGTATTAGTGCTGATGGCGCTCGCATTGGTGCCGATATCGCTCGTATTAGTGCTGATGGCGCTGGCAACGTTCACCCCCCCTACGGTAAGGGTACCGTCGAACGTGGCATCACCATTTACCTGCAGGGCGCTAAGAATCGCATCGCCGCTAACCGTCAGCTCATCAGTAACCGTCAGATTTGTGTAGGTCGGGCTCTGCTGTGCAGTGGCAGCAGGGATTACGGCAGCCAACCCTATCGCCACCACCAGGGACCGCAAGGCACCCGCAGGCGAGGCCTTCATGGCTGCCGTCGGCGCCACCTGGAGCCGCTGGCCGCTGGACTTACCGCGTGAGTGAGCTGCCTCCGAGGCAACCACCAGACGCCCAAGAGTGCTGTTCCAGATGATTCTAAATACCTTGTTCATGTCCACCTGCGGAGTGTCGTTCTGGTTGACTCTTGCAGCTGTGCCTTCCTTGTGCGGAGGTACTCGGTCCTTGGTCGAGAGAGCGGTCTGCCTGGGGCGCCGGGAGCGCCAGTCAATGCTGGACAGGTCGCCATCAACCAAGCCTCTCTCCGGGCTTTTTTGAGTGCTGATTGGCCGCTCGCACGCCAGTGCGGAGCTTGTTGGCTACAGTGCTGCGCTAGACGCACCTTAAAATTTGCGACAAGCAGATGTTTTTTATGGAGGGGAAATAGTTTGTCCAGAGGAAAGAAATTTATCTAACACCTGGAGTTTCTTGAACAAAAAAACAGGAGAACCGACGCGATGCACGTCGGCAAGCGAGAGCAGTCGAGCCGCCATATATCAGGCACCCAGGGCTATTGCAAGACGCTGATAGATCTTTTTATCCCGGAAAAGTCGCCACGCTCGGCCTGGCTGCGGAGTTGGGCAGCGAGGCTCTTGTTATCCGGGCAGACGGCAGCATATGCGTCACACCAATCCATGATATCGCTGACGGCTCCCATCTCCAGAAGATATAACAACTGCTGGATATCGGGCTCATCCCCACTACCCGTAGAAGCCTCTTTTCCCAATGGATCTGGCTGCCGGGTAGGTGAAAGAGCACAGACGCGAGCCACTTCGCGTCGAAAATCGACAAGGTTGATTGGCTTCGACAGGCAGGCGGCATACTCAAGGTCGCTACTCTGTTGGTCTCGACTTTTCAACACGCTCCAGGTCGCTGAGATCAGCATCACGGGAATCCAGTCGTGCCTGGCCTTGGCAGCCATAAGCACCTCATCACCCGAGACACCCTGCAGCCGATAATCTGTCACGATAAGGTCTGGTACTGGTTCAGCATTCTGAATAGCCGCAATGGCCTCTCTACCTTTCTGAAAGCCCTTTATGGCAAAGCCCATGGTGGAGAGGTCGCTACATAGAAGGTCCAGGATAGGCTGAGAATCCTCGACCACCCATGCCGACAGGCCATCAACTCGGTAGGCAGGCAGTAGCGCTCCGGGCATGGAGGCTGGCTCATTCAACACTTCTGACTCATCACCGACTCCAACGGGTATCAAAACATGCACCTCGGTGCCTGAACCTGGTTCACTGTTAAGAGAAACGCTTCCTTCCATCGTGGTCACCAGATCCTTGACGATGGCCAGCCCCAGACCTGTGCCCTCGCTATCACGAGACTCACGAGAGAAAGGTTCGAAGATACGCTTTATCCGCTCTCGGGAAATTCCGCACCCTGTATCCCTGAACGTCATGTCTAGAGCAAGCTGCTCCGTCTTACCAACCATCTCATGGCAATTGACCTCAAGAGAAACATTTCCCGAGCTCGTATATTTGGCAGCGTTATCGATAAGGTTAATAACCACTTGCCGAAGGGAAACATCATCGCAGCGTACGAATGGAAAGTCTCCAGTCTCGACATTTATAGAGAAACCATTTCCATTTCGGCTTGTCAACGCCTCCGCCTCTTGGAATACAGCGGTAAAGAAACTCTCGACATGAATGGTTGATAGCCTCTCCTTATGCGAAACGACCCCCCTCGCATAGCCAACCAATCTCTCTATAAGCCTACTCATATGTGTTGCACTCGAATGAATAATCCGAGCAAAATTAGCGGATTCCGCATCCTCTGCAGAGAGCAGCTGTGCATAGCCACTTATCGATGTCAGCGGCGACTTCAGGTCATGGGAAATACGGCCAAGAAATAGGGTCTTTTCTTCATTGGTTTTGCGCGCATCATCGAGAGCCTGGTTGAGGTCATGCGTGCGACGCACCACCAGCGCTTCAAGCTTTTCTCGTTGATTACGTTCACTCTCCCTAAGTTTTTTCTCAAGATTCAACTCATGACCACGCTTCTGTCTTGAGTAAATCAACAACAAAGAGAGCACAATGGTAATACCAGAAAATATCTTCATCTCCACAAAGGAAGCTGTATAATAAAGATTGGTTATATATCCAATCAAGACGAAATTTGATGCCAGCCACCAAAGCGAGAGAGTACCGAGCAGTGCATATTGCCATTGGCGATCAACACGGAGAGCCGCAGGAATCATCATCAGCCAGACAAGGGAAAATGACAGGTCAATAGCGTTTCCAATATTGCGTATAACATCACCACCCAGGAAAAATGTCAGCCCGCTAAAGACAGCAGAGACCATAAGCAAGACTGGCAAAGTAAAACGCCAGGGCCTTTGCTTGTTAATACCCAGGATATAGACAGAAGTTACCAGAAAGACTGCCTCGGTGAGTATCCAGGTCGAGAATCTTAGGTTAGCAGAATAGTCAAACAGGCTACTCACCAACACCTGGCTTATATAGCCCTCCTTCTCGGATTCGAAAATAAAGATCACCAACAGCCAGGCACCCAACAAGGCATAGCGAAAGTCAAGGGTCACTAGCAACACAGCGAGCAGTGTCATGACTGCCGCCAGCAACATGGAATGAAACTGCCATTCGGCCATCTCACTCATGGAAAATGCCACGGGCTCCCAGCTTCTGATTTCGAGAAAAGGACGGCTATCAGAAAATATTCTTGCCACCAGCAGAAGACTCTCGCCGGGAGAGATCGAGACCGGAATAATCGCCTTGTTGCTATCGACCACACGCTTGTCTATCGGGATTTTCAGCCCGGTCGTCATCTCATTTCTAATATCGAGGCTCACAGGCTCGACAAGCCAGGCATTGACTTGGTTGAGGCGCCAGGGAGTGAGATCGAGCCAGCGCACCACATGCTCATCGCTGGAATTTTCCAACCGGACCTTCAGCCATAGCGTGGAGTATTGGCGAGGCTTTTCCAGAATGCCGGGATTTTCGCTGACTAATTGCCAACGACCCTCTCTAAGCGCCTTGTTCAGTGAAGCGTGGCCTTCTCCCGAGACATGAAACCCCTGCATATCGAACACAAGATTCTTATCAAAAGATACGGCACTGAGATCAATAACGTCAGACTTTTCATCACTATTACCAACAGGTTCCACTTGCTCAACAAGCTTCACTTCCTCAACAGAGCCTCCAGACTCCGCATGAGCCACGGGCAGACAGACCAGAGCCATTAGGGTTATCAATATCAGAGAAATACAACAGCCGAAAACCCGGGAGCAGGATGGCATGCGCATATCAGCCGACTCTCTCCTGCTTTCTGAATCTAGTGGGTGAGGTGCCAAAACGCTCCTTGAAGGCAGTGGAAAAAGTCCCAACACTGCTGAACCCGACGGTTTCCGCTATCTCGGAGACGGAGATCGCCGTGGAAACGAGTAATTTCCGCGCCTCCTTCATTCGCTCTTCACGAAGATATTCGTAGACCGTCATGCCGACACAGGCCCTGAAGGAGTGGTTGAGCTGCTTGGCATTGGTTCCGACCTGCTGTGCCAGCTCATGAAGTCCCGGATCCTCGTTGAGGTCCTTAAGAAGATACACCTGCGCACTACGAAAGAGAATTTCATCGAGCGAGCTCTCTTTCCTCGCGTGGACAATGCAATCATCTTCATCATTAATGGTGTGACCGATATTGTCACCGCCACTCTTCAAGTGAACGGAGAGCCGAAGTTTTACCTCATCGAAATGGAAAGGCTTGGCAATATAGTCGACGGCACCCGACATCAAGCCTTTTACTTTATCTTCCGGCGTGGCATAACCTGAAAGAAACAACACGGGGGTATGTTTAGTTCTTGGATCTTCCGCAAGAAGCTTGCAAGCGTCATAGCCGTTGCAGTTAGGCATGCTCAGATCCATCAACACGGCATCGGGCCTGATCAGCCTGGCCTTATGGACCCCATCAACACCGTCATTAGCATAAAAGACTCGGCACCCGAGTTGACGAAGAAATGTGGAAATAAGCAGTCTATCTGCTTCTGCATCATCCACGACCAGAATCTTCTTGCCTCTGAGATCACTCATATCCTTGGCACTCTTCCCTACAGTCGTTTAAAAACAGCTGGCGATTCATCAGTCTTGACCCCACATGATACGCTAAACACTAGGGCCTACAATAATATGACAAGAAAGCAGAATTTTTCTTATCTAATGTAGAATCAAACTTTCGTTTTAAAAACGACTTTCAGGCCCCCTTATGGGCTCCCGAGTGAGGTTGACTTAACGAATACCGCGCCGTTCTATCAACGCTTCGGTGTCGTCGCGGCCACCTGTGCCGGCGGCTCGGCATTCAGATGCGGGGGACTGTCCCGGGCGGGACTAGGCCACCACCAGCGGGTGACTCTCGGGAAGCGGCCGGGTGCCATAGAGCACCCAGACATCCAGCGCCGGGCCCAGGTCCTCCACCAGTCGCAGCGCTTGGGAGTGCCGCTCCAGCGTCTCGCGTGGGCAGATGCCGGCATCGATCTCTCCCGCCAGCAACGCATCGGCTACATCCACGATGGTGGCGTAGTCGCGCTGCTCGGTGAAGGTGGAAAGGTCCGTGTAGTGACGCGTGGCCGGCTGGAGCCCGACCGACACCGGGGCGGCCACCTCCGCCCTTGCCAGCAGCGCCAGTGGCTGGCTGCCGGCAACGAAGGTATCCACCGGAAAGGCACGATGCATGGTACGCCCCACGCAGTCGGCATGGCTGAAGTGGGCGCTACACTGCAGTACCCGGTCGACGCGACCGTCCAGCAGGGCATCGAAGGCCTCCGGGAAGGTCTCGAAGAGATGCACCTCGGCATCGGCGTCCCTCGCGAGCATGCCATGCTTGTCGAGATAGCGCCCCAGCACCAGCGCATGGTTGCTGCCCTCGGGGCCCAGGGTGGCGAAACGCATCCCAACCTCCTTGAACACGCTAGATCATGAACACGATGACCGCTCCGGCCATCACCAGCAGCAGCCGCACTCCTACCGCCCGGCGTGCGATCACACCATAGGAGATGGCCGCCAGGCCTACGCCGATCTTGAGCATGTCGAACACCGCCGCCCCAGGGGCGGACGCCAGCCGGATCACTTCGGGGTTGGCCACCATGGCCAGTGGAATCAGATAGAGCCCGATGCCCAGCGACATGGCCTTGAAGGCCACCCTGAGCCAGCTCTCCCCGACCATGCCGGCGGCGATAAAGACCCCGCCACAGACCGGCGGCGTGATGGTCGAGAGCAGCGCGAACCAGAACACGAAGAGATGCGCCAGCAACGGCTCGAGCCCCAGCGAGATCAACGCCGGACCGGCAACAGAGACACAGATCACATAGGCCGCCGTGGTAGGCACCTCCATGCCCAGCACCAGACAGGCCAGGGCGGTCAGCAGCAGCGCCGGCCACAGCATGTCGTTGGAGAGGGCCAGGATCCCCGAGGTGATCTTGACCCCCAGCCCGGTCATCGCCAGCACGCCGATCACCAGCGATGCGCAGATGATAATGGAGCCGATCACCGCCACCTGACGGCCCGCCGTGACCAGCGCCTCCGCCAGCCGAGCGGCGAAACCTCGCAGCGAGAAGCTCAGGGAGGCGTCGAGGAAGAGCAGCGCCAGGCCGGCGAAGATCGCCAGGCTGGCCGCGTACTGGGGCGTGTAGCCACCCACGAAGATGCGCTCCAGCAGGGTCACGAAGGGGACGGCGAAGAACAGCGAGGTGATCACTACCTCGCGTCCCGAGGGACGGTCCTTCTCGGCCAGCGGCTTGAGGTCGTGACGTGTCGCGTAGGCGTTGATGCCCACCCACACGGTGGCAAAGTAGAGAATCGCCGGCAGCATCGCCGCCGCCATGATCTGGGTATAGGGCGTACCGGTGAGCTCCACCATCACGAAGGCCCCGGCCCCCATCAACGGCGGCATGATCTGCCCTCCGGAAGAGGCGACCGCCTCCACCCCGCCCGCCAGGGAGCGGGGATAGCCCAGACGCACCATGCCGGGAATGGTGATGGCCCCGGTCGAGGCCACATTGGCCGAGGCCGAGCCGGAGATCGACCCCATCAGGGCCGAGGAGATCACCGACACCTTGGCGGCTCCCCCGGTCAGGCGACCCGCCATGGCACCGGCAAGATTCATGAAGCCACGCCCCGCCTCGCCGGCATTGAGCACCGCACCGAAGATCACGAAGATGGCCACCACGCCGACGCTGACCCCGGTCAGCGACCCCCACAGCCCCCCTTCGGAGATGGTCAGGGTGCCCATGAAGCTCGGCAGCGGCATCCCGGGATGCCCGAACTGGCCGGGTATCAGATCACCGAACAGCCCATAGCAAAGCGCCACGAGTGCGACCAGCGGCAATGGCCAGCCGATGGCACGGCGTGCCGCCTCCAGGGCCAGCAGCACCAGGAAGGCACCGATGGCCATCTGCAACGGGGTGTCGATAAACCCGTACTGCTGCAACAGGGCATCATGATTGATGACGATAAACCCGCAGGCCGCCATCCCCAGCCCGGTCAACACCCAGCCGCTGACACGCTCGAAGGGCGTGCGTGCCATGAAGATCAGGATCCAGGGCAGCGCCAGGGCCATATGGATCGGCCGGCTGATAAGCGCCGGCGCCAACCCATAGAAGATCAGCCCCAGATGAAAGATGACGCTGATGGCCCCGAGGCCCACCCAGGCCGGGGACGGACGAGCCGACGTGACATCGCCGGCCACGGCCGGCGATGGAGTTGATGGAGGGGTTGATGAATGAGTCTGTGACATCAGCGCAGCTCGTCGGGGATCTCGATACCGGCCTCGTCGTAGTAGCGCAGAGCCCCCGGGTGGAGGGTGCCGACGATATTGCCCACCATGTCGTGAGTGATGCTGCCCCACCAGGCGGCCTCCTCCGCCATCGCATCGCGGCGCTCCCAGAAGGTACGGGTCAAGGCGTAGGCGGTATCGTCGTCCATGGCGCTGGTGGTGTAGGCAATGACCGGCAGCGAGGTCGTCTCCACATCCTCATCGACCCCGGCATAGGTGCCAGCCGGAATGGTTTGGCGCGCCGCTCCGGTCGCTTCGATCTGCTCATCGGTCAGGCTGACCAGGCTGACCGGCATGCTGGCTGCCGTCTCGATGACGTTGGGGGTGGGAAAGGAGCTGGCGGTAACGAAGGCGTCGATCTGACCATTCTTCAGGGCGTCCGGGCCGCTGCCGATGCTGGCATTGGCAATCTCCACTTTGTCGATCAACTCGAACAGCTCCAGATAGCGCTGGGCCTCGCGAGCCCCGAAGGTGCCCTGGCCAATCAGGATCTCCTTGCCCTCCAGGGCATCGAGACCCACCACTCCTTCCTCACCGGCCAGCACGAAGTGCATGGTGATGGCCGGAATCGGGAACAGACCGCGAATTTCCGCGAAGCGTGGGTTCTGTCGCTCGGCAAAGGGACCGGTCCCCTCGAGGGCACGCGTCACCAGCCCCGGCGGTGTGGTGAACACATAGTTGCCCTGACGCGCCATCACCTCCATGACGTTCTGTACCGAGCCCTGGCTCTCCTCGAGGGTCACCACCACCTCACCATCGGTGCCCTCACGAATGGCCTCGGCCAGCTCGACCCCCATCTGGTAATAGGCGGTACCGGCGGAGGCCGACTTGTAGGTCACGCGGGTCTCGGCCTGGGCCTGGAGGGCCATGGCGCCCATCAGGATCGCCGTGGTGGAGGCAAGCAGGGTGCGGGTAAAGCGGGGCATCGTTATCTCCCAGGGTGTCCAGTATTGATCATGTTATGACTGTGTACTTCAGCAATCACTATAATGCCGTTCGCCCACTCGAGGAACCATCTCCCATGCCGAAACACCGTGTTGCCCTGCAGGGTGCCGCCGGCGGCATCGGCGACGCGGTTACCATGAATAACCCCGGAATCGGTACCGCTACCGTTTCCGGGGTTTCCTGGGGGTTATCACTTACTGCCCCCGGCGAAGTTGGCTCCGCTGCTTAGCCGAAGAGTTAGCCAAACACCACCCTGGCCACATCCTGGTAGCGCTTGGCGAAGTGCACCGTGACGCCCTCCTTGAGGTGCTCCGGCAGCTCGTCATAGTCACGGCGGTTGGCATCGGGCAGGATCACCTCGAAGATGCCGCTGCGCCGGGCGGCGATCACCTTCTCACGGATCCCCCCTACCGGCAGCACATGCCCGGTCAGCGTCAGCTCGCCGGTCATCGCCAGGTTGCGATCGATGGCCTGATGCCTGGCCAGCGACAGCAGCGCGGTGGTCATGGTCACCCCCGCCGAGGGGCCATCCTTGGGCGTGGCACCTTCCGGCACATGCAGGTGGACGAATGCCGAGTCGAAGAAGTCGGCATCGGCGCCATACTCGGCCAGGTGGCCCAACACATAGCTGTAGGCGATATTGGCCGACTCCTGCATCACGTCACCGAGCTTGCCGGTCAACTTGAAACCACGATCCAGGGCGTGAACCTTGCCCGCCTCGATGGGCAGGGTAGCACCGCCCATGGAGGTCCAGGCCAGGCCGGTGACCACCCCCTCGCCATCGAGCACCTGCTCCTTGCGAAACAGCGGCGCGCCCAGATACTCCTCGAGGTTCTTGACCGACACCTTGACCGTCTGTTGATCACTTTCCAGCAACTTGACCGCCGCCTTGCGCACGATGCGGTGCAGCTGCTTCTCGAGCTGGCGTACTCCGGCCTCCCGTGCATAGCCCTCGATCACCTGGCGCAGCGCCGCCGCGGTGAGGTTGATACGCTTCTTGGGGATGTTGTTGCGCTTGAGCAGCTTCGGCCACAGATGGTTTCTGGCGATGGCCACCTTCTCCTCGGCGATATAGCCGGAGAGGCGAATCTGCTCCATGCGGTCGAGCAGCGCCGACGGAATCGAGTCCGGCGTATTGGCGGTGCAGACGAAGAGCACCTTGGAGAGGTCCAGGCGAACATCCAGGTAGTGGTCGAGAAAGTCGATATTCTGCTCCGGATCAAGCACCTCGAGCAGCGCCGAGGCAGGATCACCCTGGAAGGACTGACCCATCTTGTCGATCTCGTCGAGCATGATCACCGGATTCTCGACCTCGACCTCCTTGAGGGCCTGGGCCAGCTTGCCGGGCATGGCGCCGACATAGGTCCGCCGATGTCCCTTGATCTCCGCCTCGTCGCGCATGCCACCAACCGAGAAGCGGTAGAACTCGCGCCCCAGGGCCTCGGCGATGGAGCGACCGACAGAGGTCTTGCCCACCCCGGGCGGGCCCACGAGGAGCACGATGGAGCCACCGACATCCCCCTTGAAGGTACCCTCGGCGAGGAACTCGACAATCCGTTCCTTGACGTCGGCCAGGCCGTCGTGGTCGCGATCCAGCACCTGGCGTGCATGGGCGAGGTCGAGCTGGTCCTGGCTGCGCACCCCCCACGGCATGCTGGTCAGCCAGTCGAGATAGTTGCGGGTGGTGCCATATTCCGGCGAGCCGGTCTCGAGCATGGTCAGCTTGTCGAGCTCCTCCTCGATGCGGGTCAGCACCTTGGGCGGCACCACCAGGCTCTCCAGCCGTTCGCGAAAGGTGTCGACGTCGCTTTCGCGGTCATCCTTGGAGATACCCAGCTCCCGCTGGATCACCTTGAGCTGCTCGCGCAGGAAGAACTCGCGCTGGCGCTCCTGCATCTGGGCGTTGACCTGGTCGCTGATCTCGCTCTGCAGCTGGGCGACCTCGATCTCCTTGCGCAGCAGTGGCAGCACCTTCTGCATGCGGGAAAGCACCGGGAGGGTCGCCAGCACGTCCTGGAGTTCATGCCCCTTGGCCGAGGTGATGGCGGCGGCGAAGTCGGTGAGAGGGCCCGGTTCGTGGGGGCTGAAACGATTGAGGTAGTGCTTGAGCTCCTCGCCATAGAGCGGGTTGATCGGCAGCAGCTCCTTGATGCCATTGATCAGCGACATGGCGTAGGCGCGTGCCTCGTCGGCCTCCGCATCCACCGGCTCTCGCGGGTAGCTCACCTCCACCAGATAGGGCGGTTCCCGGGAAATCCAGCGCTGGATCCTGAAGCGCTGCAGGCCCTGGGCGATGAACTGCAGCTGATCCTCCTCGCCCTGCAGCTTGTGCATCTTGACCGCGGTGCCGATCTCGGGGAAGTCACCATCGCCCATTCCTTCAGAGGCGCCTTCGCCAACGAAGGCGAGGCCCACGGTGTGGTGAGGGGTCTTGGCGACACGTTCGATCGTTTCATCCCAGCGCTCGCGGTTGATGACCAGCGGCTGCACCTGCGCGGGAAAGAAGGGTCGATTATGAATGGGTAGCAGATAGATGCGCTCGGGCAATGCCTCGCGGGCCGGCACGACGGAATGCTTGCTGTCACTCTGCGTTTCACCGAGGTCGAGATCCTCGCCCTGGCCGTGGTGAATCCACTCCGGCTCATCCGTATCGTGGCGGTCCTGTTCATCGCTCATGGTGTCTCCCTGTCCAAGCGGTTGGTCTTGTGCCAATGCTGTTAAGCCAATGCTTGTAGGAATGCGGGCGACGAGCGGGAACTTCAAGTCTGGCGAACCGCCGTCAGCGCCTGAGCGGCGGCAAAGGGCGGCCATTGACGCGCACCTTGCCCCGAATGACATCCACTGCCAGCTCCCGAGTACTCAACGGCAGGCCCAGCCACAGTGCCACCACGGTGGGCACATCACGCCAGACGAAGTCGCCGTCGAGTCGGCTGCGCCAACGAGCCTGCTCGTCGGGGTCATCGAGCCGAGAAACCCTGAGTTCATCGAGGCGTCGTGGATCGAAGATCAGCACGCCCTCCCCTTGTGCGGAAACGCCAAGCATGGGGCTGTCGAGGTCGACACTGTTGATATCCAGACGCGGCGAATCCTGCAGCAGGGCCTTGAACTCCGGCTCCAGCCGTTCGATCAATTCACGCGGGGTATAGCGATGAGCCTGCATGACCTCTTCGCGCAGCCGGCTAAGCAGTGTTCGCAGGGCCTCGGCATGCACACGCGAGAGCTGCGCCTCCACCCGGCCGGTCAACAGCACCTGCTCTGCGACCACCAGCTCCCCCAGAACAAGCTCACCCTCGATGCGCAGCTCGCTGTCATCGAGCTGCATGCGGCTGCTGTAGCGCAGCTCGCTGCCATCGAGCACAAGTCCCGGTTGCCGCCAGATGAGCTGGTCCAGATGCAGCAGGTCATGCTGGGTAAAGTGGTAGGCATCCGCGGTGTAGGCGTAGCGACTCTCGAGGCTCGACGGCCCGGCCTCGAGGGTAGTGTCACCATCACTGAGGCGCAGCGGCTTGAGCCTGGCACGCAACCACCAGTCACCATACTGGCCACCGAAGGTCACCTGACCTCCCTGGAAGTCGAGCTCGCGCTCCAGCTGATGTATCACGAAGGGCGACAGTCCGACACTACCCTCAAGGGTTCCGCCCAGGGTCTGATAGCGAGCATGCCAGCGGGGTGCCGTCGATGGCAGGGCGTCGCCGAACAGGCGCTGCTGCTCCGGTCCCAGGGTGGGTTGAAGCTCGCCATCCAGCCGAGTGCTGAGCACCCCATGGCGGGCGGAATAGGTAAAGGCGAGCTGCCAGTCATCGCCCAGCAGGGGGGCGATCACGACGCGCCCCGATGAGGTGAGCCAGCCACGCTCGACGGCGACACGCTCGACCACCAGCTCACCGCGCGCCTCCAGATCGTTCAACATGCGCACCAGCTCGCGCTCGAAGAGCAGCGAGGCCGCATACTGGGCCACGGCCCAGAGCAGCGCCAACCCTACCACTAGTGGCACGATGAGACGTTCCTTGCGCATGGTGACTCCCTTCCCTGTGGCCCCCGGGCATCGGACACCACCGCGCTATCGATCCACGCTTCAGGATCTACGCTCTAGTGTAGCCAGAACCAGAGGTGCATGAGGCTCCCGGCGAAGATACCGGCGAGAACATCGTCGATCATGATACCGAAGCCGCCGGCCACACGACGATCGGCCCAGCGAATGGGAAATGGCTTGATCACGTCGAACACCCGGAAGATCAGAAACCCCCAGAGCGCCGACTCCCACGTGAAGGGGATGGCCGCCATGGTGATCCAGTAGCCGACGAACTCGTCCCAGACGATGCCTGAGTGGTCGTGAACGCCCAGATCCCGTGATGTCTTCTCGCAGAGCCATACCCCCCAGACAAAGGCGATGACGACGACGCCCCAGTACCAGGAGAGCGGCAGCTCGGAGAGCAGCCAGTAGAAGGGGATGGCCGCCAGGGTGCCGAAGGTACCCGGTGCCCACGGCACGGCACCACTGCCGAGACCGAAGGCCAGAAAGTGCGACGGCCGATGCCAGACACTGGATGGGGCTCGATTCATGGCGTGCCTCCCTGGCCAACAGCGTGGAAATGCTGCCAGCCGGTGCGCCGGGTCGTGGTCACGCCACTGACCCCGACGGTGTCAGTGAGCCGCCCGACCACCGTCAGTGGCAGCGACAACGTCGCCAGGCGTGACCGAGCCTCCTCCAGCTGCTCGGGGGGGAGGCACACCAGCAGTTCATAGTCGTCACCGCCGGTCAGGGCCGCCTGGCGTGCGCCCTCCTCGCCCAGCGCCTCGACCAGCCCTTCGGCCAGCGGAAGGGTCTCGGGCTCTAGATGTGCACCGCCTCCGGAGTGCTCGAGGATATGGCCCAGATCGGCCAGCAACCCATCGGAGATATCCAGCCCCGCCGTGGCAAGGCCCGCCAGGGCCTGGCCGGCGGCTAGCCGCGGCTGGGGGGTGAGATAGCGCTTCAGCAACGGGTGTGCAAGGTCACGCTCGCCCGCCTGCCAGGCGGCCAGGCCACCGGCGCCACCGCCCAGGGCTCCCGTCACCGCCAGCAGGTCGCCGGGACGACCACCGCTGCGACAGATGGCAGACTCGGGTGGTACTTCCCCCATCACGGTGACACCGATGGCCAGTTGACCACGGGTGATATCGCCGCCTGCCAGGCTGACTCCGGTCTGCTCGCAGAGCGCCAGAAAACCGCGCGAGAAGTCCTCCAGCCAGGCGTCATCACTCTCCTCCAGGGCAAGCGCCATGAAGCACCAGCGCGCTCTGGCCCCCATGGCGGCCAGATCGGAGAGGCTAACCGCCAGAGCGCGATGGCCAACCGCTTCTGGAGGCGCTTCAGGTGGAAAGTGAATCCCGAGCACCGAGGTATCGACGCTCACCGCCAGCCGCTGCCCCGCAGCGGGAGCCAGCAGCGCACAATCATCGCCCACCCCCAGTGTCACCCCGGACCCGAGGCCGGGGGTGGCGGGGGTAAAGTGGCGCGCGATGAGTTCGAATTCGCTGTGCATCCGGCTACCCTTCAGCGGCGGCGGGCAGCTACCTCGGCGCCGCGCAGGCGCCCGGCAAGCTTGTCGAGGATGCTGTTGACGTACTTGTGGCCGTCGGTGGCACCGAACGACTTGGCCAGCTCGACCCCTTCGTTGATCACGACACGATACGGCACCTCCAGGCGACGCGAGAGCTCATAGGCACCCAGGCGCAGGATGGCCAGCTCGATGGCGTCGAGCTCCTCGAGCTTGCGGTCGAGCAGCGGCGCGATGGAGGCATCCAGGTCGGCACGGAAGCGGGACACGTTGTGCACCAGCTCATGGAACAGGGCCAGGTCGGCGATCCCCATGACCTTGTGCCAGTTCTCGTGATCCTCGAGGTCATCATCGGCCAGCTGGCTGCGGAACTCCGCCTCCACCGCGCTCATCGACTTGCCGGTCAGCTGCCATTGGTAGAGACACTGCACCGCCAGCTCGCGGGCGGCACGACGCGACTGCTGCGCCTTCGACGGCGCGCGTTCGCGGCTCATGCCTCCTCCTCGACGCCGCCGCCAAGCTGGCGCATCAGCGACACCATCTCCATGGCCGCCATGGCCGCCTCTGCCCCCTTGTTGCCGGCCTTGGTGCCGGAACGCTCGATGGCCTGTTCGATGGAGTTGACGGTGAGCACGCCGTTGGCAATGGGCGTCTCGAACTCCAGCTGTAGAGTACCCAGAGCCGAATTGCACCCGCCGGCCACATATTCGAAGTGTGGTGTGCCACCACGAATCACCGCGCCGAGGGCGATGACGGCCTCGGGGCGTGCCGCCTTGAGGACCTGCTTGACCGCCAGCGGCAGCTCCCAGGCACCGGGTACATGGACGATATCGATGTTCTCGGCATCGACGCCATGGCGCACCAGGATATCCACGGCGCCCTCTACCAGGCTGTCCACCACATGGTGGTTGAAGCGGCCCACCACGATCACATAGCGCCCGTCGACGTCGACGAAGCTGCCTTCCACTTGAGAAATGGGTTCCATGTCGGTTTCCTGCTGAGACTCACTGGCGCGGTCGACCCGCGCCTGGTGTTGAATGGGAATATTGAATGGGAGTGCGCATACAAGATGCTGCAAGGAGGCGTCGGGCATGCCACAAGGGCATCGGCTCACTCGCCGGTCGCCATATCCTCGGGCCCCAGCCGCTCCACCACCTCCAGATCGAAGCCGGATAGCGCAGAGAACTTCCAGGGGGAGCTGAGCAACCGCATCTGGCCCACGCCCAGATGGCGCAGGATCTGCGAACCGGTGCCGATGGTCAGATAGTTGCCGGCACCGTCCGAGTCGCTGGTGCGCGGGGCACGGCGACGCTCCAGGAAGGTGTCCAGCTGGTCGCGCAGATCGAGTCCCGGTCGCCCCTGATCGAGCAGCACGAAGACGCCACGCTCACTGCGAGCCACCTCGGCGATGGCCTGATGAGAGGTCCAGTGGCCGCCCTCGCCCTTCTGCAGGCAGAGCAGGTCTCGCAGGGTGTCCGCCAGGTGCACGCGCACCGTGGTCGGCGCCTCGGGACTCGGCCGCCCCTTGACCAGCGCCAGATGGTGAGCCCCCTGGATACTGTCACGGAACACGTGGAGCGTCAGGTCGCCGAAGGCGGTCGACACCTGGGTCTCTTCCACATGATCCACGGTCTGCTCGTTGTGGATGCGGTAGTGGATCAGATCAGCGATGGTGCCCATCTTGATGCCGTGCTCCTCGGCAAAGCGCTCCAGCTCGGGGCGCCGCGCCATGGTGCCATCGTCATTCATGATCTCGCAGATCACGCCACTGGGGTCGAGCCCGGCCAGGGCAGCCAGGTCACAGGCGGCCTCGGTGTGGCCGGCACGCCGCAGCACGCCACCCGGCTCGGCCATTAGCGGAAAGATATGGCCGGGCTGCACGATATCCTCGGCCTTGGCGTCGTGAGCCACGGCGGCCTGGACGGTGCGAGCGCGATCGGCGGCGGAGATGCCGGTGGTGACGCCCTCGGCGGCCTCGATGGAGAGGGTGAACTTGGTGCCGAAGCCCGAGCCATTGTCGTTGACCATCAACGGCAGCTTGAGCCGTTCACAGCGGCTGCGGGTCATGGGCAGGCAGATCAAGCCGCGGGCGTGGCGCGCCATGAAGTTGATGTGCTCGGCCTGAACCTTTTCGGCGGCCATGATGATGTCGCCTTCGTTTTCGCGATCCTCATCATCCATCAGGATCACCATCTTGCCCTGACGGATATCCTCGATCAGGTCCTCGATGGGGGCCAGGCCCCCGGCAGTGGCGTGCACCATGAGATCTCCAGAAATTCTACGCGGCGGGCGTTGCCAAGCGACGACGGTCGCGTCGTTCATCGGCGTCGCCTCGCCTCGGAAACGGCGTCAGGGTACCTTGGCGCGGCAACGGGCGCCAGTAAAGTGCACCTTGGCGCGGCAGCGGGCGCCAGTAAAGTGCACCTTGGCGCGGCAGCGGGCGCCAGTAAAGTGCACCTTGGCGCGGCA
>NZ_SLTR01000029.1:0-27519 GCF_004347715.1 Halomonas marinisediminis | reverse complement strand
CAACAGGCTGCGCCTTTTTCGTTCAAGGCCTTGCTATGTAATGGCTGCTATCCGGGAATGGGGAGCAGTAGGACGCGGGCCGCCAGTTCCCGGATCAAGAATGGTAGACTCCCTGGCCAAACCACATACTGATCGCTGTTTCGAGACAGGAGACACCGCATGGCGTTGATCATCGGCCTGACCGGCGGGATCGCCTCGGGCAAGTCCACCGTGGCCCGCGCCTTCGCGGCGCTGGGGGCACCCTGGGTCGACGCCGACGATATCGCCCGGGAGGTGGTCGAGCCCGGCGAGCCGGCCCTGGCCGAGATCGCCGAACGCTTTGGCGCCGGGGTGCTCAACGGCGACGGCACCCTGAACCGCCGCGCCCTGCGCGAGATCGTCTTCGCCGACGAGCGCGAGCGCCGCTGGCTGGAGTCGGCCACCCATCCCCGCATCCGGGAGCGACTGGTCGAGCATCTGGCGCGCATTCACGCCTCCGGCGCCCCCTATGGCCTGCTCGTCTCGCCGCTGCTGTTCGAATCCGGTCAGAGCGAGATGGTCGACCGCACGCTGGTGATCGACGTGCCCGAAGCGCTGCAGATCGAGCGCACCGCCGCCCGAGATGACGTGGATGCCGACCAGGCCCGCGCCATCGTCGCCGCCCAGATGCCCCGCCGCGAACGCCTGGCCCGCGCCGACGACGTGCTGGATAATGGCGGCAGCGAAGCCGCGATGCGCCGTCGGGTCAGTGAACTCGACCGCTATTATCGCGAGCTGGTGGCCTAGTCCTCTAGGAGCCCAAAAGGAGCCCAAAGTCATGATTCATCGAAGACTGACGTGAAACCTGTAGGCAGGGGGAATCGTGGGAGGCCGGGTTTCCCGGGCGATGGCGCCGACAGGCGCCCGTTAGTCTTGTTGCATTCTTCTGGCCCATCCGGGGAGGCCGTTGGCCTCCATTCGCCCGGCAGAGCCGGCCTCCCACAATATACTCCAGCCTCCCACGATGAATCCCGGCCTTCGATGAACCCGGGCCTCCCCATACTCACTGCCGAACGGATTCACGCCAGTTTGCGATGAACCAAAGTTACTCGCCCTACGGAGCCCCCATGAGCCAATCACAACGCCCCCTGGAAGTCGCCTGCCCCCAGTGCCGCAAGAAGGTCGAGTGGCGCGAGGAGAACCCCTACCGCCCCTTCTGCAGCGAGCGCTGCCGGCTGATCGATCTCGGCGCCTGGGCCGATGGCAGCCACCGCATCGCCGGTGAGCCGGCCATGGACGAGACCGAGATCGACGAGATGATCCTGCGCGCCGAGCGCGGCTTCCAGGACGAACCATGACCACACCCTCCTCCCAGCGCCCCGAGTACCGCCTGCTTGCCGAGCTGGAGGCGGCCTTCGACGCCCTGGTCGAGACCACCGCCGCGGTGGCCGAGGCTTATGCCCGCGCCCCCGGCGCCTGCTGGATCTTCGGCGAGCCTGAGCCGGTCGATGGCGAAAGGGCCGCGGCCTGGCTACGCGAGGCGCTGCAGGATGTCTGGTATCAGGATGGCCAGGACGGTCGTGCCACCCGCGCCTATATCGGCCTGGTGGCGGCCAGCGAGGGTGTGATGGAGGCCGTGGCGGCGGCCAATGCCGCCAAGGCGGCGTTCGCCGCCCTGACCGCCAAAATTCGCGACCAGGCGCCGTCATTGATTCCCGAGGCCAAGGCGGTGCTGCCCTTCCGCCACCCGGCCCTGCACGACCACCTGCGCGGCGAGGGGCTGGCCCGGGTCCACCTCAAGCAGTGCTGGCGGGCCATTCCGGCAAGCGAGGCGCCGCTGGCCCGGGTGCGCCTGGCCTGGTACTCGAGCGGGCGTTCGATCAAGAAGCTGACGGTGCAGGAGGCCGAGCAGAAGCTGCTCACCTTCGACAGCGAGGCGCCGCATATCCGCATCCAGCTGCGCCGGCTGGCCGGCATTCCCAGCGGCGAGCCCCTCGCCCAGGTGCAGCGCCAGGCCCCGCTGATGCGCGCCAACCTCTTCTATCGCGAGCCGCTGGAGGATGGCCGCAGCCGGCGTGCCATGAACGTCGCCCTGCCGCTGTTCGTGCCCTCGCCGGATGGCCGGCTACCCGACCATAACCTGCCGCCGCTGCGGCCCCCCGAGACCCGCACCCGCGCCCGCCGGCGCGACGAGAAGCTCGAGGATGAGCCCTTCCTGCCCAGCCTGCGGGTCTATCGTTATCGATAAGGCCCAACCTCCAAGCGCGGTAGAGGCTCACAGCCGCTGCTCGACCCGCTCGAGTATCTGTCGGCTCACGCGGTTGACCAGCGGCGTGGCGGCCTTGTTGACCGCCCTCTCCAATAGCTTGCTGCGCAGCGTATAGGTCAGGGTCAGGCTGACCTCGGTGCCCCCCTCCACCGGGCGCAGGCGGTAACGCCCCCGGTTCTCCACCCCATCCAGCGACTCCCAGGCCAGCGCCTCCGGCGCGCGGCGCTCGGTGATCGCCACATCGAAGTGCCAGTCGCGCCCCACCGCATGCACATGCCAGCGGAAGCGGTCATCGCCCAGCGGTTCGATGCTGTGGATCAGATCGGAGTAGTCGGCGAAGTCCTCGACGCGCTCCAGCAGCGCGAAGACTCGCTCCGGCGCCGCCGCGAGAATCGCACGGTGCTCGATGGTGGCCATGGCATGCTCCCTGCTACACGGTTCAACGAATCAACGAATCAACGGATCAACGGATCAACGGATCAACGGATCAACGGATCAACGGATCAACGGATCAACGAAAGCCTCGAGTATCGCAGCTCCCTCAGGGGTTTTGGAAATCCACGCCCAATGTCACCTCCAGCTGATGGCCCGCCTGGGCCGCCCAGGCCAGCAGCGAATCGCGCAGCGCCTGCTGGGCGTGGCGCTCGCCATGCACCAGCCGGATATGGCGCGGCGGGCGACGCATGCGCCGCACGAAGTTCAGCAGATCATGCGCATCGGCATGGGCCGAGTAGCCGGAGACCGTCTCCACCCGGGCGCGGATATCGATGCGTTCGCCATCGAGCGCCACCCAGCCACCCCGGGGCCCATAGCGCTGGATATCGCGCCCCGGGGTGCCGGCGCCCTGGTAGCCGGTAAACAGCACGCAGTGGCGTGGGTCCCCCAGCATGCGCTTGAGGTAGTTGACCACCCGCCCACCACTGACCATGCCGCTGGCCGCGATCACCACCGCCGGCCGATGGCTCTCGGCCAGATAGGCTACGGTACGCTCGTGCTCCTCATGTGAGCTAACGGTATAAAGGTTCTCGAAGCTGAGCGGATGGCGCCCGGCGCGCAGCCGGGCGTGGGCCTCGGCGTCCCACCAGGGCCTGAGCTCGCGGTAGACCTCGGTAAAACGCGCGGCCAACGGAGAATCGACGATGATCTCCAGCTCGCGCCAGCGCCGGCTGCCGGCCCGGTGGATCAGGGTCTCCATCTCGTAGAGCAGCTCCTGGGTGCGGCCGATGCTGAAGGCCGGGATCACCACCGTGCCGGCGTTGGTCAGCGCCCGGTCGATGGCCGCCTTGAGTCTGCCGCGGCGCTGGCGGCGATCCTCGTGGCGTCGGTCGCCGTAGGTGCTCTCCAGCACCAGGGCATCGCAGCCCCAGGGCGACCGCGGCGCCGGCAGCAGCGGCGCATAGGGTGCACCCAGATCGCCGGAGAAGATGACGCGCTCAACCGCCCCGCTTTCACGGTCGAGAACATCCACCTCCACATAGCTGGAGCCGAGGATATGCCCCGCCTGCTGCAGCTTGACCCGTACCCGGTGGCGGGCATCGTCCACCAGGGTGTGCCACTCGCGGTAGGCCAACGGCACCAGCCGCCCCTCCACCTCGCCCAGGAAGCGCTCGATCAGGGCGCGATCGCGGGTGAAGCCGATCTTCAGCGCATCCTCGATCACCAGCGGCAGCAGCCGTGCCGTGGGCACGGAACAGAGGATCGGCCCCGCGTAGCCCGCCGCCAGCAGATAGGGCAGCCGGCCGATATGGTCGATATGCACATGGGTCACCACCAGCGCCAGCAGATCCTCGACGGGAAACGTCACCTTGAGCTGCTCGAAGCTGTCGACATGGTCGGCATCCTGGCCCTGGAACAAACCGCAGTCGACCAGCAGCGCGCGGTCGTCACCGATCTGCAGACGATGGCAGCTGCCGGTCACCCCGCTGGCGCCGCCATGGTGGGAGATGAAGGGGAAGGTATCGAGACATTCGCGCATGGGGTGGGCCTCCCTGCCGGTTACGTTAACGACAGTGTAGGCGTGCCGCCTCATTCCGGCTGGTCCCAGGCGGCAGGTCCGGCGCAAGCTGTCTACGCTGTGTGAATACGCCATGTAAAGGAATGTCAACGCGGAGAGTCGCGATGCGCCCTAACCGGTATGGAATTCTGACGACAGCGCTTGCCAGCCTGCTGCTGGCCGCCGGCAGCGTGCAGGCCGCGGAGGCGGTGCTGGTCAACGGCGCGACCCAGGGCCAGGGCACGCTGCGCTCGCGCAGCGGGGAGTGCTTCGCCATCACGCCGCAGCATGTGGTGGGGTTGGGAGGGGTGGGGCTCACCGTCACCAACGCCGAGCGTGTCCGGGCGCCGGCGCAGCATCTCGGCGACTACGGTGACGATATCGCCCTGCTTCGCGTCGACGCCAGGGGGCGCATGACCTGCGGCGCCACCTGGCCGCGCAGCGAGCCGCTTGACGAGCTCCTCGAGGAAGCGGTGCGCCTGGGCCGCCAGGGCACGCTGCTGCGCGTGCGCCCCACCGGCGGTGTCGAGTCCCATGCGGTGCGCTTCACCGCCCTCGAGCCGCGCCATGTGGAGGTCGTCCTGATCACACACAACAGCGAGGCCTTCCAGGGCATCAGCGGCTCCCGCCTGCTGCTCGAGGGTCGCCCGGTGGGCATGGTGCTGGAAACCCTTCAGGACACCATTCGTGTCTATCGCCAGGACGCCTTGAATCGCCGTCTCGAGGCGTTCTTCGCCGATGATATCGGGCCGATCCCCGCCGGCGACCTCCCCCTGGAGCCTCGCCAAGGGCGCGTGGTGGTAACGACCCGGACCACGGTCCGTGAGTCGCCCACCCCGTTTGCCAGGGCGATCCGCCGCCTGGAGATCGGCCAGAGCATCGAACTGCTGGGCAAGGTGAAGGGGCGCCCCTGGTGGCAGACCGCCGAGGGCTATGTGCGGGTCGCCCATACCGCGCCCCCCTAGCCGAGCCATGCCGTTGTATCGATCATCCCCACAAGGAGACTCCCTATGCCCACCAAGCCCCTTGCCACGCGGTTGCAGCGCCTGAGCTCTCTCGCTCCCCAGGCCTTGGCACTGGCCTTGCCCCTGGTCCTGGCCCTGACGGGCGGCGTATCCCCCGCCCTGGCCTTCGACCAGAATCGCTTCGAGGCCGCCCAGGAGCGCGCCGCCCTGCTCGACCAGGTGCGCAACCTGCTGGCCGACGAGAGCGCCTCGGTACGACTCGCCGTCTTCGAGGAGGTGATGAAGGATGACGACCCCGTGCTGCGCAGCATGGCGCTGGAGGCCGCCTTCAGCGGTGACGACGAACGGCTGCATACCGCCGGCCTTCGCCAGCTGCTCAAGGAGCGCGACTTCCTGGCCGTGGAGCTGATCGAGCCCATGGATCCCAGCCAGCCCCAGGCCTACACCTACAACATCTGGCGCGAACTGATGCTGACGGATCTGAGCATCGATACCGACACGGATCAGGTAAGCGGCAAGTTCAACAGCGCCAACAGCGGGGGCCGCTTCACCGGCCAGCTGACGCGCGGCGGCTGGCGCCTGCAATTGAAAAGCGGCCACTACCATTGCCATCTGACGCTGACCGAGCTTGGCGGCGTCGACCTGATGGGCTCGCTCAACTGCGCCATTACCTCACGCACCGCCGGTGACGACTATGCCGGCGGCAACCGCGCCGCCCTGCCCTTCAGGATTCGCCTGTCATGAACCGCTCGAGCGTTGGACGCATCCTGATCTGTGGCGGAGTGATGCTGGCTGGAGCGACGCTAGGCGGGGCGATGCTCGGCGGCCTTATCCACTCTTCCCCCGTGCGTGCCCAGCCGAGCGACTCGCAAGAGAGCCTGGCACTGACGGCCACGATCCTGAACGAGGGGTATGAACCTGCGGTCGATGTCTCCGGCACCACGCTCAAGGGAGTGATGGTAGAGCCCAGCGGCCACCCCGACGGCCAGGCCGAGCACCAGCACCTCTATCTCTGGCTGCCCGCTCAGCTGGAGACACGCGAGAAGCGCCTCTGCCTCTCGCTCAACTCCCGGGATGGCCAATACGTCAGCCTGCTGGAGGTGCCGCTGGGGAGCGGCCCGGCGCTGAGTTCGCCGCTCGAGGCCGATACCGTGCTGCGTGCCGACTTCACCACGACCAAGCCCGAGTACTACACCCATTACGCCGACACGCCCCCGCCCCACCGCCTGGCGGTGCTCGCCGAGCTCAAGGTCGACTGCAACCCCGCCACGCCACGCGATGCCGTGGTGGTGACCGGATGGCAGCCCTATGCGGCACCGCCCGAAACGCTAAGCGTGCTGGTCAATGCCGGCCGGCTGGAGGCGCTGCTGGCGGTATGGCTGGAGAACAACCTCGGCAACCAGCAGCAGCAGGGCCTCCGCTGCGCCCCCATCGAGGCCGCGTCGCGCATCGCCTACGACACCGCCTGTGAGCTTCGTTTAAGTAGCCTGCACAAGTATGGCCGACTGCTTCTCGACGACCCGGGCAGGCTACCCTCGGTCATCCTGCGCCGCGGCGGCAGCGTGGCGGCGGCGGTACCACTGGAACTCCAGCTATGAGCAGTCCCCCCACCCCTCGGCGCGGTGGGCACGGCCTGCCGAATGCCCTGCTGAGCGGTCAGCTGGCCGACCGCCCCATCGGCCAGATCCTGCTGGCCCTGGCCGCCACCCTGGCCGCCCTGCCGCTGATCCTGCAGCTGCTCACCTGGTCACTCGAGCGCCCCTACGCCTTCTATATCAACGCCAACAGCGAAACCCTGCGGTTGACCATCCAGGAGAACGCCGCGGCCAGCTGGTTTATCGCGAATGCCCTGATACGAGAGCGCGCCGAGACCCTGCCCGACCCAACGGCTCCCATTATCCTCCACGACTCTCAGACGGAGCTGCAAAAAACGCAGGCCACGCCATCACAGCCCTTTCGCGGCTGCCTGGAGATCGGCCCCCACGCCGAGGTGACCCTGCATCGCCAGGGTAGCGGCGCGCTGATGGTCAGCGTCGAGGGACTACCGATCGAGCGGCGCCAGGCGACGCCCGCCGTGATACTGCGACCGCTGATCACCCCTGCTCACGGAACCGCTGACACCCAGTGTGCTCACTCCCACGCCCAGGGCATGCAGACGCTGCAACGGATTACCCTGGAAGCGACCATCGGCGAGCAGCCCCTCAATGGCACCCTGCGGGGGCGTGGCCGGATCGGGGGGGATCCCTACTTTAGCACCCTGGCCCAGTCGCCGCCGCTGCTACGCGGCGGCGAAGTGATCGCCATGGGCCGCCGGCTGTTCTCGGAGCGTGCCTATACGCTGATGGAGGCGCCGCTGCATCTCGGCGATACGCTGAGTGTTCTCGACTCTCCGAAGCCGGAGGATGAGTCGGCGCTGGTCACCTGCCTGTTCTCCGTCGCGGGGGGCGAGACGGAGCTCGGCGGCATCGAGCTCTCCTGCCACGCCAATGGCCAGGCCCTCTCCATCCTTCGCTATGGCGACCGCAGCCGAGACAGCCTGGCGCCGCGCCCCTGGGACGTACTGATCAACGAACCCAGTATGCAGGTCGTGCTGCCCCTGGCGATCACCGGCCTGTTCGTGTTCGCCCTGCGGCTGCTGGATGGCTGCTACCCCGGGCTCTGCCGACGCCTGGGGCGCGCACGCAAGGGCAGCATGGGTAACAAGAGCGAGGAGAGAGAAGAGGACGATAGGGGCAACGAAACGGAAAAGGGCGGCTAGCCCTGGCAGAGCGCCAAGCACCAAGCGCCTAAGACTAAAACAACAGCAGGCCGCCAATCCTGGGATCGGCGGCCTGCTGGGTCTTGCCGGGGAATCGTTATCAGAAGCGGCTATGGCGCCCTGGCAACAAGTCCTGCGTCGCGCTTACTTGCCGCTCTTGGCGGACGCTTCCTTGCCAGACTTGCTGGTGGCGGAAGCGGTGGCCTTCTCGACGCTCTCCTGGACCTGCTGAAGGCTCTCCTGAACCTGCTGAACGCTCTCCTGGGCCTGCTTGACGTTGCCCTCGGTCAGCTTCTGGCTCTCCTGCACGAACTCCTGCTGCAGGGCCACGACCTTCTCGGCATCGCCCTTCAGGCGCTCGGTCAGCTGCTTGGCAACGTCCTGCTGGCCCTCAACGTAGCTCTTCAGGCCTTCGGCATCCTTGACCTCGGTCAGGCGACGCAGCTGCGCCAGGTTGAGATCGGTGTAGGCCTTGGTCGCCTCGAGCTGGGCATTGACCAGCTTCTCGGTGTAGTCCACGGACAGGGCCACGAAGGCACGAGCCGGGGCGAAGAACAGCGAATCGATCTGGGCGGTATCGAACTGCTTGGTATCGAAAGTAAATACGTTGGTCATCTGGGAACCTCCTGGTTCAGTGGCTGTGAACGGAGCCTCTCGCTTGAAGGTTCCGCTCTGTTGCACTGCAACAATAGCAGGCTTTTTTGTGCACTGCAACAATCGGTCAGAAATTGACGCCATCAAGCACCAATCCGGATGCACTACCACTTATACCATTCAGTCTTCCCACAATTTTACTCGCTTACAGCTAAATATCTGACGCCCGGACACCAAGAGTCTTAGCATCGGAGCCAGTTTCTAGCATTTCATTCGTCTCATGCTCCGGGTTACTCTCCTCGTAGGCTGGATACAAGTGCCTTCTAAGTTTTATGATATTTTCCAGTTTTTCATTGTTCTCCAAAAATTCATATGACTGCTCCAGCCAATTGAGCTTGCCTAGGTCCAGCCGAATGCTAGCTTCTTCTTCCAGCATATTTGAGTAATAGGCAACCAACGACTTATTTTCATTATCCAATGCTGCTGCTAAGTTTAACTGCAAATTCATATTTTGCAGAAAACTAGGGGTTCCAAGTGGGTTGATCACCTCTCTCATATTTACAACTCTTTCTCCCTTATCAATGAAAACCTTCTTCACATACCAAAGCGCCTGAAGATGCGTGGCCATAAACAGCATTATAAAAGGTGCCGCAACATACACAAAAAACCGAACTATAAAAGTATAACGATAAGAAAATTTTCTTGTTTTGAAACACAAATGATTTACAAACCCTAGCAGCAACAGGAAAGTCAGCCAATGAACCGCTGACTGATAAAGCGGAAACTCAGTCATGCTGTGCAGTGCTATGGGGAAAAGAAGTGCTAGAACAATTGCACTTTCACTAGGCTTCGCTTTCTTAAAGATACTCCATAGCAACCAAATAGAGAATATGAGAATTGCCAAAACAGGAAGAAAACCACCTTCAACACCCCAGAACAATAATTCATTGTGAGGGTGGCTAAAATTACTCACACCTAAAAACCTTTCTGTAATAACAGGCTGATTAAAAGGCAGCCCGGCCCTCCAGTCCGCAAAGCTAAATAAAAACTCTTTCTCGAATTGGCCATAACCCCAGCCTAGGATAGGCTTATCTAGCATCATTGATAAGGAATGTTGATAAACCACACTACGCGCCCCGACTTCTGAAAGGCTTTTCAGCTGCTTCCCGTCGGCAATCATTTCAAACTGAAAAATCACAAAAGCCAACAACATTCCCGCTGCCAAACTTGCCAGCCAAATAAAACTTTTTTTCTTATCAACCAACCATAAGGAAAGAAGAACTAGCGGAACAGATATGAAAGCAGCGACCCACCCAGTTCTGGAGTTCAACAGCACTAGAAGGGCTGGGATAAAAGCCGGTGCTAGCAGCATATAAGCACAGCTCAACTTTCTACTTGCCCCAGATAGCAACCAGCCAGAGACAGCCAGCCCTGTAACGAGGAATGAAGCCATTAAGTTTGGCTGTCGAAACACCCCAAACGGTCTATGCTTCTCTGGGTTGTAATCAAGCCAATTTTCAGGCGGCAAGATATAGTATTGAAGGTAACCGAGAAAAGACTGCACAAGCACACCCGTCAGGATTGACAAGCCTACCCACCACCAGTCGCGATCCGTCAACTTGAGTTGGAAAACTCCTACGAGCAGTGCTGCACCCGCCAACAATCCCAACATCCTCGGCAGAGCGATAACCGACGACTCACTCCATGACCAGATAAAAGGAAGCCATAAGAAAATCAGTACCCCCCCTAGAAACGAATGAAATCTACTGAGAAGGATCACTCCTTTTGTTATTGGCCACAGAGAGATGGCAACCAGCGCAGTGAAGCCTATCCATACAACAGCATTGAAAGGTTGTAGCAGCCCACCACCGCCTAAATTGGGAAATGTAACCAACATTAATCCCCCAAAGATTGCAAAAACTATTACATAAAAAAACTTCCTTATTAAAAACAAATTGACAAATTTAATCATTCAACACTCACCACACAAGGCACATGTATTAAACTAAAAAGGGCCAAGCAAGCTTGGCCCTTTTTATCTAATTAAATAAAAGTATCAGAAATCATCAATATCAACTTGAGCACCAATGGGAACTGATACTTCTTGATCTCTTTGCAGACTTGTTGCGCTAAGCGCGTCTGCAGTCAAAACGATTGTATCGGGATCACAAGCACTCCAATCATAAGTTGATTGATCAGAAGCTAAATCTGAGCTTACAAATATCGCAGTTCGTGCAGCAGAAAGTTCTTGCTTACACGCTGCAGCATCAGCTTTATCTTGATAATTAGCATACTGCGGTATCGCAATCGCACTCAAAATCCCAATAATCGCCACCACAATCAGCAGCTCGATCAGGGTAAAGCCACCCTGAGCCTTGTTCAGCCGTGCCTTCTTCATCATCATTTGCTTCATTCCTTACCCCTTGCTTGCTGTTCCGCCGTGGCGCTTGTGGCGTGAGCCCTGCTGTGCTACCCGTGCGGTGTCGGTTTCGATGGTTGGGAAGGGCCTGGGCCCGACCATATCCACCAGGATTAAAAGTCTCATCCTTGGTTGATGGTTACATTAATTTACGCTTTGCAACCTTGCAAGGATTATTGTAGGTCAAAACTGCATAAGTACCACAATCTTGATGCATATCAGATTGCATAACTCACGCCGCGCTGGCAAGCCCCCTCTCGCGGCCCAAGCGGCCGCGGACGCGGGCGATGGGTGGGCGCAGAAGGTACGAACGGCTAGAATGGGGTGAATTGCCTCATCCCCATATGACGAAAGCGCTAGGTCACACCCCACGATCGTCACACCCCACAGCCCGCGAGACGCCATGAACGATTACCGCTCACCGCTGACCTCCTCCCAGCCGCCCGTCAGCGATGATCCGGCCGCCGGGCTGCGTGGCCTGGCGCGTCGCATGGTGGCCGACGAGCGGCTCAGCGCGGCGGCGGCGGTGCGCGCCGAGCGGGAGGCGCGGGAGGGAGATGTCTCGCTGCTGCACCATGTGATCGACTCCGGGCTGGTACCGGCCCGCGACGCAACGCTGACCGCGGCGCGTGAGTATGGCCTGCCGATCATCGATCTGGATGCCATCCGCCTGGAGACGCTGCCCAAGGCGGAGCGCTTCCCCGAGAAGATCCTGCGCAAGCTCAAGGTGCTGCCGCTGATCCAGCATGGCCATCGGTTGACGGTGGCGGTGCCCTCCCCCTCCACCCTGACCCAGCTCGACGAGCTGCAGTTCGCCACCGGCCTCTCGCCAGAGGGCGTGCTGGCACCCGAGGACCAGCTGGTGCCGGTGCTGGAGAGCTACCTGGCCAGCAGCGAGACCAGCATGCTCGACTCGCTGAAGGGCGTTGACGACGCCATCGGCGAGCTGAACTACGCCGAGGAGGATGGCAGCCGCGAGATCGACATCAACACCGATGCCCAGTCGGCCCGCGAAGATGCCCCGATCATCAAGTTCGTCAACAAGATCCTGCTCGATGCCATCAGCCGCGGCGCCTCGGATATCCACTTCGAGCCCTACGAGACCAACTATCGGGTGCGCTTCCGCATCGATGGCATGCTCCACGATATCGCCCATCCACCCTTCGCCATGCGCACCCGCATCGCCGCGCGCCTCAAGGTGATGGCACGCCTGGATATCTCCGAGCGCCGCCTGCCCCAGGATGGCGCCATCAAGCTCAAGCTCTCCCAGACGCGCTCCATCGACTTTCGCGTCAACTCGCTGCCCACGGTCTATGGCGAGAAGCTGGTACTGCGGATCCTCGACCCCAGCTCGGCCCAGATCGGCATCGAGCAGCTCGGCTTCACCCCCGCGCAAAAGGCGATGTACGAGACGGCGCTCAGCCAGCCCCAGGGCATGATCCTGGTCACCGGCCCCACCGGCAGCGGCAAGACGGTGACGCTCTATACCGGCATCAATATCCTCAACGAGGTGGAGCGAAATATCTGCACCGCCGAGGACCCGGTGGAGATCAAGGTGCCCGGCGTCAACCAGGTCAACGTGCTGCCCAAGATCGGCCTGGACTTCGCCAGCGCCCTGCGCGCCTTCCTGCGCCAGGACCCGGATGTGGTGATGGTCGGCGAGATCCGTGACCTGGAGACCGCCGAGATCGCCGTCAAGGCCTCCCAGACCGGCCACCTGGTGCTCTCCACCGTGCACACCAACTCCGCCTCGGAAACGCTGTCGCGCCTTGCCAACATGGGCCTGGCCGCGTTCAATATCGCCAGCTCCGTCAGCCTGATCATCGCCCAGCGCCTGGCACGGCGGCTGTGTGACCACTGCAAGCAGGCGGCCGACATCCCCCGCGAAGTGCTCGAGGAGCAGGGCTTCAGCGCCGAGGAGATCGCCACCGCGACCATCTTCGAGCCGGTCGGCTGCAAGCACTGCACCAAGGGCTTCAAGGGGCGCGTGGGCATCTACGAGGTGGTGCCGATCAGCAACGCCATGAGCCACCTGATCATGAAGAGCGGCGACTCTCTGGACTTCGATCGTCAGGCCCGCCAGGAGGGCCACCCCGATCTGCGCCGCAGCGCCCTGCTCAAGGCGATGCAGGGGGTGACCAGCCTGGCGGAAGTGTTCAGGGTGACGAAGGATTGACCAAGGGGTGAGGAACGAGGGGCGAGGAACGAGGACAACAGGGTGGGAGGCCGGGTCCCCCGGGCGACTAGAGGCCGAAGGCCTCCCGAAAATGTCGCCAACGAGGGGTAACCAGTCACAACAACGCGTAGACGCAGGAACAGGGATCTCGAATGGCGACGGCAAAGAACACCAGGGCAGGCCAGAAGGCCAAGGCGAGCCAAAAGACCAAGCTCTACCGCTGGAACTGGACCGGCAAGGGGCCTAACGGGCGCAAGATGAAGGGCGAGGTGGTCGCCACCAAGCGCCAGGAGGTCGAGAAGGTCCTCGCTGGCCAGAACATCATCGTCGGCAGCGTGCGGCGCAAGAGCGGCATCGGCGGTGGCATGGGCAAGATCAAGCCCCGCGATATCATGCTGTTCGCCCGCCAGATGTCGACCATGATCCGCTCCGGTGTACCCATCCTGCAGGCCTTCCAGGTGGTGGCGGAGAGCATGAAGAAGCCCGCCATGAGTGCCCTGGTGCAGGAGCTGATGAACGATGTCAGCGCCGGTGCCAGCTTCTCCGAGGCCATGCGCCGCTACCCCCAGCACTTCGACAGGCTGTTCTGCAACCTGGTGGCGGCCGGCGAGCAGTCCGGCTCGCTGGACCGCATGCTCGACCGCGTGGCCACCTACAAGGAGAAGGTCGAGGCCCTCAAGAGCCGGGTGAAGAAGGCGCTGTGGTACCCCGCCGCGGTGATCAGCGTGGGCCTGGGCGTCACCGCCCTGCTGCTGGTCAAGGTGGTGCCGCAGTTCGAGAGCCTGTTCCAGGGCTTCGGTGCCGAGCTGCCGGCGATGACCCGCATGACCATACAACTCTCCGAATTCGCCCAGCAGTACTGGTGGTGGGGCGTGCTCGGCATCGTCGCGCTGGTATTCTTTATTCGCAACGGCATGAAGCGTTCGGAAGCCTTCGCCTACCGGGTGCATGCCTGGTCGCTGAAGGTCCCGGTGATCGGCCAGATCCTCGATAAATCCGCCGTGGCGCGCTACTCGCGCACCCTGGCCACCTCCTTCGGAGCCGGCGTACCGCTGGTGGAGGCGCTGAATACCGCCGGCGGTGCCACCGGCAACAAGGTCTACGAACGCGCCGTGGAGGAGGTTCGCGAAGAGGTCTCCACCGGCCAGCAGCTCAACTTCGCCATGCGCATGACCGAGAAGTTCCCACCGCTGGCGGTGCAGATGGTCGGCATCGGCGAGGAGGCCGGCTCGCTGGACGCCATGCTCAACCGCGTGGCGGACTACTACGAGGAGGAGGTCGACAATATGGTCGACACCCTCACCTCGCTGCTCGAACCCTTTATCATCGTGGTGCTCGGCGTGCTGGTCGGCGGCCTGGTCGTCTCCATGTACCTGCCGATCTTCCAACTGGGCTCCGTTATCTGATGCTGCCGGCGCACCCAGTTGGGGTCAGACCCCGGCGGTAACACTGGTGGGCAGGCAAAGCTGGGAACACTTGTGGGAGGCAAAGCTGGGAACACTGGTGAGCAGGCGAAGGTGGTAACACTTGTGGGCAGGCGAAGGTGGTAACACTGGTGGGAGGCCGGGTCCCCCGGGCGAAGGAGCCGAAGGCTCCCAATGGAAGCTACCGGCCTTCCTAACGCCACAGGGGCGCCTGACGGCGCCATTCGCCCGGCACAGCCGGCCTCCCACCATGCATCACCTGCCACCCACCATGCATCACCTGCCACCCACCATGCACCGCCTGCCTCCCACCAGTCTCCGCCTGCTAAACAGATTCACACTGAAGTGTAATTAACCAAGGATTTGTCAGTGCTGCACCTCCCCCCTACCCTGCTCATCCCCCTGGCGGCCTTTATCGGCCTCTGCCTGGGCAGCTTCCTCAATGTGGTGATCGCCCGCCTGCCGGTGATGCTGATGCTTGGCTGGCGAGCCGAGGCCCGCGAGGCGCTGGAGCTCCCCGAAGAGCAGCAGGAGACCTTCAACCTGATGACGCCGCGCTCCATGTGCCCCAGCTGCGAGACGCCCATCGCCTGGCACGACAATATCCCGGTGCTCGGCTGGCTGAAGCGTCGCGGGCGCTGCGCTCACTGTGCCACCCGCATCAGCCCCCAGTATCCGCTGGTGGAGCTCGCCGGCGGCGCGCTCGCCGTGGCCGTGGTCATGCTGTTCGGCGCCACCTGGCAGGGGCTGTTCGTGCTCGGTGCCTGCCTTTCACTGCTCGCCATGGCGGCGATCGACCTGCGCACCCAGCTGCTTCCCGATGCACTGACTCTGCCGCTGCTGTGGGCGGGCCTGCTCTATCAACTGCTGTTCCAGCCACTGCTGCTGCCCAGTGCAGTGATCGGCGCCATGGCGGGCTACCTAGTGCTGTGGAGCTTCTACTGGGCCTTCAAGCTGATCACCGGCAAGGAGGGCATGGGCTACGGCGATTTCAAGCTGCTCGCCGCCCTGGGCGCCTGGATGGGCTGGCAGTATCTGCCGCTGCTGCTGATTCTCTCCGCCGGGATCGGCGCGGTGCTGGGCATCCTGATCCAGCTCGCCATCCCCAGGCTGCGCGGCGCCCCGATGCCCTTCGGCCCCTATCTCGCCCTTGCCGGCTGGATCGCCCTGCTCGGCGGCGAACCGCTAATGGCGGTGTATAGCCAGTTCTTCTTGCTATAACCTTGACTTGGGGTTGAACTGGGGTCAGACCCCGGGGTTTGGGGTCTGACCCCAATCTATAACAGATTGAGCCGACTTCGACATGCCCGTGGCTCGGAAACAGCCCCACAACACCGCCAGCAGAAATGCGAACATCATGGTGCCGCTGTTATGGGCCAGGAAGGCCTGGGATAGGCCGAAATCGATATACGCCACCGGCAGCAATACCCCGGCAATCGCCAGGCTGCGCCGCTCGAGGTTCTGGCTCGCCATCTGCCGGACAAAGAAGCGCATCGGCATCAGATAGAGGGCCAGCAAGGCCAGCAGGCCGAACACGCCCCGCTTGACCAGCTCGTTGAGAAACTCGTTGTGCGGGTGGCCGTACTTCTTCGCCACCCTGGGGTGCACGATATCCTGCTCTCCCAGGGCCTGCATGGCGCGGCGATAGCCGTTCTCACCCCAGCCGGTCAGCGGCTTCTCCATGATTAAATGTGTGGCCCCCTTCCACATCTCGAAGCGGGCGCCGAGCGAACTGGTACGACTCTCGCCCTCCACATAGCGTTCTATATCATTGAACGCCATAAAGACACGGTGCTGAACACCGGTCTGCGGTAGGGCATACATCAACGCCCCACCGCCGATCACGATAGCCAGCGCGGCAACCTTGAGCCCAAAAGAAAGGTGCCGCCCATAGCCCCGGTAGAGCACCAGCAGGATAAAGGGGATGCCGACCCAGCCGCCACGGCTACCGGAGAACAGTGAGCCCAGTACACCGCATAGGGCCCCCACCGCCATCAAGCCAAGCCAAAGGTGACGGTGACGCTGCACATACGCCCAGCCAAGTCCCGCCAGGCAGAGGATGCCCAATAGCATGCTCAGGTTGCCGAACTGGATCACGTAAGTATAGCCCGTCGCACGATCCACGCCCGCCACCAGCTTCTGCCAACCGGCCCAGCTACCGGCACCGATCGCACCGATGGCCAGACCACTCCAGAGCCAGCTCAACCGAGGTGGATAGGCCATGACCAACAGCATCGCGGGAATCGCCAGAACGAAGCGAATAGGCTTGTCGACACCTGACCAGCTCTGACTATCCGACCAGGCCGCGGCGATCCGTATCCCCGCATAGAGGGTCAAGGCCGCCATGATGGCCAGGTCACGGCGATCCAGACCCAGTGAGGGCCGCTTGATTACCAGCACCACGCTGCCCAGCAGCAGCATCACCGCACCCAATGAGTAGCCACTGGGCACCACCAGGGCAATCGCCCCCAGCAGGAAGACGGCAAGGCCGGTGTAGAGTTGGAGGTAAGATGGCTGGCGATGCCATGCGGGCGAAGAGGCTGAAGCGAAGACAGTAGGCATGATCATGGAGGGTGCCAAGCTCGAGCAGTCAGGAGTTCGGTAGGCCAGAAACAGAAATGGCCGGCGCAAGGCCGGCCATTCTATCACATGCCATGGGTCGATCCGCGCTACACGGCGTAGCCTTGCGGATTGGCCGACTGCCAGCGCCAGGTGTCGGCCATCATCTCGTCCAGACCCTTCTTGGCAGACCAGCCTAGCTCCTGCGCGGCCTTCGACGCATCGGCCCAGCATACGGCTAAATCTCCTTTCCGGCGTTCACCAAAAGAAAATGGCACATCCACCCCGGTCACTCGCGTGAAGCTGCCAACCATCTCAAGCAAAGAGACTCCCTGGCCGGTTTATAAGAACAGGGTATCTGAGGTCACGGCACCCACCCTGACACTGGGGGGGTGAAGCAAGCTAAACGAACTGAAAGAGCGGCGAACAAGTCGCCCATTACCATTAATAAGGGTTATTTAGTAAGCATTTGGTCCTCGGAACCCCTTGATGATGGTTAGCGCGATAATCCGAAGGTCCAGCCAGATTGACCAGTTATCGATATACCAGAGGTCGTGTTCGACACGCTTCTCCATCTTCTCGACAGTCTCCGTGGCGCCACGGAGACCATTCACCTGAGCCCATCCGGTGATTCCCGGCTTGACCTTGTGGCGCTTCATATAGGATTCCACCAGCTCCTTGTAGTAGTCGTTGTGCACCAAGGCATGCGGACGCGGCCCCACGATGGACATACGCCCTTGAAGCACGTTGTAGAACTGGGGTAACTCATCAAGCGAGGTACTTCTTAGGAAAGCGCCAAGCGGGGTGACTCGTGGGTCTCCACGGGTCGCCTGGGTGACCTGTCCACTCTCCTCGTTATGAACCTCCATCGAGCGGAATTTATAAACTTTGAAATGCTTGCCGTTCACTCCCATACGATACTGCTTAAAAAGAACGGGACCAGGAGATTGTAACTTCAACAGAACGGCAATAATGATGCAGACTGGGAGGGAAATAGTAAAGAATATTACACCGAGAACTAGGTCCTCAAGACGCTTGGTGATTCGGGCCATGCCATCGATAGGTGTCACGCTAAGGTCAATGGCAAGCCGGCCCGCCACTTCACTCATTTGATGGTTGAGCAGTCGCATGTCCTGAAAATCTGGAATAAATCGAATCTCGGCGGTCAGATCACGTAACGCAAAGAGGATGGAGCGAACAACACTACCCATTTCGAGGGGAACACATATCCACACTTCCCTTGCCCCACTTCGAGAAATACGCTGACTCAATCCATGCAGTGTCGATGTATCAGGATTGTCGGAAAGCCGCGCCACGCCGGCAATAGAGTAGCCCTCTGCTGGAGAAGCCCGCATTCCCCTCGCCACCCGAATCAGCTGATCTCCGGGGCCTACCATGAAGACGGGGCGACGCCCCAAACCACGCCGCCTAGCTTGGCGCAGCAGGAACTGAGCTAGAATTCTAGCGCCTCCGGAAATGGCGAATGAAGTAAGCAGCGTGAAGCCCACCCATAAACGAGAATAGCGATCGGCGGCATGGGCGAAATAGATGATGGACGCGGCGAGAATGGCCACCACCATCCACACCATCAGCAGCTTGCCCAGCAAGGTTGAAATTCTGGTAATCCGCCAGCGTGTGTAGGCACCTTGCATAACGTTCAGCAAAATGACCAGGAGCACCATGATGGCAATCGCGAGGGCATAACGCTCATGAAGGTCAACGGTGCCGAAACGCACCCAATACGCGACTACCCCCGCGGAGGCCAGGGCCAGTGCATCGACAACGGGAACGACAAGCTTGGCGGGATAGCGCTCGGAAAAAGCGATGGAGGACTTGCTCATATTACCTGACTTTTCTCAGTACGAGCTTTCTGGGCATGAAAGGATAAAAAACATACATTAACTATCGGCGAGCTCTGCTATGTCACCTGCCATGTCTGCCATGATGCGATCACGCCGGAACTGCTCGACAAAACCTTCGCGTGGCTGGTCTGATATCACCAGCTTGTGAAAGGCCGATATGGCGGCCTCTGGGTCGCATGGCTCGAAGACACTGACGTTGGCAATATGTTGCGCACAGAAGTCCGCTGGGAAGGCCCTGACCCCTGCCAGAATCGGCTTGCCCGTTGCGGCATACTCGAACAACTTGGAGGGTATGACTCGCGAAAAACATTCCATGTCATTCAGGTGAAGAAACAGCACATCGGCCTTGTGGTATTCCTCAATCAGCCGATCACGCTCGACAGGCGCCCTAAGCTCCACATTTGTGGTGCCCTGTTCACTAAGCCTGACCTCCAGCGCCTGTCTGCGCCCTCCATCCCCGATCAAGACAAACCAAGCCTCTTTTTCCAGCTGCTTGGCCAACTCAGGAAGAATACGATCCAGGCCTTGGCATTGCCCGATATTTCCGGCATAGAGGATTCTCAAGCGGCGTGGGCCAGGATGCAGGGAAACAACGGAACCTTCAGCTCGATCTTTCGCCTCGACCTGTTCGGCAAAGGTGTCGATAAAGAGTCGATCCACGCCGTTGCTGTGCCAGGAGAAAACCTGATCAGGAAAACGCGGGCGATAGTATCCCTCGAACCCCTTGGATACGAGATTGACCCGACTGGCACGGTTGATCGCCCAACGCTCGAGGGCAGAAAAAAACGGGATCCCCAACCAGCGAGTCCCCACCGGCAACAGGAACGGCAGGTTCTCAACGAAGATATCGCGAATATCCAAGTATAACCTGGCCGAACATTTCCTGGCGATATAGGCACCAAGCACGGCCGTCATCAGGCGTGACGAAGTGGCCATGACCAAGTCATAGCCCTTGCCGTGTACCGATAGTCTGACCTGACGGGCATAGGTCGCAAAGGCACGCGACTGATCCAGCATCCCGCTTTGATGACTGGGCAGCGCCAGGCGGCGTACCGTCAAACGTCCCGTATCATCTTTTTCAACTTGTGGGGCTTGCGTCGCAAAGCCGGCATAGCGATTGGGCGCCGTCGTCAGGATCTCGAGATGTGCGTTGGCAGGAAGCCGCTCCAGCAGCGCCTGAACCAGTGCATGGCTGCGGAAAGACCCAGCCCCCAGGTCTGGCGGGTAATAGAAGGTAAGAAGCAGTAACCGAGGTCCGCTCATTTAGCCGCACGCTCCTGAATGGCTTCATTACCCAGCACGCGGTGGTAAAGCTCCAGCAAGGAAGCCTCCTGAGTTTCCCAGTTAAGCGATTGCGCTGCCTTCTCTGCATTGGCCTGGTAATGCTTGCGCATCCCTGCGTCCTGCACCAGTGTACGGATGGCGTCAGCCAGGGCCTCGGTATCGCCCGGGGGCACCAGCAGACCAAGATCATGATGCCGTACTACCTTGCTGATCTCTGGCAACTGGCTGGCCACCACCGGCAGACCCGCAATCACGTACTCGAACAATTTGTTGGAATCGGTAGTGAAGTGGTTGAGGCAGGTATTCTCGATGGGCTGCACGCCGATATCCGCCGACGCTGTGTAGGACGGAAGCTCCGCGAGTGGAACGGTAGAAATGAAATGGACACGATCAGTAAGTCCTAGATCCGCAGCCAGCTGATGCAATTCAGCCGTTTGGCGCCCTCCACCAATAAAGACGAAATATGCTTCAGGCACCTGCTTCGCGACTTCCACCAGCTTAGGAAGCCCCCTGCCTGGCTGTAGCCCGCCCTGATACAACACAATGGGCCAGGGTTCACTCAAACCTAGTTCCTCGCGAATACGATTCGAGCCCTCCACCTTTAAGAGGCGCGGGCGATTCTGCAGAACGAGGGGTCGCGGAATGCCATAGGCACGCGCGAAGAACTTGGCACGGGCGTCTGTGGTAGTGATAGTGCCAGCCACCTTGGGCATGATGCGTTTCTCCAGCCACCCCACCATACCGCGGAAGGCCTTGTACCCTTCCCGGTCCGTGCTGATCTCATGAGCATCATAAATGAGTGGTACCCGAGCAAGCTTGGCCGCCAACCATGCCGTCGGCAGCACATTAACGTCATGGGCATGGATCGCGGCTGGCCGAGAGCGCACCAACTGAATGGCGAGCCCCGCATGCGTCCATAGCCTGGCCACGAGCTTGAGCAACTGGCGTACAAAGGTTTCCGGCGGCGAAACAGCAACTTTCTGAGGTTGCTGTTTGGCCTTTTCGCTCCTTTTGGAGGCATTGCGTTCGGCTTTGAGGCACTTACGCTTGCGAAGCTTCCATAGCGGGCTGCGAGCGACTCGCACGACATTGATACCGGATGATAGAGATTCTCTATCTCTAGTCACTCCCGGTGTATGCAAGGCATGGACCACTACTTGCCAACCTTCTGCTTGGAGGGTCTCGGCTTCCTTCAGGACGCGAGCATCGTTAAGAAACTCATTCCACACAACCATCGACACTTTCATTGACATCCCGCCTAGTCAACAGACTTTTAACCACATCCCCATCACTGAATCTTAATTAACTTTTCTAGAGCCGCTTAACTCTACGATAGAAAATTTCATATAGATTATTGGAGTAAGAGGCCGTTAAATGATGCTTATCACGCCAAACCACAACATTCCCAATTACCATTGGGCAAATTTCAGAGGAGCACAATACATCATTCATATCAATCAACTCAATCCGAGGATCCATATCATGAGCGCGAAGAATAGGGTCATCCCTAATCACCTCAGAATATACAGAATAACAGCCAGGATCTTTCTCAATACACTCGGCTGGTTCTACTTGATGCTTGGGAGTATCTGCAATCGCCACCACGGAGATTCCATTTTCCAAGACTGCCGACCAAGTTTCAACAATGACATTATCAATTTCAGAGTCCGACTGATATAGCCTAGCACCAGCGGACTGTGAAAAAATAACAACATCAGGGTTTTCCTCAAGAAGGTGATCAAGCACACCATCGCCCCACCTGAAACAAGCTTCATAAGCACTGCCCCGCAGTGTTACGGGCTCTGCTAGAACGGGACAACCTGATTTTGTATGTGTCTCTACATACCAGCCATACTCTTGAGATATCCTCTCCATCGCGGGGATCCAGTTAGCCGCATGAGAATCGCCAACTAGAAAAACACTGAAACTAGACTTAGTGTTTCCTCCAAAAACACAGGGATTCAGATCAAAATCGTCAATCCTCAAGTGGCAACCTTCACGATATGCCTCTGGAATATCACGTTTAACCATTGTCAACGGCGGAAACAAATTTTCCACATCTGGGACATTTTCATCAGATAAGAGTGTCATCACTCCTTGATAAGTTTTAGATTCACCTGACCCTTCGTTCATGTCCAGATGGGATGAATTCTCAAGGGAAAAAATGAAAGCAAAAAGTACAATAACCAACGAAGAAATAGACACAGACGAGACGACAAAAGTTTTTGAAGTGCTGCCCTCTCTCCTAAAAGGATCTTCAATATAGTTCTTGCTAAACCCCGCAATGACTAAAGAAGAAATAAGAACAAGAACACCTGTCAACAAACCTATTTGATCACCGTGGAGATGTGGAACCAAGAAGACAATGATGGGCCAATGCCACAAGTAGATTGAATATGAAGCATCGCCTAAATATTGTGACACACTACTCGACAAGGCATTATATACATGACAGCTGCCATTTTCTTGTCTACCGGCAATTATTATCAATCCGCACCCCAGCACAGGAACCAAAGCATACATACCAGGGAAAGGAGTCGCTTTATCAATCCATGAGAAAGAAGTAAATATTAATATAACACCCAACAGTCTAAGAACGCGCCTGAACTTAACAAGGAAAAATGGAAAAGAATACAACGCAAGGAAGCCACCAAAAGCCAGCTCCCAGACCCTGGTGTGGGTAACAAAATATGCTTTATCTGGGCTGGCATGGGTCAGACTTAAAGAGAAATAAAATGACACCAGAATAACTGACAATGCTGTGACTATCCACACCCGCCTTGAGGAGCTTACATGACCAACCACCATAGAGGACAATATTAACATTAAAGGCCAGAAAATATAGAACTGCTCTTCAATCGAGAGTGACCAAAAGTGTTGCACTGGGCTAGGGGCGTTTTGTCCACCTAAATAGTCCACAGCTAGCCATGCCAGCTGCCAGTTCTCGACATAAAGAGCGCTGGCTAAAATTTCGTAAATGGTTTCTTGCCAGCGAGATTCAGGCAACAAGGGGAGAAATATGGTAACAGCAAACAGCACAACCATTGCTGCAGGCAGCAACCTTCTCAACCTTCGCTTATAAAATTTTAGTAGAGAAAACCTCCCCTTCTCCTCAATCTCTCTGGCAATATGACCGGTAATCAAATAGCCAGATATAACAAAGAAAACATCAACACCAGTAAATCCACCAGGCATATATTCAGGCCAAATATGGAAAAGCAAGACACCCATGACGGCTACTGCTCTCAACCCTTGTACTTCTAACTTCTTTTCCATAACCTTAACATCCTGAACACAAACGAGGTGAAATACCACGACCTGTCATCGACTTATTGAAAGCCAATGATAAAGCATGCGGTACCTTTTATACTCTTCTTTCTTCGCACTCCGAGTTGACCCTTTCAAGAAGATCAGGAAGCAAAGCGACTGCTTCAGCAAATCTCTGCCTATCACAGGCTTGTTCGAGTGCATACAAAATGGATGAAATTGCTACATCGGATAAAGATATTTCAAGAAAATCCTTCCTCTTATCTTTGCCACTTTCTATAGCTTTAAATAAAGTATCTAAGCTTTCAGAGTCATGTGGCCATGATGCACCAATAGGCTCTATGCTCCACCTTCCCCAGTTCAACAAGATAGCATCGTCATCACCGTCAGGAATCCATAACGACTCCCTATTCACATCTTGATTAACCAAGATTAAAGGCAGACGACTCAACCTCGCATTTATCTCATTGATTATTAAAAAAAGCTCATCCACCAAGGCTAGTTGCTCCGGACCGTCTACACCAGAATAAAGCTTTTTTAGAAAAGCTTCATTCACTCTCTGCCATAAAAATGGTTTGGAGCGTGTATAGAGATTCACCAGAGACTCATTGAGCTCTACCTTTAGCAACTGAAGTCTGACATTTTCTATTTTCTGCCTAGTTTCTATAGGAGAAGGTATTTTCCCTGGACGAAACTCATACACAGAGCAATAAAATTTTGCTATTTTAGCTCCACCAATCCATAAAAATGCAGGAATATTATTTTGTTGGCTCGCTAGCAATGTCGACTCATGCAGTGCGAAAGAAGTTCTGTTAACCTCATAGATCTTTATTAAATAATATTCCAAATCGCTATTCTTATAATATGAAACTTTCAGCATTGCAACATTAGAGATTGTACTCTGCAGCCACTCAGCTTGAACTTCTTTAGGATCAACCAATGTCTCTAGAACTTCGGACAAGGCTATACTGACCCAGTAACTCCTTTCGCTAAATTCCAAGAGATCCCAAACACTTCTTCTCTTCACCGATTGCTCGGTCTGCAACGACTTCCCATGAAAAAAAATTGCATTGAGCTTTGTTTTTTGTCTATATAGCGCCGCAATATCCAACACAAACTTAACCACCCTGTTGAGCACCTGTCGACTCAATAGAAGTGAAATGATAGAAAAAATTACAACAGGGGGCGTTAAATATACAAAGTCTACGACCAAAAATGCAAAAGAAACAAAGAAACCAACACCACCCATCAGCCTTAAAGAACTACTTAAACTATTAGCCAATACTTCCTTGGCACCTTCAAAAAATTCGCATACGGCAACCAAAATAATTGACATTATCAATATGTAAGAAGTTAATACAAGGACCATCTCCGAATAAATAAATAAAAGCAAGAGCAGAGAGAGCAGGACAAACACCCCACTAGCGAGAGCCCTAGAGTAGCGTTGATAAGAGGCCTCTGCTATTTCCTCCTGATTTTCAAACAAAGTCATCTTGTGACTTCTCTTCAAGAGACACAGAGTCGCTTTATTCGTGACTACTTGAATAATCTTTTCCAGCAGGATTTGGAGAAGAAAAAAGCCGATAGTTGCTATACTGAGTGCTATAATTAGAATGTCTCGATCGACTTTAGAAAATGAAGGTGGAAAGTACATCGGGACACCATCACTTCCAAGTAGTATTACAATCTTCAGCGGAAGGAAGAAAGAAAGCAACGTTGCAATTTGTGACAGAATCGTGAGTATGACTATTGTCATAGTCATAAACGGAACAACTTTGAGGAACTTTAACCCAAGAGAAAGGCCCCAGCGGGTTGAGTCTTGCATGGATTTTATCATAGCACTAACTGTAACGTGAGCCTAAAGAAGAAAACACGCAATGAACAGTATAATACCTGATTCTACGACATTGCCCAGTATATATAACACTGGAGCCATGCCAGAGAATAAGGTATCGCCTTATGTAATGACCCCCTAGTTTCTGCACACCCTACGCAACTAATGCTGGGTGTGCTCGGGGTGCCACATAGCCCAAGGCCTGATGTGGCCGCTCTTCGTTGTAGTATCGGATCCAGCGTTCGATCACCACCTGGCTTGGCCCAGCGACTCGAAGCGATGGAGCCAGATGCACTCTTCCTTCAAGGAACGGAAGAAGCGCTCGACCAGCCCGTTTTGCTCCGGGGTATAGGGCGTCGTGAACTCCTGCGTGAGCCCGTAGGCCTTCACCGTCGCTGTATAGTGCCGACTACTGAAGACGAGGCCGTTGTCGGAGCGCAGGGCCAGCGGCTGATGAATGCGGCCCAGCGTGCCAAACCGATGTACCAGGGCCTCTTCCAGCGCCGCTTCAGCCGTCATGCTGCTGCCGTTGTCCGATAATCGCCAACCGAGGATCTCCCGCGTACAACAATCAATGATCACCGCCAGGCTGGCCCGCCGATCCTTGCCGCGCCACACGTGCGTGAGATCTGTCGCCCAGCGCTCATCAGGCCGTGACGCAACGGACGGTAGGCTCTTGGCACGCGGGCGGAAGCCCTGCGGCCGCTTGCGCACCTGCCAGCCTTTCAACTGCAGGATGCGTTGTATTGGCTTACGGTTCTCACCCAAAACACACGCCAGGCGGCGATAGCCATAGGTGGGGAACCGCTCCAGGGCCAGCTTCACCCGTGCCGTCAGATCGGCATTGATGACACGCTGCCGCGGCTTGGGCCGGTAGTACAGGCTTCGCCGGGGCGATGACTGTCAAGCTTGTTGGAACCTGGAATCAGGCGGCTTCTAATCGCTGATCCTTTTGAACCAGCGGGTCTTCCTGGTCGGGGTTCAGCCAGACCGACCGGCGCGGTGTCCAGTTGCGGGTGGCACTGCTCCACCGCCCGGGATGCTGCCGTTTCGCCTCGGCATAGATGGCGTCTCGCCTTGCCAGCACCTCGTTATCCAGGCCGGCATGCCGCTCACCCGGGGTGACGAACCGTATGGCGCTGTGGCGGTGTTCGTGGTTGTACCACTGCACGAAGCGCGTCACCCACTGCTGCGCCGCTAACAGGCTCTCGTAGCCGTCCATCGGGTAGTCGGACCGGTACTTGCAGGTCCTGAACAGCGACTCCGAGAAGGCGTTGTCATTGGAGACCTGAGGGCGGCTGTACGACGGGGTGATGTTTAACCGCTGCAGCGTCGCCTGAAGCGTCGAGCCTTTCATGGCGGAGCCATTGACGCCCTTCTAAGTGTCAAGGAAAAAATTCAAGCAATTTGTGTTTGGCTGATTTCCCGGCCTCGCCTGCGCAGGATGTAGTAAACCTCACGCGCAATGTATCGCTTCAGGCAGCGAAGTATTTCCATCTTTGACAGGCCTTCCGTCAACCGCCGCTGTGCATAGTCCTGGGTCTTTGGGTCTACCCTAAGCCTGCCAATTGCGATGATATGCAAGGCACTATTGGCCGCTCTATCGCCACCTCTGTTGAGGCGATGGCGCTGCCGCATTCCCGACGATGCGGGAATCGGGCTCACACCACACAACGCGGAAAAGCTACTCTCAGAGTGGAGACGTTCCGGGTTGTCTCCGGCAGTAATCAGAAGCTGAGCTGCCGACTCATACCCAACACCTGTACGAGAAATAAGCTCCGGTGCCAGTTCGTCGATGATGGTCGCGATCATCACATCCAGGTCAGCAATCTCGTCACTCAGCTCCAGGTAGCGCCTCGCCAGGGATTTTAATGCAATACGATAAGCTGTCGTCACATCGCGATACCCATCGAGTTCAGGGCGCCAAGCGGCAAGGGTGCGAATGAGCTTCATTCGGGTCATTTTGCGTAGTGGGTCACGAAGAGCGTCGGGGGCTGATACGATTTGCGTCTGTATCATCTGCAATGCCACACGGCGCGCCGCAACCGCCGTCTTGCGGCACACCTTGAGAACTCGCAAGGCCTCAACCATGCCGTCGCGGGTCTTGGGCGTGACAGTACGGATACCGGCATAGGCCGCATGCGCCGCGTTCTCAGC
>NZ_SLTR01000245.1:0-304 GCF_004347715.1 Halomonas marinisediminis | reverse complement strand
GGTCGGGTCAGCCTCAAACGGGCTGATCCGATGGATTGAGGGCCAAGGAGGGACGTATGGCAACCGAAGCAACAGGGGCCGTCGAGGCCGCGCCGGGGATGCCCCAGCTCGACTTCTCGACCTTTCCCAACCAGCTTTTCTGGCTGATCATCACGCTCGTCGCGATCTACCTGATCCTGACGAAAGTGGCCCTGCCGCGGATCGGATCCGTTCTGGCGGAACGCAGCGGCACGATCACCAACGATCTGGCGGCGGCCGAACAGCTGAAGCTCGCGGCGGTCGAGGCGGAGAAAGCCTATAATCA
>NZ_SLTR01000244.1:0-305 GCF_004347715.1 Halomonas marinisediminis | reverse complement strand
TGGAGCGGGTGAAGGCCACGCGGCCCAGTTTCGAGTATGAGATCCGCGAGCTTTTCGAGGTGCAGCCCACCATGGCGGACCGGGACGCGCCCGTGGTCCGCTCGGTCGCGGCGTCCATCGAGCGGGTGCTGGCGCGGCAGCCCGATTACGTGGTCAGCCCGGGCACCTATGACCAGAAACATATCGACCGGATCGGGCGGCTGAAGAACTGCATCGCCTATGGGCCCGGCAGTCTCGACCTGGCGCGCCAGCCGGACGAATGGGGGGGGATCGACGACATGGTCGGCAGCGCCGAGGTGATGGCC
>NZ_SLTR01000243.1:0-305 GCF_004347715.1 Halomonas marinisediminis | reverse complement strand
CCAATAAACTCCATAATATTCTCTTCATTTTCGTAGTGAATTTTCGGACTTTCTTTAAATGCTTTTTTATACAATTCCATTGCATCATTTAAATTGTCCATTTTTTCAAGAGTCATTCCTTTTAAAGTTAGAATGGAATTACTTTCTTTAATTTCGTTTGGAACTTCATTTAAGATTTTCAAAGCTAATTCAGGTTGCTTATTCCACCAATAAGTTTTTATCAGGCTTTCAATAGTTGTAATATCAGTTGGTTCAATTTCCATTGCTTTTTTGTAGAATACAATTGCACTATCAGACTTATTTTC
>NZ_SLTR01000242.1:0-305 GCF_004347715.1 Halomonas marinisediminis | reverse complement strand
AAGCTGCGCGATCAGGTCGTCGCGGAACGCCTCGTACTCCGCATCGGTGACGCCGGGATCGCCCGGCTTGGCCGCGCGGCGGATGAAGATCGCGTTGGAGGACGAGCTGAGCGAATAGGCCTTGGTCTCGGCCCAGTCGATCAGGGTGCTGGCCTCGGTATTCTCGTCGAGCGCCACGCGGCCCTGGTCGTCCATTGCCACGCCCGCGTTCCAGGTCAGGAGCCCCGCATGTTCGAGGAAGGTGTTGGCATAGAAGATCCGCGGGCCCGAGCGGGTAAAGCCGTGGTCGGACACGATGAAGACCT
>NZ_SLTR01000241.1:0-305 GCF_004347715.1 Halomonas marinisediminis | reverse complement strand
GACAGAGAGCGTCATGTCATACCCGGCCTTGACGTATTCCTCGGATGCGCCAGCTATGAAGTCACCGAACACCGGGTTCATCATCTGGTGCTGGGTCGAGATCGGGATCACATGGCCGATGGCCATGGCCCGTCCCGTCGCCAGCCCTTTGGCTCTGGCGTTCGGGGCATAGTTCAGGGCCTGCGCCGCTTCCGCCACGCGTTTGCGGGTCTGCTCGCTGACCTCGGGGTAGCCGTTGAGCGCGCGACTCACCGTGGTCTGCGACAGATTGAGGTGCGCGGCCAGTTGCTTGAGGTTCATCGCGA
>NZ_SLTR01000240.1:0-305 GCF_004347715.1 Halomonas marinisediminis | reverse complement strand
TAAGAATGATGATAAAATTTAAACTCGCAATTATTGCATGTGTTATTTTATGTGTGCAAAATGTCTTTTCGCAAGAAAAGACAGTAACCGGACTTGTTACGGATGCTTCAGGACTACCACTTCCTGGAGTTTCAGTTTTTGTACAAGGTACAACTAACGGAGCAAGTACAGATTTTGATGGTAAGTATAGCATTTCAAATGTAAATGCTACTGATCAGCTAGTTTTTACCTTTATAGGTATGACTACACAAACTATTTTAGTAGGAGACCAAACCACTATTAATGTAGTACTATTAGAAACTTCT
>NZ_SLTR01000239.1:0-306 GCF_004347715.1 Halomonas marinisediminis | reverse complement strand
TTTTGACTAAGCTTATTGTGTATATATATGCAAAAAATAAGAAAATGAAACAAAAATCCTAAGAGACCTAAAAAAAATATGAAATGCAAAAGTGTTGGGATTAGAAATTCGTCACCCAAAATCGCCGATCGGTCGGACGACCTCCCCACACTTAAAAGTTGGCACCGTCCTCGGTGCATTCAAAGATGAGCAAGGGGGTACGACGACTCTCCGGATTGCTACGTGTTCTTAGTCTTGCTTCCGTTATTGCTCGTGGTGCATTCATCCTGAAAAACAAAAATATAACACCATAAGAAAGGGTAATAC
>NZ_SLTR01000238.1:0-306 GCF_004347715.1 Halomonas marinisediminis | reverse complement strand
AACCAAAAATCAAGCTAACTATAAAAATAACCATTAAAATAATGGTTCTAATAAAAATTTTACTTTTTAAATACTTCAAGATTCTCATATCTGATAAATTAACCTTACAAACTTACACAAAAAAGAAAAAAGCTATTTGTTTTTTTGATACTTTTGTTTTCCTGTTTATTAAACATCAAAAATCTGCTTAGATTTTTGCACAATTCGTACGACACAAACCAATCTAGCCAAGTAACAATACGCATATTGGTTAAATTTTATAAAAATGAAAAACATAGCCATACTAGTGGGAGGCTATTCCTCCGA
>NZ_SLTR01000237.1:0-306 GCF_004347715.1 Halomonas marinisediminis | reverse complement strand
GCTCCAGAACGACATCGGCGAGGTGCGCAAATCGGGCCTCAACATCATGATGTCGATGAAATCCGAGGGCAAACCGGTCTCCTTTGTCGAGGATTGCGCGGTGGAGCTGCCGGATCTCGCCGCTTATACTGCCGGGCTGACCGAGATCTTCGAGAAACACGGCACCAAGGGCACCTGGTATGCCCATGCCTCGGTCGGCTGCCTCCATGTCCGGCCGGTGCTGAACATGAAGCTCGACAAGGACGTCAAGACCATGCGCGCCATCGCGGAGGAGTGCTTCGCCCTTGTCGCCCATTACAAGGGCTC
>NZ_SLTR01000028.1:0-28844 GCF_004347715.1 Halomonas marinisediminis | reverse complement strand
AGGTTCGAGGTTCGAGGTTCGAGGTTCGAGGTTCGAGGTTCGAGGTTCGAGGTTCGAGGTTCGAGGTTCGAGAAGATTAGGGAGAGGCTCCCTCTTAAAGAAACACAATATTACATAAAGTAACAATTTTGACGCGCCGCAGGATATTATTTTTCCTGGCAACAGCGATGAGTTTTCTAATGCCCGACCAGCCAAAGACAGGGCCAGGCATTCTTATTCTTTTATTACTGGATTACGGATTGATACTTAGCCGAAACGACTTATGGGAAAGCACTTCTACATCAATCCTGTTCAGGAGGTGTGTATCGCCCGATAGTCGACAGGCCTTCTCGATGGAAGCATAAATCTCATGTAACGTGATTCTCGGGTATGCCCTATCGTACTTGTCGTAGGTCTTTCGCAAGTCGATAAACTTGTCCAGCCCGAGAAACTCTGACTTGAACACCGACTTGACAGGGAACCACTTATACAAAGCAAGCGCCGCCTTGTGGGAAAACTCCTTTCTGCTTCTACAGCTTTTGGAGTCCACGAGCGTCACCGCTGGTATTTCATAACCATCAATCGTATCGAGGATTTTCTTGAAGGAGTCACCCGAGTTGAAGTTTGCGATCTTGCTGGATGCCAGGTCCAGGCCCTCGCCTCTTCCACCCCCTTGCTCAGGCTGCTTCAGATAGTCAACCAGTGCTCGTGGCGTTTCAAAGTTGATAGAGAACTGATTGGCGAGAGTGCCGTAGTCGTAGTCAACCGAAGGTGGTCTCAGCCCTAGCACCTCCTTGCCCATCGCCTTTCCTTCAATAGCGGTGGTACAGCCATCATGTATCAGGACATCGCACCAGGCCAGGTGCTCGACGAGGCTGGAATCAAAGTCGACAGCTATATTGGGATACTTTCCTGCGACCTTTTCATAGGTATCCTTCAGTTCTTCGGGATGCGGCCGAATGATGACATCCAGCTCCTCTTCTTCACCCAGAATATCTATCAGCTTGATAAATTCATCAAAAACGATCCTTTCATTCCTCGCGAAGTTCTCCCACTCCTTCACATCCTCTTCTGTCTCCAGCTCTCCACAACGCCGCATATTTTCGACATACTGATCTCCAATCGCACTGTTGATCGAGCCAAATCGTGTATTAACAAGTACTTTTTTCCTGCCAAATTCTTTACCACTGTCACCACAACCATCATGCTGATGGCTGGCTTTGTTCAGAAGATAGAGTAAATCGAAGCGAGGATTACCAGAAACAACGATATTCTTCTCGACACCACTCCTTTCCAACAGGGATTTCTGGTCCTCTCCCCATGCAAACACCACTTCCAGCCTACTGATTGTCTCTTCATTGATACGGGACTGCTTGTATAGATTGTCCGACTTTCTAATCAATCCCTCTTCATCAAGCGCCGCTACGACGCAATCATCCTGATACCATTTATTGACCAGTCGCACGGATCCCCTGCCATGGTCCTTGTACAAATAGAAGCCCACCGGGGTCTTGAGCAGCACAGGATCCTTATGATGCCCAATCACAACCTGATAGCCACGCTCGATCGCCTTGACCCCCAGGAAGACCTTGGCATCAAACTCCCTCTTGTAGACTTCCACCGGCAGACAAAGCAGTTTCTTCTTCATATATTCCTCCATCCTCTATAGGCCGTAATCCGCAGATATCATGGGAGCGACTAGGATTGATATGCGCCGAACAAAGGGCAGCCACTTGTCGCTTGAACTCAGGTTCAGATGCACACGATGTAGCGAGGTTGCGCTTATTGCTTGAATTCAGGAACTTGAGACCGCCGTTCCTGCTACACGGTGATATGTGGTTGGCGCCGGGGTGTGCTTGCCGACATCGGCAGGTCATTGGTATCCAGGCGTGGCAGTGTCAGGGGGTCGCACTGATCCAGGTTGGCAACTTTCACTTCCGTGGTCAGGCCGAGCGCACAGCCGCGAGAGCGAAGAATGCCAAGTAGCGATTCGTCGTAGCCACCATAGGGGTAGCACATGACCCACTCCTTCCTGGAAACTCCGAGGCGCTCCAGGAACGCCAGGCTATCGTCGATCTCCTCGATCTGTGCCTGGCGCTCGAGGCTGTTGAGCCAGTAGTGCTGGCAGCCATGGCTGCCGATAAACATGCCGGCATCCAGGAGACGGGTTAGCTCGCTTTCCCCCATGTAGAGTTCGGCGGCGAAGTCCTGCTCGTCACTCGAGACATGGCGGCTGAACAGCGCGTCGACCAGTGACTTGCGAAATGCCTCGGGTAGCTCTCTCTGCAGGGCGCGCTTGACGAAGGTGGTACCGGGATCGTCGTAGCGGCTGTCATGGGCGATTCGAGCGAACATCGCCTCATTTGGCTCCAGGCCATGGAGTTCCCGTGCTTCATCCATGGCGTCAAAGACATACCTCACCAGAATGTCGGGGTCGGCAACGCTGGCCAGGACGAAGTGCAACTTGTTGACATCCAGCACCCGCCGATCGATCACCGAACAGGCCGGGGGGAAGAAGCTGCCCTGCCAGCCGCGCGAACTGAGCAGCGGCAACACATGGTCGATATGGTCCATGTAACCATCATCGAAGGTCAGCAGCAGCGGATTGTCAGGCAGCGGTACCGCCTCGGGGCCGAGCGCGGCGATCAGCTGCTCCATGTCGATGACCGTGTGGTGTTTGTCGATATAGGCCAGCTGGCCGCGGAAATTGTCGAGCTCCAGTGCCTTCAGCTCGGGATAGCGAGAGCCGGCGAGTGGCCTGACGTAGTGATACATGACGATGGTGAGGTTCTGCATTGTCCTGCTCCTTGGGGTCCGCCGTTCACCAGGCGCTCAGCCCGCCGTCGATGAACAGCTCCTGACCGGTGACATAGCGAGAGGCATCCGACGCCAGATAGATCAACGGGCCGACCATGTCCTCATGACGGGCCATGCGCCCAAGCGGTATCCTGTCGGAGTACCGCTTGACGAACTCGCTGTTCTGCCCGCTCTCGACGCCGCCGGGCACCAGGGTATTGACCCGAATGCCATGCCCGGCCCACTGGGTCGCCAGGTAGCGTGCCAGGCCCGCCACACCCGCCTTGGAGGCGGCATATACCGGTGGTGTATTGATCTGCAGGCCGAGGTACTCCGACCCTTCGTAGATACGCGCATCGGCCCCGAGGTGGCCGTAGATGGAACCGGTGTGGATGATGCTGCCGCCACGCCCCTGGGCAATCATCTGCTTGCCCACGGTGCGAGACACGAGAAATAGACCATCCAGATTGACGCGCATGATGTGCTGCCATTCGGCGAGGCTGTACTCCTCACAGGGAGCAAAGAAGGCCTCCAGGTCGTTGGACTTGCTGGCGGCGTTGTTGTGCAGGATATCGATACCGCCGAAGGCGCTGGCGACTCTCTCGACCACCTCGATGACCGCGGTCTCGTCGGCGACGTCGCAGGCATGGCCCGCACAGCGGCGCCCGGTCGTGTCACTCAGCTCTTCTGCGTAACGTGCAGCCGCTTCACCATCGAGGTCGCAGACCACAACGTTCGCCCCGAACTCGGCGAGCGCCCGGCAGAACTCGCGCCCGAGAATGCCCACCCCTCCGGTCACCAGGGCAACCTTGCCGGTTAGATCGAACAGGCCTCGATATTGTGGATTCCCTCGATCTTGCGGCTCCCTTCGCTCTTGTTGCAGCGTCATAGTGTCTCCAGAATAGAGTCGCCAGGAATTGGCGCTGGTGTGTTCTGGTCAGCCGAGTGACTCACAGCGCATCCAGATAGCATTTGCGCCCTTCGCGCAGGGCCTGACTGCCTGCCATAAGAGTGCGGATTGTGTCTCGGGTAGCGTCGGGGGCTATGCCGGGCGTTCCGGTCTCGATCATGCGCGAGAACACCCAGAGCGCCCGGCGAAACATGCTGAAGTTATCGGAGATGGTGTGATGGGTGACTTTTTTCTTGCCGATTACGTCCAGCTCGAAGATCACGGGGGAGTCACCCAGGGCATCGATGATGATCGGCGTATCGTCGGCGAGGCGTATCAGCACCGACTCATGACCGAGGCTTAACGGTTCCACCGAGACCGGCCGTGATGGCAACAGCGAAAGAATGGCCTCGAGCAGGTGGATGCCATACTTTTCCCAGCCGTTGATGACGGTACCCCGCACCAGCGAGAGCCTGCCATGATCGTTCAGGCGATAGCGCAACTCGTCCAGCTCCACCGCATAGCGCATGGCCGAGCAGGACATCAGTCGGCCCGATTCGAGGTAGGGACTGAACGCTTGCAGCTCGTGCTGATTCAGGGTCAGCGGCTTGTCGATAAAGACCGGCAGCCCGGCCTCGAGGAACGGCCTGGCCAGGTGGAGATGGCTCTCGGCGTCGTCACGGGCGATGATCACCGCATCGATCTCGCCCAGCATGGCCTCGGGTGATGAAACACCATGCGGGATCGATGCGGCATGACACAGTGCCGTGGTGATGGCTTCGCTCTGTGTCCAGGCATGAGTCACACGAAGGTTACCGACACCGAAATCGGCGGGGTGGCGTCGACTCAGGTAGTCATGAATGCCCGCCCAGCCTGCTTCCACCAGGCCGCTGCCAACGTAGCCATTGATGATCGCCGAGAAGGAGAAGGGGTGGCCGTTCCCCTCGCTGAGGCCGATGATTCCGGTGCGTGTCACCATACTCCCCAACCGCCGTCTACACAGATATTCTGGCCAGTGATGTAGGCGCCGGCGTCGGTGCTCAGCAGTGCCACGGCACCCTTGAGCTCCTCCGGTTGACCGAGTCTGCCAAGCGGGGCCTTTTCACGTAGACGCTGCATAAACGCCTCGTTTTCGCGGGTGATGGCATGGGGGAAGGCCCCGGGGCTGATGGCATTGACGCGAATCGCATCGGGCGAGAGAAAGCTCGCCAGATATCGGGTCAACTGCAATACACCTGCCTTGGCCGCACCATAGCTGGGAGGATTGGCATGATCGGTGCCATCATAGACACGATAATCGGGGGCGATATGACCATACATCGATGCAATGTTGATGATTGAAGCCGACCGGCCCACCATCAACGGATGACACTGCTTGGTCATGCGGAAAACGGAGTTCAGGCAGATTTCAATATCGTTGTACCAATCATCTTCATTGATGGAGGCCCAACTGTTCTTCTTCCCTGACCAGGCATTGTTGATCAGTATATCCAGCCCACCATACTCGTCACGAAGCATCTGGACACACTCGCTGACGGAAGCCTGGCTGGCAACATCAAGCCCGACCGCTCGATGGCTTCCTTCGCCGCCCGCTTCATCTAATAGATCGACCTGAGTTTGACACTTGCTGGCATCACGACTCGCAATTACGACATTGGCACCCAACTCTGCCAACACTTCACACATCGCTGTGCCAAGATATCCTGCTCCGCCACTGATAAGCGCTGTCTTTCCCCGCAGGCTCATCATTTCATTCAATGATCGAGACATCTTTCCTCCTATAGCTCGCACTCAGCCAGCTTTTCATTAACACTTAATCTTATGATATTTAAAATTGCAAATGCTTAACTTCACTAATGCTTAAACTTATGAACGATTAGCTATACAAGCACTGATGCGAGCTTCAGCTCGTCAATATACTTATACCGTGCGTTCAAACCCGACTCCTGTCTGTTCGACAACACAACGAGAGCAGAGGTAAATTATTTTAAGCTGTCACTCTCATCCTGATAACGGCTATCTTGATGAGGGTTCTCGATTCATTTTTTCCATCAAAAGCTCTGTCAAGGTAAAGTCGAATTCAACATCAATATCGACAGACCTTTCATGGGACATGACAACCGCACCAGTTCGGCCAAATAGCAATCCATTTATGTCCTCTGGCAGTCTTTCGGGACAGAAGACGTAAACGGCACCATTGAGCTGGTAGGCCGAGGGCAGCTCCTGACGGGGACGCCAGGGGTTCGCGCCCTCGATAAAGGGAGTGGGAGAAGTGCCATCGAGCCGCCAGGCACGATGTGGATTAAGATCGGCCGGCTTGAAGGTCGCTACCGAGTCGAGGTGATCTTCCACCATCCGTACCAGGCACTGGTGAACGTCTTCGCTGGCACGCAGCGGACAGGTAGGCTCGAGCAGGATCATGATATCGGCGGGCTCACCTTCACGGCGAAGGGTCGCGTGGAGGTCTCGCAGGGCGTCGATGACCAGCGCATCGTCCGTCGCCAGGTGAGCTGGCCGACGGTAGACCTCGGCACCAAGACGCTCCGCGACTTCGGCGATCGCCTCATCGTCGGTCGAGACGATGATACGATCGACCTCCTCTACCGCCTGGGCCACCTCGATGGACCAGCCGATCAGGGGCTTGCCTGCCAAGGCACGAATGTTCTTCCCGGGTACGGACTTGCTGCCCCCACGGGCGGGCACGACCGCAATCACTCTGTTGCCGCTTATCATGGCGGGGCCCCTACTGTTCAGAGGTTGAGAAGTGTTGGAGAGGGGGATAACGCGTTGTCGCCATTCGGCGGTGTCGCGGAGCCAAACGCTTAAGCCCGAGAGTTTCGACTCAGATGCTTGCGTTCAGGCTCATCCCAGACGCGACATGGTCTCGCAGTACTGTTGCCACTCGCCGGTGTCCAGCCAGGCCTTGTCGCTGATGGGGTAAACGCCGACTCGTCCACCGCGCGACTTGACCTCCTCGATCAGGTCGGTCAAGTGATAAAACTCATCCCTGGGGACCAACTCCAGCACGGAGGAGCGCAATACATACATCCCGGTGTTCACCATGAAGTTGTAGTGTGGCTTCTCGCGCATGGCACATAGCTGGCCATTGTCGACGATGTCGCAGATGCCATAGGGGATATCGTAATTGCGAACAGAGACCACCATGGTGATATCGTTATTTTCTCTCCGGTGATGTTCCACCAGGCTGGCGTAATCCGTCTTGATGATCACATCGCAGTTGGTAACGATCAGATCCCCTTGCAGTTTCCCCGATAGCGCATGCAGGGCACCGCCGGTGCCCAGTGGCTTGTCCTCGTAGAGGTAATTTACCTGGTACTCAGGCTCCAGCTCTTCAAAGTAGGCCTGAATCATCTTTGACTTGTAGTTGACGGATACATAGAAGTTGTTAACGCCACACTCGGCGAAGGAGCCCATGATAAGCTCGATGGCCGTCTTGTCCCCAACGGGAATCAGGGGCTTGGGCAGTACACTGGTAAAGGGGGCCAGCCGCGTTCCCTTGCCCCCCGCCATCACTACCACGGGTAGCGTCAGCGGCTGTGAGGTGCGTTGCTTCTCGCCATTATTGAAGACTCGATCCCAGAACAGCACATCGACGATATTGTGCTCGTCATCGACCACCGGCACGGAGGTGTAATACCCCTGCCGCATCCGCTGCTTGACCTCGTCGAGCTGGTAGTCGGCCTTGACGTAGTAAGGAGCCGGATTGTAGACATCGCCCACGGTGCCATCCATGTCACCGCCACCGAGGATCCAGCGACGTATGTCACCATCGGTGAGAGTCCCCACGAATCGCTCCGTGTCATCGATGACATAGAGGATCTTGCACTCCGTCTCTTCCAGTTGATGCAGTGCTTCCAGTATCTTGCGTGGCTTACCGATCAGCAGTGATTCAAACATGGTCATTGCCCTCTTGTGGCCTGCACGCCTTACTCGCCAATGCTGATGTCATGGAACCGCTTCTGCAGCAGTTGCGGAGTGAGTTCGACGCTGGCCAGCATGTCCTTGATGCGTCTGGAGGTAGTGCCATCGCCGAAGCGGTCATATGGGTTGTGCATGTCGAGTAATCCGTCCTTGAAGTCAGCATCCAACGCACGGCGAATCCCTTCCCGAATCGCCTCGGCATCATTGCTCGTGGAGATCACGTTGGCTGCCGTGATGCGCCCTTGCTGGCGTTTTCCTACATTCACCACCGGTCGCCGAAATGATGGCGCCTCGACCAGGCCGCTGGAGGAGTTGCCGACCACCAGATCGAGGTGGCGCAGGCAGCCGTGATAGAGCCGCTGGCCCAGGTTGTCGAAGAGACGGCCCTGCTGCGGGTTGGCCTCGCACCAGGCCTGGAGTTGCGCATTGATGGCCCTGCCCTGGGTGTCGGCATTGGCCTTGGTAAAGACACACTGCAGTCCATCGAATGAGGCCAGCGCTTCCAACAGCGCAGCCACCTCCCCATGGGCATCGCCCTGGATGTCGCCGGTCACGGGGTGATAGGTCACCAGGGCGGTGGGGCGTTTCGGGTCGAGCCCCAGGGTGTCAAACAGGGCAGTTCTCCCGACGGTCTCGCTGTGATGCAGATGATCGAGGCCGGGCGCCCCCAGGTTGAAGACCCTGGCGGGATCCTCCCCCATCTGAATGATTCGCCGCCGGTAGGCTTCGGTCGCCGGAAAGTGGAAGCTGGCCAACTTGGTGACGGCATGCCGGAAGTACTCGTCGACCGCCCCGCTGCTGGTCTCCCCCCCGTGCAGATGGGCCACAGGGATACCATGCGCCACCGCCGCCAATGCGACGGGAACAATCTCGAATCTGTCGCCGAGAAGCACGACCATGTCGGGCTGGTCGGCGGCGAGGGCTTGCCCACACTCCAGCATGGCAAGGCCCATGGCCGTGGTCATGGCCGTTCGGGTATCCGATGAGAGCAGGATCTCCATGCGCCGGTGGATGGGTAGCCCGGTTTTCTCGATGTCCTGCACCGTCATGCCGAACTCCGGTGACAGGTGGGTGCCCGTGACGGCCAGCATCAGCTCCAGATCTGGATCGTTATCGATCTCACGCAGCAACCAGTAGAGCAGCCCGAAATCGGCGCGGGTCGAGGTCAATACCCATAGGCGTCTTGCGCTCATGAGGCGTCTTGCGGTCATGCCAGGTCCCCCCACTCGATCAGCTGGTCGACCTCGATCGTGCGTAGTGCACGTCGCCCGACGACGACATCGAGAAGCATCGGTGATACCCCGGTGCCTGGCCGCTTGAGGGTAAGATGCCGGGTAGTAATCACCTCGCCTTCGGCAATCGTGCACGCCGCCACGATGGACTTGCGAACACTGCCGATATTGGCGATCTCGCAGGGAGCGGGCCGCTTGATACCGTCGCCGATCGCCTGCTCCACATGGCGGATCGCCTGCACCATGCGCCTGAATTCCGCCGGTGGCAGCGACGCCGCATGGTCGGGGCCTGGTAGAGCGGTATCGAGGGTAAAGTGTTTTTCGATGATCCTGGCGCCCATGGCAACGGCCGCAACAGGGATCTCGATACCGGCGGTATGGTCCGAGTACCCAACCTCTCTGCCGAATGCTCGTGCCAGGGTCGTCATCGCCGACAGGTTGATCTCATCGTGAGGTGCCGGGTACTGGGTGACGCAGTGAAGAAGGGAGACGGCTCCCGCGCCTGCTGCGTCCAGGGTCGTCAACGCTCCCTCGACCTCGGCGAGATGACACATGCCCGTCGAGAGGATCACCGGCTTGCCGTAGGCCGCAATATGCTTGAGCAGCGGCAGATTGGTGATCTCGCCGGAGGGTATCTTGTAGGTGCGCATGGCCAGGGCGTTGAGAAACGCGGCGCTCTCTTCGTCGAAGGGGCTTGCCAGGAATTCGATCCCACGCATCTCGCAGTGGGCGTGAATGCAGCGGAAATCGGCCTCCGACATTTCCAGGGCCTTCAGCATCGAGTACTGCGTGTCCTCCCCCGGCACCGACTGCTTCTGATAGGTGGCCTTGTGCGCCTGACGCGTGACCAGCCGGTCGGCCTTGAAGGACTGGAACTTTACCGCATCGGCGCCACTCTCCTTGGCGGCGTCGACCAGGTCCAGGGCCATCTGCAGATCGCCATTATGGTTGACGCCGGCTTCGGCGATGATGAAGGTTGGCGCTCTGTTCATTGGATTCTCCTGGCCGGTGTACCCACATAGATGCCGGGCTGCTCGATGCTGCGAACGACGGTGGCGCCGGCACCGACGACGCAGTCCGCACACAGCCTGATGCCAGGAACAAGCGTTGCGCCCGCCCCTATCATGCCATTGTTACCGACCGTCACATCGCCGCAGAGTACCGCCCCGGGTGCCACGTGCACGTTGTCACCGAGACGGCAATCATGATCGACCGAGGCACGGGTATTGATGATGCAGCCCCGTCCGAGCCGACTCCCTGTCACCACAACGGCACCATCCATGATCTGGGTTCCCATGCCGATGATGATGTCCTGGTGCACGATCGCGCCCCTTGCCTGAATGGTGGGAAAGCGGTAACCGCGTAACGCTAGCCGTCCCAGAACTGCCATCCTGAGGTGAGCCGTTCCTACCTTGCCGATGCCCAGGGCAAGGTCTCGAACGGACAACAGTGGCGCTTCAAGCAGGGCACTATCTGGCCCCATATACGAGGCCTTGGCATGTTCCACGGGCTCGAGATCGGTATAGCCTGTTACTCGATGCCCCAACGCTTCGAGCACTTCATGCACAACGCGGCCATGGCCGCCGCCCCCCACAATGATGAAATCTGACATGGCGAATACCATCTTGTTGTTTGTTGGATCGTCGTCAGGTCAGATGTTGTAGGTGTGGGTCTTGTAGTGCGCCAGATTCCCCGGGGTGGTAAACCAGTCGATGGTCTTGCCAAGCCCTCGACGCAAGCCATCGACACCACCGTAGGCCGGAACATGCCCCAGGTAGTGCTCGGCCTTTTTCGTTTTCGCCCACAGACGTTCGACCTCGCTGGCTTCTGGCCGCAACCTGACGTCATCGGTATGGATACGCACCTCCACCCCCATGATGTCGGCGATAAGCCTCACCGTATCCTCGATGCTGATCTCGAAGCCGCTACCGATGTTCACCACCTCTCCCAGCACGTCGTCGCACTCAGCCATCCTGATGAATCCGGCCACGGTGTCGTCGACATAGCTGAAGTCGCGGGTGGGGTGCAGGGCACCGAGCTTGAGGTCTCGCTGCCCTGAAGCAATCTGCGTGATGATGGTAGGAATCACGGCCCTGGCCGACTGCCTGGGCCCATAGGTATTGAAGGGCCGAATCACCGTCACGGGAGTCGAGAACGAGCGGTAGAAGGAGAGCGCGATCTGATCGGCCCCAATCTTGGAGGCAGAGTATGGCGACTGCCCCTGGAGGGGGTGCTCCTCATCGATGGGCACATACCGCGCCGTGCCATAGACCTCGCTGGTCGAAGTGTGCACGACCTTGGAAACGCCCAGGTCACGTGCGGCCTGGAGAATGTTCAAGGTACCCGTGATATTGGTATCGACGTAGGTTGCTGGAGAGTGGTACGAGTAGGGAATTGCGATCAGGGAGGCGAGATGCAGCACCACATCGCAGCCCTCCATCGCCTTGCGAACACCGTGGGGGTCACGAATATCGCCGGAAATGACCTCGATACTCTCCTTTACGCCGCTGGGTGCCGAGTCCAGCCATCCCCAACTGTTGAAGGAGTTGTAAAGCACGAGGGCCCTGACCTCTACCCCCATCGCCACGAGTCTCTCAGTCAAGTGTGACCCGATGAAGCCATCCGCACCGGTAACGAGCACCTTCGAGCGTTGCAGTTGCATGATACTGTCCCTTTGTCACACTTTTTCGTTATCCACCGGGCAAGGGGGCTGTGGCACAGAAGCCTGGGCACAGGAGTCATGACACAAAAGCCATGTCAGAGACGCTGTATCCGTGGCAGGCCGGGAGCGGCTCCTTTCTGCCGCCGCGTATGGTTCCCACGCTACCGCCCGGGAGTTCTCTCAGGCCGTCTCCAATGCCTCACCCTATAAACGCCGCAAACTCGACGTTGCCGTGCCTTGAGTGCCGAGCCTGGGATGGCCCGAGCCACTCTCTTGCTACAAAACGAATCGTTTCGTTCACATAAGATTACACATGTTTGCCCATTGTTTCCCACACTATTTTCCTCATGCTTTTCGGGCTGGATGTTTATCAGTCGCTCATACAGCGATATGACAAATCTCATCACCGCTCGACGAAAAAACTGCCGCCGCCTTGTCCGCTCGACAAAACGACGCCCATAAACGACGCACATAAACGACAAGCGCCGACCCTTGCGGATCGGCGCTTGTCGTTTCAATGTCGATATACCTTGAGAAGCTAAGGGGCTGCAGGTGGTAAAGCGGCTCCTGGATGCGCGGGGCCCTTGGATACCCGAGGCCCCTGGATGCGCGGGGCCCTTGCGCGAGGACCTAGCGCCGGGTGGCGTCGTACCCCAGGTCGGCACCGCGGCTCTCGTCGCTGCGCCGGCGGGCACTGCCGCGCTTGCGGTTCTCCTCCTCACAGACCTCGTCCTTGCCGCCGCAGATCTCGCAGCCGTCCTTGAGGCCGAGCTGGTTGAGGCCGCCACAGGAGCCGGCGATGGGCTTGCGGCCCATGATCACACCAACGGCCATGGCCGCCATGATCAGCAGCATGAAGGCCAGGGCAATAAGCCAGATAGTCATCAGGATCTCTCCTTGGGTGGCGCCTCGCCATCATCGGCTGGGCGATTCACCCGGTAGCATGTCGTCATCTACACCAGACAGTGCGGGTGGCATCACGTTCCAACCTGCACCTGCAGGAATCACCGCCGGATACAACGAGGGCCGACCTTCTGGCCGGCCCTCCTTGTCGCCTGACGGCGGGTGGGATCATCCGCCGAAGTCGTCCAGCAGGATGTTCTCGGGCTCCACCCCGAGATCGAGCAGCAGCTTGATCACGGAGGCGTTCATCATGGGCGGCCCACACATGTAGTACTCGCAGTCCTCGGGAGCCGGATGGTCCTTGAGGTAGTTCTCGTAGAGGACGTTATGGATAAAGCCGGTGGGGCCTTCCCAGTTGTCCTCGGGCTGCGGGTCGGAGAGCGCCAGGTGCCACTCGAAGTTGTCGTGCTCCTCGGCCAGCTTGTCATACTCTTCGTTGTAGAAGGTCTCGCGCCAGGAGCGCGCACCGTACCAGAAGGTAATCTTGCGCTTGGAGTCGAGGCGCTTGAGCTGGTCGAAGATATGGCTGCGCATCGGCGCCATGCCGGCACCACCACCGACGAAGACCATCTCGGCGTCGGTGTCCTTGGCGAAGAACTCGCCGAAGGGTCCCATCACGGTGACCTTGTCGCCGGCCTTGAGGCTGAAGACGTAGGTCGACATCAGGCCGGGCGGGTGGTCGGTGTTGGGCGGCGGGGTGGCGATACGGATGTTGAACTTGAGGATGCCCTTCTCTTCCGGGTAGTTCGCCATGGAGTAGGCGCGGATGACCTCCTCGTTGCTCTTGTGGGAGATGTCGAACAGCCCGAACTTCTCCCAGTCACCGCGGTACTCCTCCTCGATATCGAAGTCCTTGAAGGCGATATCGTAGGGCGGAGCCACCAGCTGCACGTAGCCACCGGCGCGGAAGGCGACTTCCTCGCCCTCGGGCAGCTTGAGGTTGAGCTCCTTGATGAAGGTGGCGACGTTGGGGTTCTCGATGACCTCGCATTCCCACTTCTTGACGCCGAAGACCTCCTCGGGCACCTCGATCTTCATGTCCTGCTTCACCGGCACCTGGCAGGAGAGACGCCAACCCTCCTTCTTCTCGCGCATGGTGAAGTGGGACTCTTCGGTGGGCAGGATGGCGCCACCGCCCTCCTCCACGCGGCACTTGCACTGGGCACAGGAGCCACCGCCGCCACACGCGGACGAGAGGAAGATGCCATTGGCGGCCAGGGTATTGAGCAGCTTGCCCCCGGCCTGGGTGGTGATGGTGTTCTCGGGATCATCGTTGACCTCGATCTGCACGTCACCGGTGCTGACCAGCCTGCTGCGGGCGGCCAGGATGATCAGCACCAGGCCGATGACGACCACGGTGAACATGACCACGCCGAGCAAGATAAGTGATGTATCAACCATGTCGGTTTCCTATTGCTTGCGTTGCCTGGTACCCGGCGCCGCACGGCGCCGGGCAAGGACGACCTGCTTCAGAGTTGGATGCCGGAGAAGGACATGAAGCCCAGCGACATCAGGCCCACCGTGATAAAGGTGATGCCCAGGCCCTGCAGGGAGCCGGGAACGTCGCTGTACTTGAGCTTCTCGCGGATACCGGCCAGGGCCGTGATGGCCAGGGCCCAGCCAACGCCGGAGCCGAAACCGTAGACCACGGCCTCACCGAAGTTGTAGTTACGCTCGACCATGAACAGCACGCCACCCAGGATGGCACAGTTCACGGTGATCAGCGGCAGGAACACGCCCAGGGCGTTGTAGAGTGCCGGCACGTACTTGTCGAGGAACATCTCCAGGATCTGCACCAGCGCGGCGATGACGCCGATGTAGCTGAGCAGGCCCAGGAAGGAGAGGTCGATGTTCTCGGCACCGCTGATGCCGGTCCAGGTCAGGGCCCCTTCCGAGAGCAGGAAGGTGTAGACCAGGTTGTTGACCGGCACCGAGATGGTCAGCACCACGATCACCGCGATGCCCAGACCGAAGGCCGCGGAGACCTTCTTGGAGACGGCGATAAAGGTGCACATGCCGAGGAAGAATGCCAGGGCCAGGTTCTCGACGAAGACCGAGGCAACGAAAAGGCTCAGATAATGTTCCATGCTTACACGGCCTCCTTCGGTTCGGTGTTGGCCTTGATCTTGAACTCGTTCTCCTCGACCTGCTCAGGGTTGACGCTGCGCAGCACCCAGATGATCAGACCGATGATGAAGAACGCCGACGGCGGCAGCAGCAGCAGGCCGTTGGGCACGTACCAGCCACCGTTCTGCACGGTCTCGAGCACGGTGAAGCCGAATACGCTGCCGGAGCCGAACAGTTCACGGATAAAGCCGACGGTCATCAGGATGAAGCCGTAGCCGAGACCGTTGCCGATGCCATCCAGGAAGGAGAGCTTCGGGCTGTTCTGCATGGCGAAGCCTTCGGCACGCCCCATCACGATGCAGTTGGTGATGATCAGACCGACGAACACCGAGAGCTGCTTGGACATCTCGTAGGCGTAGGCCTTGAGGATCTGATCGACCACGATCACCAGCGAGGCGATGATGGTCATCTGCACGATGATGCGGATGGAGGACGGAATATGGTGACGGATCAGCGACACGAACAGGTTCGAGAAGGCCGTCACGAAGATCACCGCACAGGTCATGACCAGCGACACGCTCATGCTGGTCGTCACCGCCAGGGCCGAGCAGATGCCCAGTACCTGGAGTGCGATGGGGTTATTCTTGAACAGCGGCGTCGTCAGGACGCCCTTCGGGGTAGCTTCCGACATGATCAGGCTCCTTCCGTTTCGAGTTCAACGTCGGCGCTCTGGGCCTCGTCCTGGCTGACGCCGGAACGGAACTTGGCCAGATAGTCACCGAAGCCCTCGGGGCTCAGCCAGAACTGCAGCATATTGGTGACGCCGTTGCTGGTCAGGGTCGCACCGGAGAGGGCATCCACCTCGTTCTCGCCGCTGGCACCGCCCTTGGCCAGGTGGATCGCCGGCGCGACGTCGTCGGCGGAGTCGAAGATCTCCTTGCCTTCCCACTGAGCCTGCCAGCGCGGGTTGTTCACCTCGCCACCCAGCCCCGGGGTCTCGGCGTGCTCGTAGTAGGTGATGCCGACGATGGTGTTGCCGTCGCCTTCCACCGCCAGGAAGCCACGCATCAGGCCCCACAGGCCCTGACCACGAATCGGCAGGATGATCTGCTCGGGATCATCCGGGTCGCCGACCAGGTAGACGGTGGAGTAGGTCTCGACGCGGGTCAGCCCCGCCGGGTCCTTCTCGCCGGAGAGGGTCCGCGAGGCGGCCGGGTCACGACGCGCCTCGAAGGCGTTGTAGGTGGCCGGATCATGCTCCTCGGAGTATTCGCCGGTCTCCAGGTTGACCACGCGGGGCGTGATGCTGGACTCGAAGGTCGCGTTGACATCCATGCCAGGCTCGTAGAGGTCGGCAACGTTGAGGATGTTGGTCTTGCGATCGAGCTCCTGGTTGAACTGCTGCTTGGAGCGCAGTGCCACCGCGGCGGTCGAGACGATGACGGAACACACGATGCAGAGTGCGAACGCCACCGTCAGGATCTTCTTGATGGAGTTGTTGCTCTGTGCCATCAGGCAGTCTCCTCGGCCGGCACACCGGTGCGCTTGAGGCGGCGCTTGATGTTGGCCTGAACAAAGATATGGTCGATGAGCGGCGCGAACAGGTTGGCGAACAGGATCGCCAGCATGATGCCTTCAGGGAAGGCGGGGTTCACGACGCGAATCAGCACGGTCATGACGCCGATCAGGGCGCCGAAGAGCAGTCGACCCTGGTTGGTCATGGACGCGGAAACCGGGTCGGTGGCCATGAACACCATGCCGAAGGCGAAGCCGCCCAGCACCAGGTGCCAGTACCAGGACATGGCGAACATCGGGTTGGAGTCGGAGCCCACCAGGTTGAACAGCGCACTGGTCGCCACCATGCCCAGGAAGACCCCCAGCATGATTCGCCAGGAGGCGATGCCGGTCCACAGCAGCACGGCCGCCCCGATCAGGATCGCCAGGGTCGAGGTCTCCCCCACCGAGCCGGGGATGAAGCCGAGGAAGGCATCCCACCAGCTGAACTGGTCGCTGAGCGCACTCATGCCCTCCTGGAAGGCGACCGACAGGGCGGTCGCCCCGGTGTAGCCATCGGCCGCCACCCATACCGCGTCACCGGAGATCTGTGCCGGATAGGCGAAGTAGAGGAAGGCACGGCCGGTCAGGGCCGGGTTGAGGAAGTTCTTGCCGGTGCCACCGAAGATCTCCTTGCCGATCACCACGCCGAAGGTGATGCCCAGCGCCACCTGCCACAGCGGGATGGTGGCCGGCAGGATCAACGCATAGAGCACGGAGGTGACGAAGAAGCCCTCGTTGACCTCGTGGCCACGCTTGATGGCGAACAGCACTTCCCAGAAACCACCGACCACGAAGGTGACCAGATAGATCGGCAGGAAGTAGGTGGCGCCCAGCACGAAGTTGGCCCACAGGCTATCGGGGTTGTGGCCCGAGGCCAGCACCATCAGGATCGCCTCGCGCCAGCCGGCCATGGAGCCGTAGCCGTCGGCGATGGCCACGTTGGCCTGCCAGCCGGCGTTCCACATGCCGAAGAACATCGCCGGGAAGGTGCACAGCCAGACGGTGATCATGATGCGCTTGAGGTCGACGCCATCGCGCACATGGGCCGTGGTCTTGGCGACACTGGGCGGCGCATAGAAGATGGTGTCCACCGCTTCATAGAGCGGGTAGAACTTCTCGTATTTGCCGCCCTTGTGGAAGTGCGGCTCGAGATTGTCGAGTGTCTGTCGAATACCCATCATCAGGCCTCTTTCTCGATCGTGGTGAGGTTGTCACGCAGGATGGGACCGTACTCATACTTGCCGGGGCACACATAGGTGCACAGCGCGAGGTCCTCCTCGTCCAGCTCCAGACACCCGAGCTGCATGGCGGTCTCGATATCGCCGACGATCAGCGAGCGCAGCAGCTGTGTGGGCATGATATCCAGCGGCATCACCTTCTCGTAGGCACCCACCGGCACCATGGCGCGCTCGGAGCCGTTGGTCGAGGTGGTCGGGGCATAGTCCTTGAGGCCGGTCAGCTTCGAGAGATAGATGCCCATCACCGAATGGCGGTTCTTGCCCGGCGAGATCCAGCCCATGAAGGCACGCTTGTTGCCTTCCTCGAGCAGGCTGACCTGATTATGGAAGCGACCCAGATAGCGCAGTGCCCCCTCGGCGGTGAAGCCGGAGAACACCGAACCCGAGATCACGCGGGTGTCATTGGGTTCGATGACCTCGTCGGTCAACAGTTCCTCGGTGCTGGCCCCGATGCGGGTACGCAGCAGCCGCGGCTTCTGGGCGCGGGGGCCGCCGACGGCCAGTACGCGGCTGACGTCGAGCTTGCCCTCGACGAACAGCTTGCCGAAGGCGATGACGTCCTGGTAGCCGATATGCCAGACCCGCTTGTGCAGGGCGACGGGCGAGAGATGATGGATGTGTGTGCCCACCAGGCCGGCCGGATGCGGACCGGCGAAGGTCTGGGGCGAGACGCCATCGATATTGCCGCCGGGGATGCTGCTGTCCGGGCCGCTGCACAGGTAGACATTGCCCTCGGTGAGACGCGTCAGCACCTTGAGGCCATCCTCGAAGGCCTGGGGCTGCTCGTTGATCACCTTGGCCGGATTGGCCGCCAGCGGGTGGGTATCGATGGCGGTGACGAAGATATCGGTGGGCACACCGTCGATGGCCGGCGTACGCGAGTAGGGACGGGTGCGCAGGGCGGTCCACAGCCCCGACTCGACCAGCTGGTCGACCACGACCTGTCGCTCCAGGCCGGACAGCGAGTCGCGACCGTGGGCGGTGAACTCAACCGCTTCCTCGGACGCGTCGACCTCGATCACCACCGAGAGCAGGCGACGCTTCTCCCCGCGGTTGATCTCGATCACCTTGCCGGCCGCCGGCGCCGTGAAGCGCACGCCGTCGATCTTCTTGTCGGTGAAGAGCAGCTGGCCAAGCTTGACGGTATCTCCCTCCTTGACCTCCATGGTCGGCTTCATGCCGACATAGTCGGTGCCCAGGACCGCCACGTGACGCACCGGCCGCGCATCCTCGATACGCTGCTCCGGCGCCCCCGTGATGGGGAGATCCAGGCCTTTCTTGACTTCGATCATAGTCTCGCCCAGTTGATGGATCGGATATAAGAGGAAAAGGGGCCAGAGACACGCCCTGCCCACCCGAAAAATCCACCGCATTATAAAGATAAGGCAACAGGATGACCACCTGAGCGAAGGTCGCAGGCGAGGGGCGAGGGGCGAGGGGCGAGGGGCGAGGGGCGAGGGGCGAGGGGCGAGGGGCGAGGGGCGACTCAGGATACTCCGCAATAAAACGATTCATCGCAGATTGATGTGAAACCTGTAGGTAGAAGGAATGCTCCGCTGCCCACTGGGGGTTTCGCCACCCTGTGGGTGGCCGGGTTTCCCCGGGCGATGGCGCCACCCTGTGGGAGGCCGGGTTTCCCGGGCGATGGCGCCGATAGGCGCCTTGGTGGTGTTGCCCAGTATTGTGCCCTTACCGGGAGGCCGTTGGCCTCCATTCGCCCGGCAGAGCCGGCCTCCCACAATGAAACCCGGCCTCCCACAATGAAACCCGGCCTCCAATACTTACTGCAGAACGGATTCACGCCAGTTTGCGATGAACCAATAAAAAGGAGCAAGCCAAGGGATTCCTTGTGCTTGCTCCTTATTTGCTCGCTTGGCCGCTTAACGCTTACAACTCGTCACAGAGCCAAGACCCTGGGGGTTCCTCGAACCTCGTTCCTCGAACCTCGCTCCTCTCAGCCCTTGGCCCGCGGCAGCTTGAGGAAGCTGACGTTGGACATGTGCTGCAGAAGACGGATCACCTGGCAGCTGTAGCCGAACTCGTTGTCATACCAGACATAGAGCACGGCGTTCTGGCCGTTGGCGATGGTCGCCTTGGCGTCGACGATGCCGGCGTGGCGATTGCCGACGAAGTCGGTGGAGACCACCTCGGGGGAGTCGACGAAGTCGATCTGCTTCTGGTACGGCGAGTTCAGCGACATCCCGCGCAGGTAGTCATTGAGCGTCTCGGCGTCGGTTTCCTTTTCCAGGCGCAGATTGAGGATCGCCATGGAGACGTTGGGAGTCGGCACGCGGATGGCGTTGCCGGTCAGCTTGCCGTCGAACTCCGGCAGCGCCTTGGCCACGGCCTTGGCGGCCCCGGTCTCGGTCAGCACCATGTTGAGCGGCGCGCTACGCCCGCGACGGTCGCCCTTGTGATAGTTGTCGATCAGGTTCTGGTCGTTGGTGTAGCTGTGTACCGTCTCGACGTGACCATGCTCGACGCCGAACTCGTCGTTGAGCACCTTGAGCACCGGCACGATGGCGTTGGTGGTACAGGAGGCGGCGGAGATGATGCGGTCGTCGTCATTCAGGTCATCGTGATTGATGCCATAGACGATGTTCTTGATATCGCCCTTGCCCGGTGCGGTGAGCAGCGCCTTGGCCACGCCCTTGCACTGCAGGTGCTGGCCGAGGCCGGCCTCATCACGCCAGATGCCGGTGTTGTCGACCACCACGGCGTTGTCGATGCCGTAGTCGGTGTAGTCGATCTCGGTCGGCGCGTCGGCGTAGATCACCTGGATGACATTGCCGTTGGCGGTAATGGTGCGTGCCTCGGCGTCGACGCTGATGGTGCCGTCGAAGGGGCCGTGGACCGAGTCACGACGCAACAGGCTGGCCCGCTTCTCGAGGTCCTTGGCGATATCGCCGCGGCCGCGCACGACGATGGCGCGCAGGCGCAGCAGGTTGCCGCCGCCGGCCTTCTCCACCAGCACCCGGGCGAGGATGCGACCGATACGACCGAAGCCGTAGAGGACGACGTCCTTGGGCTCACCGTTGCCGGCGTCCGGGTCGTGGGCGTCGACGATCTCGGCGAGCTCCTTGCGCAGGAAGGCCACGGCGTCGCCACCGCCCTGCTTCTTGAAGGCTACCCCCAGCTTGCCGATATCGACATGAGCCGGCCCGAGGTTGAGCTCGGTCATCGCCTTGACCAGCGGGAAGGTGTCCTCCACGGAGAGCTCGGTGCCTTCCACCTTCCGTACGAAGCGGTGATCCTTCAGAATGCGGATCACGCTACGATTGAACTGCGACCGCCCGTAGAGAGTCGTGACCACGTTGTTGTGACGGTAGAGGCTACCGATCATCGGGATCATCTGCTCGACTAGCGCTTGGTTATCGTGCCACTGCTGAAAGACGGTATCGGAGGGGTGCTGACTCACGTAAGGCCTCACTGGTGGGGTAGAAAGGGTTCGATGGCCATTATCCCGGGGCCGGGGCTCGGCGGCAATCGCTTGATGGTCGCAGCCGTTGTAGGCGGATTACAGAAACGGACGCTTGACTACAAGACCCTTTGGGGGCTGGTATGATGAGCGCCCGAGAAGCGCCACCCAGGATCCGTCGGGCCGCGCCCGTCGACAGCCCAATACGAGACCATGCCGACATTCTCTCCGCTCGACCCACCGCCCCCCCAGGGGCTGCGCGAAACACGCTACTGGCAGATGCCCCACGGCAGTGCCGCCGCCCTGGCCCTTGCCCACCTGGCCAACGACGCTCCCCTGCTGGTGATCACCGCCGACACCGCCCAGGCCCTGCGCCTGGAGAGCGAGCTGCGCTTCTTCAGCCAGGTGCCGGTGTTGCCCTTCCCCGACTGGGAAACCCTGCCCTACGATAGTTTCTCTCCGCACCAGGATATCGTCTCCTCCCGCCTGCGTACCCTGCGCCGGCTTCAGGATGGCGAGCGCGGCATCGTGCTGGTGCCGATCAACACCCTGATGCAGCGCCTGGCACCGGTCGAGTATATCGCCGGGCGGGTGATGACCCTCGAGGTGGGCCAGTCGCTCGATCGCGAGGGCTTTCGCGACGCCCTCTCCCGGGCCGGCTATCGCGCCGTGGAGACGGTCTACGAGCCCGGCGAGTATGCCCTGCGGGGTGCGCTGATCGATCTTTTCCCGATGGGTGTGGAGGCGCCGCTGCGCATCGATCTGTTCGATGACGAGATCGATACCCTGCGCACCTTCGACCCGGACACCCAGCGCAGCGCCGAGAAGGTCGACCGGGTCGAGCTGCTGCCGGCTCACGAGTATTCGCTCTCCCGCGGCGCCATCGCCTGTTTCCGCGAGGGCTTCGAGACGCTGTTCGATGTCGACCCGCGCCAGTGCCCGCTCTATGTGGACGCCCTCAAGGGCATCCCCTCCCCCGGCCTCGAGCAATACCTGCCGCTGTTCTTCGAGGAGACGGCGACCCTCTTCGAGCATCTCGCCGAGGCCACGCGGGTCGCGCTGCTGCCGGGCTGCCTGACCGCCGCCGAGCATCACTGGACCGCCATCGAGAGCCGCTACGACAACCTCGGGGTCGACCCCACCCGGCCGCTGCTGCCGCCGCATCGCGCCTTCGTGCCGGTGGCCGAGCTGTTCGCGGCGATCAAGCGTCATCCGCGTGTCGAGCTGACCGAGGAGAGTGAGCATCGCCACGCCCTCACCCCCGCCACTCAGCCTCCGCCCAGCGTCGGCATCAATGCTCGGGCCAGGGAGCCGCTGGCCCCCCTGGCCGACTTCCTGACCCGGCACGACGCTACCCGAGTGCTGTTCGTGGCCGAATCGCGCGGCCGCCGCGAGGCCCTGGAGGAGACGCTGGCGCCCCTGCGCCTGACGCTCCCCCACGTCGAGGGTTTCGCCGACTTCCTCGCTGGCGATGCGCCGGTGGCCATTACCGAGGGCGAGCTCGAGACGGGTCTGTGGCTGACCCAGCCGGACCTGGCGGTGATCAGCGAGGCCGAGCTCTATGGCGAGGTGGTGCGTCAGAGTCGCCGCCGCGAGAAGGCCACCGATGCCGATGAGCTGGCCATTCGCCATCTCTCCGAGCTGCGCCCTGGTGTGCCGGTCGTGCATCAGGCCCACGGCGTAGGTCGTTATCGGGGACTGGAGGCGCTGGAGGCCGGCGGCCAGGCCGCCGAGTTCGTCACCCTGGAGTATGCCGAGGGCGCCCGGCTCTATGTACCGGTCGACAACCTGCACCTGATATCGCGCTACGCCGGCGCCGATGATGAGCTGGCTCCGTTGCATCGGCTGGGCTCCGAGCAGTGGGAGAAGGCCAGGAAGAGGGCCGCCGAGAAGATCCGCGACTCCGCCGCCGAGCTGCTGGATATCTACGCCCGCCGTGAGGCTCGCGAGGGCTTCGCCTGCTCGCCACCCGATACCGAGTACTCGCGCTTTGCCGCCGCCTTCCCCTTCGAGGAGACCCCCGACCAGCGCGCCGCCATCGCGGCGGTGATCGGTGACATGACCGCGCCGCGCCCCATGGATCGCGTGATCTGCGGTGACGTGGGCTTCGGCAAGACCGAGGTGGCCATGCGCGCCGCCTTCCTGGCGGTGAACTCCGGCCGCCAGGTGGTGGTGCTGGTGCCCACCACCCTGCTGGCTCGCCAGCACTTTGAGAACTTCCGCGACCGCTTCGCCGATACCGCGGTCAATATCGAGCTGATCTCCCGCTTCACCGCCGGCAAGGGGCAGGCGGCGTCTCTGAAGCGTATCGAGGAGGGCCAGGCGGATATCGTCATCGGCACCCACAAGCTGCTGTCGAAATCCATGCGGCTGCCGAAGATGGGCCTGCTGATCATCGATGAGGAGCACCGCTTCGGGGTGGCGCAGAAGGAGCGTCTGAAGAGCCTGCGCGCCGAGGTGGACATCCTCACCATGACCGCCACGCCGATCCCGCGTACGCTCAATATGGCGATGAGCGGCATCCGCGACCTGTCGATCATCGCCACGCCACCGGCGCGTCGCCTGTCGGTCAAGACCTTCGTGCAGCGCCGCGAGGAGGCGGTGCTGAAGGAGGCGATCCTGCGCGAGATCCTGCGCGGCGGGCAGGTCTACTTCCTGCACAACGAGGTCAAGACCATCGAGACCGCCGCCGAGACGATTCGCGAGCTGGTCCCCGAGGCCCGGGTCGGGGTGGCCCATGGCCAGCTGCCCGAGCGCGCCCTGGAGCGGGTGATGTCGGACTTCTATCACAAGCGCTTCAATGTGCTGGTGTGCTCCACCATCATCGAGACCGGCATCGACGTGCCCAGCGCCAATACCATCCTGATCGAGCGCGCCGACAAGTTCGGCCTGGCCCAGCTCCACCAGCTGCGCGGCCGGGTCGGTCGCAGCCACCACCAGGCCTATGCCTACCTGCTGACCCCGCCGCCGAAGGCGATGACCCGCGATGCCATCAAGCGCCTGGAGGCGATCGGCGCCGCCGAGGATCTCGGTGCCGGCTTTACGCTGGCCAGCCACGATATGGAGATTCGCGGCGCCGGCGAGCTGCTCGGCGACGAGCAGAGCGGGCAGATGGAGGCGATCGGCTATGGCCTCTACATGGAGATGCTCGACCGTGCCGTGTCGGCCATCCGCGCCGGCAAGACGCCCAATATCGAGGCGCCCCTGGATGAGGGCGTCGAGATCAGCCTCAATCTGCCGGCCCTGATCCCCGACGACTATCTGCACGATGTGCAGCAGCGCCTGGTGATGTACAAGCGCATCGCCAGCGCCAACGATGAGGCGCAGCTCAAGGAGCTGCAGGTGGAGATGATCGACCGCTTCGGCCTGCTGCCGGCACCGGTCAAGACCCTGCTGCGTCAGACTCGGCTGCGCCAGCGCGCCGAGCGCCTGGGCATCACTCGCCTGGAGGCCGGCCCCGAGCGGGGACGCGTCATCTTCGGCGCCCACACCAGTGTCGATCCCTTGACGCTGGTGGAGCTGATCCAGCGTGAGCCCGGTCGCTATCGCCTGGATGGTGCCGACACCCTGCGCTTCGAGGCCAGCATGGAGAACGAGGAGGCCCGCTTTCAGGCCGTGGAGCAGCTGCTCGAGACGCTGAATCGCAAGGCGCAGGCGGCGTAAGGGGTATCAAGGAGCGAGGAACGAGGCCCCCTCGCCCCTGGAACCTCGAACCTCGCACCGGCCCTCTATACTGTTATCATACGCCCCATCTCACCGCCCACCGACACCGGTCACAGGAGTCACCGGTGTCCCTCAAGCCCCGGAGTTGAACGACCCTGATGAGTACCCTGACACTGACCAGTCGCGGCGTCCGTCATGCCCTGGCGATAGGGTTAGGCGCCCTGTTTGCCACCGGCGCCCTGGCGGCGACCCCCACCTATGACGCGGTGCATGAGCTGCCTCGTGGCCACTATGCGCTACCCGAGGAGGGCAGCGTCATCGGCGAGAGCTATACGGTGATCGTCGAGGAAGGCGACACCCTGATCGATATCGCCCGTGAGCACAACGTGGGCTACGAAGAGATCCGCATGGCCAACCCGGATGTCAGCATCTGGGCCCCCTATGCCGATACCGAGGTAACCATTCCGTCACGTCGGGTGCTGCCGGCCGCCGACCGGGAAGGCATCGTGATCAACCTGTCGGAGCTGCGCCTCTACTACTACTCCAAGCCCGGCGTGGTGGAGACCTACCCGATCAGCGTTGGCCGCGAGGAGTTCTCCACGCCGGTGGGGGTTACCAAGACCACCATCAAGGTCAAGGACCCCGCCTGGGCGCCACCCGCCTCGATGCGCCGCGAGGCCGCCGAGCGTGGTGAACCGGCCCCCTCCATCGTGCCGGCCGGCCCCGATAATCCGCTGGGGCGTCACGCCATCCTGCTGGGTATCCCCAGCTATCTGATCCACGGCACCAACAAGCCCGAAGGGGTCGGCATGCGCGTTAGCCGCGGCTGCATCCGCATGTTCCCCGAGGATATCGAGTCTCTCTACGAGCGCGTGCCCAGCGGAACCCAGGTCAATATCATCGACCAGCCCTTCAAGGCCGGCTGGACCGCGGACGGTGAGCTGCTGGCCCAGTCCTACCCGGCGCTGGAGGAGAATCGCGAAGGCTTCGAGCCGCTGATGTTCGCCATCGACAAGCTGACCGAGGTCTTCGGTGAGGAGCAGCCACCGGTCGACTACAAGCGCCTGCGCACAATCGTGGAGCGTTCCGACGGGCAGGCGATCTCGCTGCTCAGAACGGCCGAGGAGGCGCCCACACCGGCTCCCTCAGCGCCGCGTAACCTCTACGAGGCCATCGCCGTCGTGCGTTGATCCGTGCCACGCCTGGCGTCACACAGCGGCGCCAGGCAAGCACAGCGAGCAGAAGCAGAAAGCCTCTGCAATGGAAAGCCTCCAGAAACAGAAAGACCCCGCCTAGGCGGGGTCTTTCTGTTTTGCAGAACCACCATCGCCCTGGGGCGATGACAGCACTCCAGCAGTCTTACTTCTGCATGGAGCGGCTGAACATGCGGTTCATCTCGTCGCGGTTCTGCTCGGACATCTGCAGAGCCGCCTGGGCGTCACGCTGGGCCTGGTTGGCAGTGTTCTGTGCCTGGACGGCGATGCTGCGAGCTTCGGCAGCGTCGGCCTGGGCAGACTCAGCAGTCATGCGAACCTCTTCCAGAGCACTGGTGGAAGCACAGCCAGCCAGGACAGCCAGAGATGCGGCAGCGGCGGTCAGCTTCAGGGTGGTCTTCAGAGTCATGGTGTTCTCCTTGGTCTTCCTTGGTAGTGCGTTGAAAGAAACCTGAAATCAGGCGTCTTGCCTGCGACATGCAGGCGCGTCTTAAGCGACTTGTGCCCAAGGCACTGAAGTCAGCGCTGTTTTATTACACGTCACAGCGCTTGTCCATCGCTTTCAACGTCCCTTGCGCATGTACAGCCTAGCGGATCACGACGCGTGTGCCAATGTCGATCAAACCAGACAATTGCTCGATCTGCTCATCGGTCACCGCCACGCAGCCCTGGGTCCAGTGAAACTGGCGATGAATCTCGGGGTCACCCTTGCCGACACCATGCAGGCCGATGTAGCCACCCAGCGCCGTTTCCTGGGGTGGATGACCATTGAGCCGGTAGTAACGGAAGTAGTCGTCGTAGTCCTGCTGGGTATAGATGCCCTCCTCCAGCGCCACCCGGGCATGAGCGGGGGTCGGATAGTCCAGGCCGATGAACAGGTGCCAGTCACTCTCGTGATTGAAGCGGTTGACGCGAAACTCCCCCTTGGGGGTGGCACCACTGCCCTGCAGGCGCATGGGCCTGGCGCCGCCGCGCCCCAGCGAGACCGGCGCGAAGTGGGCCAGCTCACGATTGCCTCGGTAGACGATCAGCTTCGCCTCACGATCATCCACCAGTACCCAGACCTCCTCGCCATGACGAGGAAGGTGCGCCCGGGAGAGCTGGGTCTCGATCAGATTGGCCCCGGCCGATTCGATTCCGAGCAGCATCAGCGGGCTTGCGAGAACGAGTCGGCTGAAGCGACGACGGGAGAGTGAAGACATCGTTTGGCAACTCTTGGTTTGGCGGCTCTTGGTTTAGCTACGCGCGGTTTGGCAACTGGTGAAACGGCCATCGCTCACTGTCGCAGTTCCGCGACATTGTCGCGACGGCTTTACGACAGCTTCGCAACAGTTTGACGACAATGCGGCTAGATCCTTTATAGCCCACCCACAGGCGCTCTGTCAGGCGGTGCTGGCAGCCGGCAGCACCGCGCGAGGTGGTGCCGGCGACAGATCGGCGGGATGTCTCCACCCCGCCCGTAGCCAATGTGCGACAGTCACAAGGGGATCATGCTCAGCCATAGAGGCCCTGGCTTCGCAGATAGTCGTCGTAGCCACCGCTGAAGTCGGTTATCCCCTTATCACTCATGTCGAGGATGCGGGTCGCCAGCGATGAGACAAATTCACGATCGTGGCTGACGAAGATCAACGTGCCAGGATAGTTCTCCAGGGCCAGGTTGAGCGCCTCGATGGACTCCATGTCCAGGTGGTTGGTGGGCTCATCCATCAACAGCACATTGGGGCTGGTCAGGGCCAGCTTGCCGAACAGCATCCGGCCCTGCTCGCCGCCGGAGATCACGCCAACCGACTTGCCGATATCGTCACTGGAGAACAGCATTCGGCCCAGGGCGCCACGCACCTCCTGCTCGCCACCGTCGGTCCACTGGGCCATCCACTCGAACAGTGTCGCCTCGTTGGCGAAGTCGTCGGCATGATCCTGGGCGAAGACCCCGAGGTCGGCGCTGTCGGTCCACTTGACGCTGCCGGCCTGGGGCGCCAGCTCGCCGGCCAGGGTGCGCAGCAGCGTGGTCTTGCCGATGCCATTGGGCCCGATGATGGCGATGCGCTCGCCGGCCTCGACGGTCATGCCGAACCCTTCGAACAGCGGGGCCTCGTCGCCGAAGCCCTGGGTGAGACCCTCGACATTGACCGCGTTGCGATGGATCTTCTTGGCCGGCACGAAACGGATGAACGGGCTGACCCGGCTGGAGGGCTTGATCTCCTCGAGCTTGATCTTCTCGATCTGGCGGGCCCGGGATGTGGCCTGCTTGGCCTTGGAGGCGTTGGCCGAGAAACGGCTGACGAAGGCCTGCAGATCGGCGATCTGCGCCTTCTTCTTGGCGTTGTCGGCGTACTGACGCTCGCGGGCGGCGGTCGCGGCGGTCATGTACTCATCGTAGTTGCCGGGGAAGAGGCGGATCTCGCCGTAGTCCAGGTCCGCCATATGGGTGCAGACGCTGTTGAGGAAGTGGCGGTCGTGGGAGATGATCACCATGGTGCTGTTGCGTGCGGTGAGAATGCCCTCCAGCCAGCGGATGGTGTTGATATCCAGGTGGTTGGTGGGCTCGTCGAGCAGCAGCACATCGGGGTCGGCGAACAGCGCCTGGGCCAGCAGCACGCGCAGCTTCCAGCCTGGGGCGATCTCGCTCATGGGGCCGGTGTGCTGATGGAGGGGGATGCCCAGCCCGAGCAGCAGCTCGCCGGCCCGGGATTCGGCGGTGTAGCCATCGAGTTCGGCGAAGCGGACCTCGAGGTCCGCCACGTCCATGCCATCCTGCTCGGTCATTTCGGGCAGCGAGTAGATGCGCTCGCGCTCAGCGGCCACCTGCCACAGCTCGCTGTTGCCCATGATCACGGTGTCGATGACCCGCTCCTCCTCGAAGGCGAACTGGTCCTGGCGCAGCTTGCCGAGTCGTGCACCGGCCTCGACCATGACCTGGCCCGAGGAGGGCTCCAGGTCACCGCCGAGGATCTTCATGAAGGTGGACTTGCCGCAGCCGTTGGCACCGATCAGGCCGTAGCGGTGACCGTTGCCGAACTTGATGGAGACATTCTCGAACAGGGGCTTGGCCCCGAATTGCATGGTGATGTTGGCGGTAGCGATCAAGGCGAGCGTCCGGTCGAAGCAGAGTGGGGGCGCGATTGTACCGATTATCGGCGCGTCTCACAGTGCCCCTGATTCAGGGCGCCTGTCGGCGCCTTAGCGCGGCAAAGCTGCCCTCCCACAGAGACTCTCGATTCGGGGCGCCTGTCGGCGCCTTCGCCGGTTTGCTGTGGGAGGCCGGGTCCCCCGGGCGAATGGAG